>JADJUW010000001.1:1561250-1862500 GCA_016716835.1 Myxococcales bacterium | reverse complement strand
CTTCGCCTCGCTCGAGGCGGTCAAGGCCGCCTTTACGCGCTTCGTCCACCTGATCCCCGAGGACGGCACGCTGCTGGTGGCCCACGACAGCGAGACCGCCTTGGAAGTCGCGCGCGACGCCGACTGCAAGATCGAAAGCTACGCGGTCGTCGATGCCGTAGGCCCCGATGCGAGCGCGAGCCGGCCTATTGGCGTGACCTGGCTCGCCACCAATCTTGAGCAGCTCAAGTCGAGCCGCGTCGCGTTTGATTTGTATCGCCTCGGCGAAAAACAGGAGCGGTTCGAGACCCTGCTCACGGGCAACCACAATATCGCCAACTGCGTCGCGGCGATCGCGGTGTGCCTCAATCGAGGCCTCACCGTGGCCGAGGTCAAGCGCGGCTTGGCGACGTTTGCCGGCGTGCGCCGTCGCCAGGAGTTGCGCGGCATTGCCAGCGGCGTGCACGTGTTTGACGACTACGCGCATCACCCAACCGCGGTGCGCGAGACCTTGCGCGCCATGCGCCAACGCTTTGGCGCGCGCCGCTTGATCGCCGCGTACGAGCCGCGCTCCGCGACCTCGCGGCGAAATATTTTTCAAGACGACATGGTAGATGCCTTTGCCCTGGCCGATGAAGTCGTTATTTGGCAACCGTTTGACACCAGCAAAATTCCCGAGGCCGAGCGCTTTGATCCCGAGGTGCTGGCGCACGGCCTGTATGCGCGCGGCGTCAAGGCGTCGTACCTGCCGCAAATCGACGCCTTGGTGCAGCATATCGCCGATAGCGCCGGCCCGGGCGACGTCGTCGTCGCGTGCTCGTCGGGTGGGTTTGGCGGGTTTTTCGACAAGCTGCTCGACGCCTTGGGCGATGCGGTGTTGCCGGCCCGCGCGGGCGATATGGTCGCGGTGCGAGGCCTGCTCGCCGCGGTCGACATGTGGACCACCTATGCGCGTGATGAAGATGCCAGCTCGTTTTTCGTGCTGCGCAATGAGAGCGGCATCGTCGCGTCGGTGGCGTTAGACGTCTACGGCGAGGAGGCCGTCCTGCGCGCGCTGGTGGTGAGCCAGACCTGGCGAGGCAACGGCTATGGTTGGATGTTAGCGGATACCGCGGTGAGCCACGCCCGCTTTCGCGGCGTGCGCCGCATCTATCTCATGACCGAGCACGCCAGCGATTTTTTTGCTTCCAAGGTTGGATTTCGCGTCGTCGACCGTTCGACCGTCGCCAACGTCGTGGCGCAGAGCGCGACCTTTCGCGCCAAGAGCGACGCCTCGGTGGCGATGCGGCTGGACCTCTAGCGTGGATCGTCGCTAGCCTATGGACCAGTCGCTTCCCAGCTTGCTCGCGCATGCCCGCGCCGCCGCGCGGGTGGCCGCGGAGGGCATTGGCTCGACGCCGCCGATTGCGATCGCCACTAAGACCACGTTGTCAGATCTGGTTACCGAATTTGACGTGCTTGCCGAACAGCTCATCCGCGCCGAGCTGGCGGTGCGAACCCCCGATGTCGCAGTGGTGGGCGAGGAGGGCGGTGGCGAACTGGCCGACCTCTATTGGTCGGTGGACCCGATCGACGGCACCGTAAATTTTGCGCATGGCGTGCCTATCTGGGCGGTTTCTATCGGCCTTGTCAGGGAAGGTCAGCCGGTGGCAGGGGTCGTGCTGGCCCCGGCCCTAGGGCAGGAGTTTTACGCCGCGCAGGGCCTTGGTGCCTTCTTGGTTGTGAGCAAGGGCGGCGCCGCTAGCGAGGCGCCGCGTCGGCTACAGGTGAGCCGCACGCCGCAGCTAGGGACATCGCTGCTTGCCTCGGGCTTTCCCTACGATCTTCGCGACCCGGCCACCAACAACTTCCGCCAGTGGGAGGCGATGCATCGCGCGTCGCACGCCTGCCGGAGGCTCGGCGCGGCGTCGCTCGACGTTTGTTATGTTGCGGCCGGCTGGTTTGACGGCTTTTGGGAGCTCGATTTGCACCCGTGGGACGTCGCGGCGGCAAGCATCGTGCTCGCCGAGGCGGGCGGGCGCCTAAGCGAACACGACGGTGGCGCCAACTGGCTACTGTCTGGCGACGTGGTGGCGAGCAATGGCCACCTCCACGACGAGCTGTTGGCGGCGCTCGCCGCGACGCGCCGAGGCTAAGCCATATGGTCATCGGCTGCATCCTCGGCGGCGGCGACGCGACGCGATTTGGCGGCATCGACAAGCTCGCGCTCCAGATCGAGGGCAGCTCGATCTGCCAGCGGCTGCTTGCCGCGCTGGCACCCGTGGTTGACGAGGTCGTGGTGGCTACCGGAGCCGCCGGTCGCGCGCGCCTGGATTCGGTGCCATCTCACGTCCGCATCGTCCACGACGCCGCGCCTGGCCTTGGCCCGCTCGCCGGCCTCGCGGCGGCATTTTCGCAATCCTCGGCGACGGCCGTGGTGCTCGTGGGCGGCGACATGCCATTCATCACCACGCCCGTGCTGCGGCGGTTGCTCGCCGCGTATCGCGCGGGCCACGATGGCGCGGCATTTAGCGTAAATGGCCGCTTAGAGCCACTTTTGGCGGTGTATGGCCGCGCCCTTTTGCCGCACGTAAGCGACCTGCTAGCGCGCGGATCGCGGCGCATGAGCGACGTCCTTGAAAAGTCAATGGGGAACGTTTGCGTGCTAACCGAAAACGACTTAGCAAGCGTTGATGAACATTTCCGTTGCCTGACAAATCTAAACTCGGCTCACGATGTCGCGCGCATCCGGAGCACGTAAAAAAATTCGCCCTTAAGGCGCGCGGATCGGCAAGTTCTCACTTTCCTCTCGCAGAGAAATCGGTAGATTCCGATCCCCCATGCGCGTCGGCCCTCTGACTATCGATCCCGCGGTGCTTTTGGCACCGATGGCCTCGGTAACCGACCTGCCATTTCGCACCGTGTGTGAAGAGTTCGGTGTCGGCCTTACCATCACGGAGTTTTTAAGCGCCAAGGCGTTGCAGCTCGGCGACAACAAGACCACGAAAAAACTAACTGCCAGCTTGGGCGGTCGCCCATTTGGTGTGCAAATTTTTGGACGCGAGGAAGCAGCGATGTTCGCGGCGGCGCAAGTCGCGGTCGGCATTGGCGCCTCGCTCGTCGATATCAACATGGGGTGCCCGGCCAAGCGCGTCGTCGCCGGCGAGTGCGGTTCGGCGCTGATGCGCGAGCCCGAGGTTGCGCAGGCGCTGGTGCGCGCGGTCGTTGCCGCGGTGCCGGCCCATGTGCCGGTCACGGTTAAACACCGCGCAGGCTGGGACGCGACCCACCTCAACGCGCCAGAATTCGCTTGCGCCTTGGTCGAGGCCGGCGCGCAGATGATTACGGTGCATGGGCGCACCCGGTCGCAGGGGTTTGGCGGGCGCAGCGACCACGCCATCATCGCCAAGGTGCGCGATGCCTTGCCCGCGCATATCCCGGTGGTGGCCAATGGCGACGTCGTCGACATCGAGGGGTACCTTCGCATCAAGGAAAACACCGGCGCCGACGCGGTCATGATTGGCCGCGGCGCCATGGGTAACCCTTGGTTTTTCCGCCGGCTCAAGGCGCTGGCGGCAGGCCATGCCGACCCGGGCCCGCCGACGCTGGAAGAACGCCTGGAGGCGCTGGAGCGCCACGTTGGGCTTATCGCGGAGCTCAAGGCTGGGCCGCGCGCGCTGCACGAAGTGCGCAAGGCCTGTGCGTGGTACGCCCGCGGCCTCTATGGCTGTAATGCCTTTCGCGTCGCCGTATGGGACACCAAGGACCTAGCCCTGCTGCTCCCCATGTCGCGCGACTATTTTTCACAACTTCTTGAGCGGCGATCGCGCCTCGGGCTAGCGCCAGAGGCAGATCGCTTGGAAATCAACGCGGTGATGGATGCCGCAGGGGACGACAGCGCCTTCGCCATGGCGAGCGCGTAGACAAAAAGGGGGATGCGACGTGCAACGCAATAAGAAAGACGCCCGACATTTTTTGGTAGCCGATAGCGCGCCGATGAAGGCCGTGGTCGCGGCCATCGAAGCGTTTGGCGCGGGCGACGAGCCAGTCTTAATTTGCGGCGAACACGGCACGGGCCGCGAACTCGTGGCGCGGGTGCTGCACGACACCAGCGCGCGCAAGACGCGGCGCTTTCTCGCGGTGCGCCCAACCTTTGTCGCGGAGTCAGAAGACGGCGCCGCGGTGACGCCAGAAGACATCGCCGCCGAGGCCGCCTTTGCCACCGCCGCGGGCGGCACCTTGCTCATTAAAGACATCAGCGATTTGTCGGCGGCGGCACAGCGCACGGTCAAGCGGGTGTTGCGGCGCGCGGCGGGCGATGGGCGCCCCGACGTCCGGCTGGTAGCGTCTGCCGATGCCGACCTCGAAGTGGCGGTCAATGGCAAGATGCTTGGCCGCGACCTCTACGACTCGCTCAGCCGCCAGCTCATCGAATTGCCGCCTTTGCGACAGCGCACCGAAGACATTCCCCAGCTCGTCGAGCGCTGGCTGAATCACTACGCGTCGGAAATAGGCCGCGGCTCGATGAAGGTCGCAACGCGGGCGCACCAACGCCTGATGTCGTATCCGTGGCCTGGCAACGTCGGCGAGCTTAAAAATATCGTGCGTCGCCTCGCGGCGCGGGTTTCCGGCGCCAGGGTAGAGGCCGGCGACATCGAAACGGTGCTGCCGGCCATTGCCGAGCGCGTGCCGCTTGAGGACATGTCGTTTGAAGACATGGTCAAGGCCAAGTTGTCGGGCTTTATGCGCCGCATGGATGGCTATCCCGTGACGGACCTCTACGAGAAAATCCTTGAGCGCGTCGAGCGACCGCTTTTTGACCTGGTGATGGAGCAAACCGCCGGCAATCAGGTGAAGGCGGCGGAGATCTTAGGCGTCAATCGCAACACGCTGCGCCGCCGTCTGGCCGTATTTGGCATGCGCACCAAGCGTGCCGGCAAGCGCGCCCGCGTCGAGGCCGCGCTTGATATCGTTAAAGCCACGGGCTCGGGCCAGTAGTGGCACGCCCAGGCGCAGAGCTTCAGCTCGGAATGCAAAAGCGAAAGACGACGCTGTCGGTGACGTCGCCGACGCTGGCGCTTAGCGTGATTTCCCACAGCCCGGGCATGAACATGTTCACCGGCTCAAGCGTGTAGTCGCCTGTCGCTGCACCTGGCGTCACCTCGGTGATCGTTGGCGTGCCATGGCCGTGGTCGGGCATAAAGGGCGTGACGTCGAAGTCATCTGCAGTGACCGGCGTGCCGTCCTGCGCTAGCTCCACGGTCCACGTGTTGTCGTTGCGAGCAGGTGGGGAGGGCGTCGCCTCTACGATGGTAAACGTTAACCCCGCTTCGCCCGTCTTGCTCAGGCCGGGCTCATACACGTCGTCGCGCGTCTCGAGATCGCAATCAACCGTATTCGAGTGGCCGTGCTCGTCGCTGCCGCAGGCTGCGAGCGCGAGGCTGGTGGCTGCGGTTGCGACCAAGCCCGTCATGGCCCACGCGTGAAAATTGTAGGTGTGCCTCATAAGTGCCTAAAGTGTATTCCACTATAGTCGGGCCGCAATGAAAGTTATTGAGTATCGCGGCAAGGGCGACGAGAGCGTCATCGCGGTGGGCGAGCGACCGACGCCGCAACCGGAGAGGTTGGGCGCAGGCATGGCGCGCGTGCGCGTGCAGGCGGTGGGGCTTAACCGCGCGGATCTGTTGCAGCGCAAAGGCCAGTATCCGGCGCCGGCGGGGTATCCGCCCGACATACCCGGGCTCGAATTCGCTGGCGTCATCGATGCGCTTGGCCCCGCAGGGGAGGACATTTGTCGCGCTGGGCGGTCGGCGATCGCGTGCTGGCGATCACGGGTGGCGGCGCGATGGCCGAGCATGTCGTCATCGCGCAGGACGAACTCGTCGCGGTGCCGGTTGGCATGAGCGCGGCTGAGGCCGCATCTATCCCGGAGGCCTTCGTGACGGCATGGGACGCCATCATCGTGCAAGGTCGCATGGCGCGCGGCGACGCCGTGCTCATTCACGCCGCCGCCAGCGGCGTCGGCATGGCCGCGGTAGCCATCGTGCAGGCCTTTGGCGGCCACGCCATTGCGACGACGCGCTCGGCGGCCAAGGCGGAGGTGGTGCGCCGCTATGCCCCAACGGCCACGGTGATCGTCGCGCAAGACAAGGCGAGCTTTGCCGCCGAGGTGATGGCGGCGGCGCCTGGTGGCGTTGCGGTCGTGCTCGATTGCGTCGGCGCGGCGTATTTCGACGACAACGTCAGCGTGCTCGCCCCTGGCGGGCGGTGGTTGCTCATCGGCTTTCTCGGCGGCTCGCGCAAAGAGATTTCACTTGTGCCTTTGCTTATGAAAAAGCTTTCGCTCATTGGTTCAACCTTGCGCTCGCGAGGGTCCGCGGAGCGTGCGGCGACGGCTGCCGCGTTTGCGCGCGAGGTGATGCCGCTCTTCGCGTCGGGGGCCATCGCCCTGCCGCCTCTGGTCGTCCGGCCCATCGACGAGCTGGCCGCCGCGCAGGCCGAGATGGAGCGCAATCTTACCGTTGGCAAGACCGTGCTAACAATGTGGCAACAGAGTTAGACTGCGTTGAGGCGACGCTTGGGACCGGCGACTTCTTCGCCAATTGCCTTCATGCGATTCTTCGCGTCGACAAAGACGCAGGTCGGCTGCCACGCCTGCGCAGCCTCGGCCTCGACCTCGGCGAACGTTGCAATGATGACCTTGTCGCCTGGCGCCGCATGGTGGGCGGCGGCGCCATTGATGCAAATGACGCCGCTGTTCTCGTCGCCGCGCAGGGCATAGGTTTGCAACCGCGTGCCGCGCGTGACGTTCCAGATGTGAACCTGCTCGTGCTCTAGAATGCCGGCCGCATCGAGGAGCTCACCGCTGATGGTAACGCTCCCCTCGTATTCGAGGTCGGCATGGGTGACGGTGGCGCGATGGATTTTTGCCTTAAACATGTGTAAGCGGTGCGACATTTTTCCTCCAGTCCCAGCCGCGGAGCGGTCTAGGCCTTTGTACAAATAGCGTGTAGCCAATTCTGCGCGCCGTCAATATCCAAGTTGGCTGGCGATCTCAAGCGCCTAGGGGTGACTTTGCCCCGCCGCCGGATGGCCTCCCGACCGCGGTGGCCACCTCGGTTGCCAGGGGCCAGGAGCCCAGCGCTAGCGTTTGGTGGTGCCCGGCACCTCGATGCGAAACGGCACCACGGTGACTTCCCCTGGGCTGACCGCGATCCCGCCCTTGCGTTGCTCTAGGGAGCCGCGCCGTACCTCAGTGTAGTAGGCGCTTAGTTCGTAGATGCCCGACTGCAGGGGCGGCGAGAGGGCGCGGCCCTGCGCGTCGGTTTGCAGCAAGATGGGCTCGCTGAGTTGCGCCGCCGACAAGAAGACGGTTACTTGCGCCAGCCGCTGCGCCTCGCCCGCGCTCTCGACGACGATTTCGAGCTTGCCGGTGGTGCCGCGGCCGTCGCCGAGGCGATATCGGGCAAGCGGTTGCTTGGTTAGCTCGTCATACGTCATTGCAATGTCGCCATCAAAGCCGAGATCAAATGCGACATCGACGGGCGTCATGCGACCTCGCTCGACGGCGATCCCCGACACCGTTATCCGCTGCGCGGCATAAGTCGCGGAGAGGGTGTACGTCCCGGGCGTCAACTCGCCGCGCTCAAACGAGCCGCGGCCGTCAAGCGAAAGGGCAGGGGCCGCACCCAGCGCCAGAGGGGCCAGCTCCACGCGCGCCACGGGCAAGGCTTCCCCGCTCGACTTGTCGCGCACCAAGCCGAATATGCCGCCGGTGGTCGGCCCTCGCGCGTGTTGGCGCGCGGCACAGCCGTTGCCAACGGCGCACGCGAGCAGCGAGATCAACGACGGCAGTGCCAGCAGCAAACGCAGATGAGCCATGCCGCGGCTGTAGCACCGGCGGCGCCCAATTACTGCGGCGCGGCACTTGCGCCACCCTCGGCATCGCCGCCACACTGCCCGCCATGTTGTATCTGTACTTGGTGTGCGCGGGGTTTGCGGGGACCTTCATCGCATTTACCCTCGCCACGGGCGGCGAAGGCGGCGCTGGTGACGATCTCGGGCACGACGCGGATGGTGGCGACGACGCGCATGCCAGCCACGCCTCGGTGCTGCCGGATTCATCGTTTTCATGGCTGCCGATCACGTCGCTGCGCTTTTGGACCTTTGCCCTCGCGTTTTTTGGGCTCACCGGCGCGATTCTCACCTGGCTCGGCAACACCGGCACCGTGGTGACCTTGCTGCTCGCGGTCGTCGTCGCGTGGGTGGTAGGGGTGATGGCGTCGTGGGTCAGCTATGTGCTCGGCGTGCGCGAATCGACCAGCCAAGTTTCCGATACGGACCTCGAAGGCGCTTCGGCCACCGTCATTGTTGCCTTTGGCAAGGGTGCCACGGGCAAGGTGCGCATCGAGTCCAAGGGGCGCGTGTTTGACGTGCTCGCGCTCACCGACGACGATGTCGCCTTGGCCGAAGGCGCGCAGGTCTTGGTCATTTCCGTCGCTAACGGCACAGCCACGGTATCGCCGATGTCGGTTAGCTAGGCGCGTAATCAGTAACGGGGAGAGGCAACAAGTGAGGGAGTCGTCGTGAATCAAATGGGAACCATGTTTGAAACGTTGATCGGGGCGGTGGTGCTGGCCGTTGGCGCGATCGTGATCCTAAGTTGGATCTTTCGCAGCTTTCTGTCGATTTGTCGGCCCAATGAGATTTTGATCTTCTCGGGGCGGAGGCATCGGCTGCCCGACGGCCGCGACGTCGGCTTTCGCGTCGTCGCCGGTGGCCGCGGCTTTCGCATCCCCATCGTCGAAAAAGTCGACCGCATGGACGTCTCGCTGATTTCGGTGCCGATGCAGGTGCAAGGGGCTTATTCTGAAGGCGGCATTCCGCTCACGGTACACGCGGTTGCCAACGTCAAGGTCTCGACCAATCCCAGGATTGTCGGCAACGCCATCGAGCGCTTCCTGGGCGTGCCCACCCGCGAAATCGGTCGCGTCGCCAAAGAAACCATGGAAGGCCATCTGCGCGGCGTGATCGCGTCGATGACCCCGGAAGAGGTCAACGAAGATCGCCTCAAGTTTTCGCGCCAGCTCGAGCTGCAAGCCGAGCCGGATTTGCAAAAGCTGGGGCTGGCGCTTGATACCCTGAAGATCCAACACGTCGCCGACGAGCGCAACTACCTCGAAAGCATCGGCCGCCAACGCATCGCCGAGGTCTTGCGCGTCGCCGAGGTCGCCGAGAGCGATGCCATGCGCGCGGCCGCGGAGGCAGAGGCTGCGGCAACGGCGCGCGGCAAGGTCGCCCATACCAACGCCGAGGCGGCCATCGCGCAAAAGAAAAACGAGCTGCGGCAGATTCAAGCCGAGCTCAATGGCACCGCGCAGTCGGAAATCGAAAAGGCCAAGGCCGCCGGTGAGCAAGCGCGCGCCGAGGCCGAGCTGGAGCTGCAAAAAATCCGCGGCCAGCTCGAAACCTTGCGCCTCGAGGCCGACGTGACAATTCCGGCGGAGACGGCGCGCATCGTGCAAGAGATCAATGCCGCCGGCGACGCCGCGCCGATTGCCGCCAACGGCGAGGCCATGGCCGCCTCGCTTGAGCTGGTGTCGCAGGCGTGGCGCGAGAGCGGCGGCAAGGCGATGGAAATGTTCGTGCTGCAAAATCTCGACACGCTCTTTGCCGAGGTCACGCAGGCCGCGCAACGCATTTCGGTTGATGAGGTCAATCTCATGGACAGCGGCGACGGCAAGATGTTGGCGGCTTATGCCTCGGCGTATCCAGCCGCGGTGGCCGCGCTGTTGCGTGAAGTTTCGAGCACCATTGGCGTGGATATCCCCGCGCTCATTGCGGGACGCCGCGCGCCAGGAGGGCTGTCATGATGACAACAACGGTCGTAATTCTCGCCCTCATCGCCTTCGCGGTGATCGCCGCCTTCGTCATCGTGACGCGGATGCTGTTCATCTGCCCACCCAACGAGGTGCTGATCTTCTCGGGGACGCATCGCCGCATCTCGTCGTCGGATGGCCGCGTGGTGGGCTATCGCCTGGTGCAGGGCGGGCGCGGGGTGCGCATTCCGCTGTTCGAGGTCGTCGATCGCATGAACCTTACCAACATGGTGATCGACCTGCGCGTCTCGGGTGCGTACTCCAAGGGCGGCATTCCGCTCAACGTGCAGGGCGTCGCCAACGTCAAGATTTCTAGTCAGACCACCCAGCTCGCCAACGCGATCGAGCGCTTCTTGGGGCGCAAACGCGAAGACATCATGAACGTCGCGCGCGAGACGCTCGAGGGCAATCTGCGCGGCGTGCTCGCCATGCTGACGCCTGAAGAAGTAAACACCGATCGTGAAAAATTTGCCCAGGCGTTGCTGCACGAGGCCGATACCGATCTCGGTCGCTTAGGACTCGAGCTCGACACGCTCAAGGTGCAATCGGTTTCAGACGACAAGGGCTATCTCGAGTCGCTGGGGCGCCGCCAAACCGCCGAACTAATCAAACGCTCGCGCATCTCCGAGGCCGACAATAAAGCGCTTTCGGCCGAGCGCGCCGCCGAGAACTTGCGCACGCAAGAGCTGGCCAAGGTCGACGCCGAAATCTTGCAGTGGCGAGCCTATGCCGCGGGTCTCATCCTCGACGCCCAAACCGGCAAAGAGGCGCTCATCGCCGAGGCGCGGGGCGCGGTGCAAGCGCTGGTCGCCAAGTCGATCGCCGAGGTCGAGGTGCAACGGGCGCGCCTCGAGCAAGTTCGCTACCAGCTTATCGCCGACGAGGTGCGTCCGGCCGAGGCGCGGCGCGCACGCAAGATCGCTGAGGCCCATGGCGCCGCGGCAACGCTGAAAGAAGAAGGCCGCGCTAGCGCGGACGCCATTCGCAGCCTCGGCGCGACGTGGGTAAAGAACGGCGAAAACGCGCGGCAAATCTTTGTGGCGCAAAAGCTAACGCCACTCGTGCGCGCGCTGATGAGCACCGTCGGCAAGATCGAGGTCAACAAGCTCTCGCTCATCGACCGCAACCTGTCGCAGGGTGGCGGTGGCGGCAACGCGGCCGTCAACGCCGCAACGTTTGCCGAGCAGCTCAAGCAAACCACCGGCGTCGATCTGGTGGCAATGGCGACCAATCGCACTAAGCCCACGTGAGCTGCTGGCTCGCCGGGTGCCGCAAGTGAAGCTTGCCAAGGGCCATAACTTCACTTATTATAATAACTGAGGTTATTGTATAGCGGTGCCTTCAGATAAGAAACCAAAGAAAGTGCCGCATGCTCGCTGGCCGAGCCTCGCCTTCGAGGTTGTGCGTTGGCAAATGCGTGAATCTTCGGCGCTATCTCGCCGCGAGCAGCTAAGGCATGACGGCCCATACAGGGCCGCGATTGTGCCGCTGATTGCGAAGGTTCGGCCGCTATTGCCCAGTGAACTCGTGACCCTGGTCGAAACGGCATCGGCTGAGGTTGCACGGTTCGATGAACAGATGGGTGGCGAACTCGCGCCGTTCTCGTCTATCTTGCTACGCAGCGAATCTGCGGCGAGTTCGCGCATCGAAAATCTAACCGCTTCGGCGCGAGCCATTGCCGAGGCAGAGCTAGGTACGTCTGGCCGCAAGCACGCGGCGGAAATTGTAGCGAATACCCGCACGATGACGGCGGCGTTGGCGCTGGCAGACGATATTCGTGCCTCCTCGATTTTGGCGATGCATCACGCCTTGATGCACGCGTCCGATCCAGTCAGCGCCGGGCGGTGGCGCACCGAACAGGTATGGATCGGTGGTGGGCACGCAGGGCCACATCTAGCGACGTTTGTCCCCCCACAGCACGCCCGCGTCGCCTCGGCGATCGATGACTTGGTGGCGTTTATTAGGCGCGACGATCTGCCGGTGCTTGCACACGCGGCGCTGGCGCATGCACAGTTTGAAACGATTCATCCCTTCACCGATGGCAACGGGCGCACTGGCCGAGCCTTGGTGCAGGCGATGCTGCGACACGGGCGACTTACCCGCAGCGTTACGGTGCCGGTTTCGGCGGGCTTGCTGGCTAATACTCAGGCCTACTTTGATGCCCTGACCAAGTATCGCGCAGGCGATCCGGGCGCGATCGTCAGGCTGTTCGCGCATGCCGCGTTCCGCGCCGTCGACAATGGACGCTCGCTCGTCACCGAACTGCGAAGGCTGCGCGCGCAGTGGCAGCAAACGGTGCACGCGCGCCGCGATTCGTCGGCGTGGCGCGTAGCTGACCTGCTCCTGCGCCGCCCCGTCGTCAACGCCCGCCTTGTTGCAGATGAACTCGAACTCGCCGTGGGCAACGTGCACCGCTATGTCAAACCGCTACTCGATGGTGGCGTCCTCATTGAATCAAGTGATGCTAAACGCAACCAAGTGTGGCGCGCGCCCGACGTGCTCGCCGCCCTCGATGCGTTTGCCGCGCGTACGGGCAGGCGCACGCCATGAGCCCGCGGCAACGGCAATACGCGATGGGCTATTCGAATACGCCTTCGCCGTTGGTTTCGATGCTGCCATTGATTGTGCAGGTGCCGGCGTCAACGCAGCTATGCAAGACATAGTTGACGAAGGTCGCGCGGACGACGCCGGTTTGCGGGTTATACGCGTGCATGGTGACGCTGCCGGTATTTGCGGGCGGTGAGCCGCCAAACCAGCAGTGGTTGCCAAATAGCTCGTAGGTTGGACTTGTCGCCGCAATAATTTGTCGGCTGCCGCTGCCATTCCAGTTCTCTGGGTTTGGCACCGAGCCTAAATGCCCACTGGGCAGCTCCCATTGAATGCTGCCGATGAGCGAAAATGGGCTATCACTTTCAGTAAAGGCTACGCCGAAGTTGCCATTTTCGTTGACGACCGCGCGACCTTGCAAGGTTGCGCAGGTCGCCGTCAGCGTCGAAGCGAGTGCGTTTGCAGGGGTGCCATCGCCAATTGGGCCATCAGTTGGGGGCTCATCACCTGGCACCGGAGGGCCGGGCAAGATGGGGTCGTTTTCACCGGCGTCACTGCCGCAGGCTACAACAATAGTCAGACATAAAAAGCATGCCAAATCGGAGGTGCGCACGCCGCAACCTCTATCACGACGCAGCCATGTGTAGATGTTTTTTTAGCGGGCTCGGGTCATTGGCCAACGCCGCGTCCGACAGGGCCCTTGACGCACCGCGGGTTTCAGCGTCGAAAGCATTTTTTTGATTTTGGCGCGGTAGACCCTAAACGCCAACATAGTCATCGGCGCGGCCTCGATGCAAGCTCTAATACTCAACCCCGAAAAACATGCCGGGGACTATGCCTTCGAGAATGTAGGAGCCTGGGATGAAGATGGACAACGGGCCCGTGAATTCGTCGTCGTTTGCGCCTAGTTCGCTAAGGTCGGGGCTTGCGGCCAACCAAGCAATATTGAGCCCAACCACAATTGCCAAGCGGAGGTCCTCGGCGAAGGGCTTGCGAAACCTGAGCCCTGTGTCGAGCCACCAATAGGTCCCGTTCGGTGGCGTAACCGAACCGGTCGGCGGGTGGCCAAATTGGTGATTGACGCTGCCGCCGGCATAGAAGCGCAACACGAAGCAGTTGTTGTCGCGGATGCTTTGGCAGCCCAGGGTCAGGGTGCGCGCAGAAAGTAACACGCCAAGCCCTGGTCCTGTGCTGGCATAACCGAGTCCCGGTTCCACGACCAGCACTCGATTGTTTGTTAAAGGCACTAGCGCACGCGCCGAAAAAAATCCGCCCGGCCCACCGAGGCCAAACTCGGCGCGGGCACCAACGGCAGGCATAGGCCGTGCGTCGGCTGCGGCCGCGGGCGGCGAGATAAGCCAGGTGACCATCGCTAGGCTCATGGTCACCATGCTAGGGCTGGTCCAGCGGAGTTTGGCGTTCATGCAGAAATCATACGTGCGACGGCCGCCGGAAGTATGGGGCCAAACTGGCAATTGTCGGCAATGGCTCGCTCGACCATGTAGACGGCGACACAAGTGTGACGTCGCGAATGGGTTGTATGGCGGGAGCGTTACATATTCCAACCTTCGAACTAATGGTCGCGCAAAAAACGTCGTCGTACACTTACACCAGGGTCACTCTCGCCTCCCGATTAGCCTTTGATTGCCAGATGTTAGATCCGGTGCTGCGTAGTCACGTTGGCTTAAACGTGATCACGCAGTAGCGCAGTTAACCGCTTGAAACTACCGTTGAATTTCGGGTGGGGAGTGACCCCCGACCTCCGTGAGTATGCAGGAGGCACCTCGCTACTCTCTGATTGTAATGTCCACGTACTGGTTGTTAATGCTGAAATACGGGGAGATGAACGGCTCTAAACGAAGGCCCTTGCCCAGTTGCAGCGCGGCGTCCAATTGTTTGCCATACGACACGATGTATACGTAATAGTCGTATCCGAAATGCACTTCGCATTGGTCTGACGTCAGCTTGGCCCACGCAAGCTCTCTCAGGATTTGCCTGGCGATTTCACCCGCATGTTCTAAATCAACGACTTGTCCCTCATGGAAGGTGCACGCGGCACCTTGGACAATTTCGAGCTCTCGCACCGTTAGCGAGGCAGCTCCCAGCGCGCGGCATATGGAGACTATAGCCGTTATGAACATGTCTTCGACAATCGAATACTCCTCAAGGTTGGTTAGCGTTCCAACATCCGAGAAGCTTGTCCACGTTCTGGTTTGAGGTGAGGACTCGGTCAGTGCCGCATCCCAATATTTCGAAAGTCTATAAGAGCAGATCATCTGGAAGATCGCCTGTGCAAACGCGCGCGTTAAGACGGCACGATGGCCTAACTGTTTCTCCCCTGCGAGTGCCGGTTGCCTTGGTAATTTCTTCGATGCTGTGGGTGTAGTGTTTTTTGTTGGGATGGAAATTTATTTGTTCCAAGCTCTTGGCCGCCAGCAGCGGGTGCATGTTCCCATCTTTGCAGTCCCGGAAATTGATCGATTTGAGTTGTCGCATCGTCGGCGCGAATTCTAGCGAATCTAGGACGTCGACAAAAAGTTCGCGGATGCATTCGTTGTTGGTTAGAAACGACAAATCGGAAAGCGCTTTGCATTTCTCAAGGTGCAATTGGCTGAGCCTTGGTAACTCCGACAAAGCGGATGCATCTATCAGTTTTGAGCCATGTGTCACATCGACGCGCTTAAGTTTTTTCAAGCTTGCAACCCCGGTTAAGGAAGTGAAAGCCCCTCCCGTCAGTCGTAGCCTTTTCAAGGCATTGAGTTCGGAGAGCCGGTCACAGTTTGGATGGCTGAAAGAATGCACAAGAAGGTCTTCTAGGTTGTTGAGCGCGCCTATGTTCTTTACGTTGTCGTTATATTTGAAATGCAGCGCTTCTAACTGCGTCATTTTCGAGAAGTCCATTTTAAAGCTTTTGTCTTGAAACGAAAATCGCCTTAGATTTGGAATTGTGTATATATCTTCTATTTTGTCCGTCTCAATTTTGACGTGTTCTGAAATTTGAAGCTCTTTTATTGCTGCGCAGCCCCGCAATTCTTCGGTGTTTAAGCGGAAGGTGTCGAGGCCCTTGGGGCTATCGAAGCCGTATTCGGAATACGAATTGAGCGGGCAAATATAGATCCAGTCGAGGTCGTGATTTATTGCGTACTGGATCCCTTCCTTAAGAAAAAGCGGGTCAACCGATATTCGGTTAGAGTAAATTGTAGATACTTCGAACTGTTTCATGCCGGGATGAAAATGGTAGTCCAAGACCGCCGAACAACACTAGGGTCACTCTCGCCCCCCGATTAGCATTTAATTTCCAGATGGTAGATCCGGTGCTGCGTAGTCACGTTGGCTTAAACGTGATCACGCAGTAGCGCAGTTAACCGCTTGAAATTACCGTTGAATTTCGGGTAGGGAGTGACCCCGATCCTACAGCGAAAAGCCGAGGCGGCGGCGGGCGGTGAGGCAGTGGTCGGAGCCGGCGGTAAAGGCGCGGCAGGTGGCGGGGCGATCGTCGTAGACGATGCAGGCAACGTCGGTTTCGCGACGGAGGCCGGCCTGAGCGGCAGCCTGATCGAGATTGCCGCCCTGCAGCGCGGCGCAATGGTCGCCGTCGCGCTTAATTTCCCACGCAAGCTCGCTCTTGACGATGAGGCTCGGGTGCTTGCGCACGAATGGATCGCGCTTGCCGACATAGACGGCGCCGTACGCCGCGCGACAACAGGCGCCGCATTGTTGGCAGGGCAGGGCGGCTTCGAAGCGTTCGCAGGCCGCCCACGCGTCGTCGATCTTGTTGCCATCAGCTTGGCGACAGCGCGTCGCCTTGCGGCCGGGGCCGCCCTCGTAGCGCCACGCGCAGCCACCGCAGCGCAGCGCCGGCGATGCGTGGTTAGGATGAAGCGTGACCGTGGTTGGACCGTCGACAAACGCGGGATGCGCGGCAATCTCCTCGGCCGGCGTCACGCCGCTCCACATCGAGTCCGGGTCGTTGGCGACGCCCACGCTGTTGACCGCCGTCGCCAAGGCCTGCGTCGCGCGTAGCGCCGCCATCAGCGGCACCGCAAACGGCGCCTTGTCGGCGCGCGCCAAGCCTTCAATGGCCAGGCGCACCGACATATCTTGCCGATCAGCCAAGACATCAGCCGGCAGGCCCTTCCAAAACGTCTCGCGAAAATCCGTGGTCGGCGCAAACAGCGCGGCGAGGCCAAAGCGGCGGGTTAGCACCGCTTGCAGGCGCAGGCAGGCGTGCTCGCGCCAGAAATCGGTTTCGCTTTCGTTATTCAGGCCCCAGTCGGCGCGGCGGTGGGCGTCATCGCCCTGCACCAACCAGTGACAGATTTCGTGAAAGATCATCTGCCCCAGGCTGTCGTCGGCGTCGAGCTCGGCGTCGATCGCTAAACGTAGCGTGCCGGCGCCATCGGTGGCGGCATAGGCGTCCGACGTGCGCACCACGGTCAGGCCGAGCGCTGCGGACGCGCGCAGCCAAATCTCGCTTAGTGGGTCGCGGTAACGTTGGGTAATCGTGCGCACGCTGGTTGCCTATACAGAAACGCATTGCGTGGGGATCTTGCGGTGTACGGCTTCGCGAGCCTCGTTACAGCCAGACGGCTGCGCCTCGGCATCGCTGCAGGCGTGCACCCCAATCTCCTCCACCCACTGCGTTCTGTTCTCCGCCATTTTGGATCTTAAATTATGCGTTACTGGTGAGTTCTCCGCAACGCGCGGGGAGGGCCCGGCCTACGGCTCGTCGTGGATAGCAAAGAAATCGCGAATGCGGCCAAGAAAATCGCTCTTGGTGGAGGCGCGGCGCGCTTTTTGTTCGCCCACGAGGCCATCGCGCGCGGCATCGAGCGCCACCTTGCGGTCGGCAAACAGCTCGGCGATCAGCTCCGCGATGCTGGGGTGATCGCGAATGATCCGCTCGAAGCTCTCGCGCCGCAGCCGGTAGCAGTCGAGATTTTCCAGCGCAATTACCGAGGCCGAACGCGGCTCGCCGGTCATCAGCGACATCTCGCCAAAAAACTGCCCAGGCACCAGCGTCGCCACGTCGCGTGCCTTGCCCTTGGCGCCGATGCGCACCACCGCGCGCCCCGAGACGATCATAAATAGGCCATCGTCGATTTCGCCTTCGCGCGCGATCGCCTCGCCGCGAACAAACGCCGCGGGTCGCAGGTCACGCGCAAGCTGCTCAAGGATGGGGGCCTCGAGCTTGGAAAAGATCTCGGTGCGCTGCAGCACCGCGAGCCGCTCGGCATAGCCCGCTGCCTGCCGCGCAGCCACGCGCTCGTCGGTGTCCTGGCTGAGCGACAGCGCTTGCGCGGGAATCGCCGGGGCGATCTCGGCTCGAGCGAGGGCATAAAGCACGCGCACGCGCACGTCGCTATCGGGTGGGTCGTCGCTCGCGAGGTCCGTGATCCAATAGCGCACGCAATACTGGGCAAAGCTATCGCGAATCGCGATCAGCAAGACATGGGGCGCCGGCTCGGTCGCCATGTTTGGTACAGGGTCCACTAGCAGCGCGCGGCTCACCGCATCGATCACCGTGCCGGGCGGGGTGCGAAAATCTACTTGGAAGTCGATCTGACGCCGCAGCTTCACCGGTTGCCCGACGCGTTTGCCGAGCACGGTGACCTGGCTCTTCATCAACATCGAGTTGGGGATGATGATGGTCTCCCACGCGCGCGTCTCGATCGCGACATAGCGCCATCGGATTTCGACCACGCGGCCCTGCGGCTGGCCTGGCCCCATGGAAATCCAATCGCCCACGGCCACCGAGGCGTCCATCTGCAGCGCCAGCCCGCCCATGATGTTGCCGAGGGTGTCTTGCAGGGCAAAGCCGATCACCGCGGTTATCACCGCGCTGGTGGTGATGAGGCCGGTGACCGAAAACCCGGCGCGCTTGCTGGTATAGACCAACATGACCGCGATCGCGACGGCCATGATGATGTCGACCAAGATGCGCGGTGGGTAAATGCCAAAGCGCGGCAGCAGCAAGCGAAAAACCGACGCGATGATCGCGATCGCGATGCCGCTGGATGATAGCGCCAGCGCGACGAAGCCAAGCGTGCGCTCGGGGGCATGGCTGCCTTGCCAGATCGCGAGCGCCACCGCGGCGACATGCACCAGCGTAATACCCGCTAGCAGGCGCACGGTTTCCTTGTTGCTTGCTGGCGAGAGGCGCCCGATCACCATCGTTGCGGCGAAAAACGCCAAGAGCTCATACGTGTGCAACGCAACGGCCGCATGAATAAACGCATCAAACCACGGCATAGGGACTCCCGTGGCGAGTATCGACCCAGTAGTGCTTGGTCGCAACCGTTGTGCACCGTTATGGGCCGGCCGGGTCGTACAATCTAAGATCCGAAGTGGCGGAGAACAGAACGCAGTGGGTGGAGGCGGACACGCTAGTGTCCGAATGCTGGAATCGTATGCTTATGTTTCGTCAGAGCCAGGCCGCGCCAACTTGTGCGCGCGCATGCGGCAGGCGCGGCCGTACACCACATCTATTACTGTCTCCGGCCCCACTCAATGCGATTCTGTCTAAAACGTGCCGCGGGCTTCGACGAAAAGGCCAAGCCCGGTGCCGCCTTCGGCGCGGTAGCGGTGCCCAATCAGGTCGACTCGGCTTGCATAAGCAGGATTGACCTCAGAGGTGTTGGGCGTGACGACGGTGTTGTCGTTGGCCTCGCAACCGGTGGAGGCATCTTGGCAGGTCGGCAGATCGACGCCGGCATCGGCAAACGTAATGAAGTGATTGGTGCTGCGCGACATGCGGCCGCGCAGGCCAAGCGAGAAGCGCCGGCTAAAGGTCGCGTGCACGGCCGCCGTGCCCTGCAGCTCGAGATAATTTTCGATGTAGCTAACGCCGGGGTGGGACAGTGCCTGCACGCCCGAGGTGGATGGGTCGGCATCCAGCCGCAACGGCCCGCTGGCGTCCGCGTCGCCCGCATAGGCCAGCACTTCCCACAGCTCCGAATAGCCGCGGCCTTCAAAGTGCGAGACGATCGATCCGCCGAGTTCAAAGTCGTAGCGCTGGCCGCGAGGCGAAAAGCCACCCTTGACGCCGAAGTCGACGCCTACGAGCTGCTGTTTCTGGCTGTTGCGCGCGCCAAAGCCTGGGTCTGAAAACAGCGAGTCAGAGCGATTGCCAAGCGGCGCCTGATACCACAATTGCCAATACGGCGTGAACGCGCCGTAGCGCTGGCTCACGGCGGTGCGAAAGCGAATGTCGTGCGTGCCGGTGCCTACGGCGGTGTTGCCATCTGGCGCGGCACGCGAAAAACTCGCGGTCTCGCCGATAGGTACCAGCCAGTCCATGCCCAAGGTCCACGTCGGTCGCTGCCAGTCGTGGTCGTGGCGCGTCGCGCCCTGCCGCATCGCAACCCAGCCGACCCCGAGCTCGAGTTGATCAATCCCGCTGCGCGGGGCGCCGGCAAAGAGCAAATCACCGGTGGTGCCGCCACCGCTGGCCGCATCAAAGCCGTCGGCCGGCAGAAACTCGTCGGCCACGGTCGTGTTGTCTCCAGGCGCCTGCGCCGTCGGGCGAGAAATGGTCCGGGAATCGGACAAAGTAATCGGCAGCGCGGCGGTCAGCCAGAAGTCACCCGGAAGCCCAAGCGAGATCGCCGCGGTGAGCTGTTGGACGACGCGCGTCGACTCTAGGTCAAAGACGGTAGGCAAGGCGTCTTGCAGGCTGCCATTGCCGCCAATCTGTTCGCGGTAGATATCGGCCTTCCAGGTATGTTGGCTAAACGAAACGGTGCCTTGCAGCTGGCCCGGGGCAGGCGGCGCGGTCTGCGCCCATTGCGACGTATCCGCGACGGCACTGTGCGCAACCGTCAGCCCGAGCAGCGCCACAACCAGGCCGACGCGCAACGCTGGCCGCCCTTGCCGCTGCTGCGATCGTAAAAGGGTGCGGCTCGCCATTGGCGATACGATAGCCCAGTTCGCCGCCTATTCGCCAGTTGTGTCGCGAATTCGCAGGCCCAAATCTTTCATTTTGAGCTGCAAACTCTTGCGGCTGATGCGCAAAAGTTTCGCGGCTTGGGTGACGTTGCCGCCCGTTTCTTCGAGCGCCTTGCCAATAAATTCTCGCTCGACGCGGGCGGCCTCGGCGCGGACAAAATCCTTGAGCGACGCATCACCCGAAAGCTCGCCGCTGGCATGCTCATGCGGCAGGGGCACCGGCACGGCATGTTGCTCGTGCGCGGTAACCTCGGCGGGCAAGTCGGCGGCGTCAATCTCATCGCCGTTGCAAAACAACATGGTCCGCTCGAGCACGTTTTCGAGTTCGCGGATATTGCCGGGCCAGTGGTAGGCGGTCAACGTCGCCATCGCCGCGTCGGTGACGCCGCGCACGCTCTTCTTGAGGCGTTCGTTGAACTTGTCAATGATGTGGGGCACTAGCAGCGTGAGGTCGCTGCGGCGCTGACGCAAGGGTGCCAAGTGCAGGGGCACCACGTTAAGCCGGTAGAAGAGATCTTCGCGAAAATTGCCGCGCGCGATTTCTTGGTCGAGCTCGCGATTGGTCGCGGTGACCAGCCGTACGTCGACCTTAATGGTTTTGAGGCCGCCCACGCGCTCAAATTCGCTTTCTTGGATGGCGCGCAGCAGCTTGACCTGCATCTCCACCGGGATTTCGCCAATTTCGTCGAGAAACAACGTGCCCTCGTGGGCCAGCTCGAAGCGCCCCGGCTTGGCGGTGGTTGCGCCGGTGAAGGCGCCGCGCTCATAGCCAAACAACTCGGACTCCATGAGATTCTTAGGAATGGCGGCGCAGTTGATCTTGATAAACGGCCCCTTGGCGCGGCCTGAGCTTTCATGCAGCGCGCGCGCTACCAGCTCCTTGCCGGTGCCGGACTCGCCGGTAATGAGCACGGTCGACGGCGTATCGGCGACGCGCTCAATGATGTCGTAGACGGCGCCTATCTCGGCGCTGGTGCCGACCAGGCCATAGCGACCGATGCCGCGGCTTGCGTTGGCACCGGAGATGACGGTGCGAACGTGGCCGCGCGCGAGCCTTGCATGAGCCACCGCCTTGCCGACGACGACGCGAATTTGCTCGGTGTCGAAGGGCTTTTCGACATAGTCAAACGCCCCGACCTTCATCGCCTCCACCGCCTGCGCGACCGAGCCGTAGGCGGTCATCAAGATCACGGGGACGTGCGGGTGTTGCTTGCTGCACGCGGCCAGCACGTCCATGCCGCCGCGGCTTGGCATGCGCAAATCGCTGATGACGACATCGACGTCACCGAGCATGGCAATTGCCGCGTCGCCATCGGCGGCTTGGTGCACCTCGTGGCCATCGCGCTTGAGCAGCGCGGTGAGCACCCGCCGCAAATTGGGTTCGTCGTCGGCGACGAGGATCTTGACGGCGTCGCTCATGGTGTTTCGGCCCTTCTCTCGGGCGACGTCGCCGCCTCGGCTTGCGTCTGCCCTGCGGGCAGCAATACCGAGAACGTCGCGCCGCGTCCAACGTTTGAGGAAACTTCGATCGTCCCGCCGTGTTGGCTGACGATGCGTTGGGCGATCGCCAGCCCCAGGCCCGAGCCCGTTTGCTTGGTCGTGAAAAATGGAATGAACAGGTTGTCCATGCGTTCCTTGGGGATGCCGGCGCCGGTATCGACAAAGCGCACCTCGCAGAAGCGGCCAAAGCCTTGGCGCGAGCGATTACGCCGGTGCGTCGAGATGGTCAGGGTGCCGCCTTGCGGCATGGCCTGCAGCGCATTGAGCCCCAGGTTAAGAAACACCTGCACCAAGGCCTCGGCATCGCCATCGACGAACGAAAGAATCTCGTCGAGCTCGACGTCAATCGCGCAGTTGCGGTGCTCCTCGGCCTGCGCAAGCAGCTGCGCGGTTTTTTTAACCACGGCATTGAGCGCAACATATTGGTGGGTAGCGGCGTTGGAATGATCAACGCGGGCATAGTCTAAGAAGCGCGTCACGACGTTGTTTAGGCGGTTCACCTCTTCGACGATGACGCCAAGAAATTCCTGGCTTTCGCCGCCGAGCCGCAGATCGGGTTGGCTCATCAAGAGCTGCGTTGCGCCCTTGATGGCACCGAGCGGATTGCGGATTTCATGGGCGAGGCCGGCCGCCATCGCGCCCAAGGCGGCCAGACGCTCGCGCGCCTTGAGCTGTTCAAACGCGCGGCTCGCCTCCAGCACGCGTGCGGCTTGGCGCGCCAAGCCTTGCAGCGCCGCGATGTCGTCTTCGTCAAACGCGGCGACGGCGCGCGCATCGCGGCCGGCGAGAAAGCCAAACACGATCGGCTCGACGTCGGCGCCGGGGTCGGGGTAGCCGACAAACCCCACCGCAATCGTCGCGCCCAGCTCCCCAAGCACCAGCTCGGCGGCCTTGCTCCCGCGCTCGTCGGTGGCGCCTCGGCGCGCATATCGTGGGGCCGGCTCGGTATTGATGACGCCCACCTTGAGCCGATCGGTAAGTTCGCGCAGGCGCCCGGCATCCAGCGTTGGCGAAGCTGCCTCGCCAATGGAGGCGATGCATTCAAAGCTGTTGCCATCCGGCGCAATGAGGTAGAGGTAGGCATCGGTGAAGCGGCCGGACTCCTCGAGCGCATCCATGAGCCGTCCCGCGAGCGTTGGCAGATCGCTGGTCGCAATCCAATCGCCGCGCCGGAAATCGAGAAACGTGCGCAGCGGCTTGCGCTGCCGCAACAGCCAGCGCGCCACGTTCGCCTCGAGTGAGCTGCGGATCGGCTCAAAGACGATGAGGATGACAAACGACGCGGTGAGCGCGTTGAGCAAGAACAGGCCCTCTTGGCCGCTGCCAACCCACGCCAACAAGACGCCGTACACGATCGAGAGCAGCACGACCAAGATGCCGAGCACCGCCATCTTGCCGAGCAGCTCGTTGAGATCGATGAGCCGCGAGCGAAACATCGTTTGCGCAAGAAAGTACAAGTACAAGACCGCGAGCACGTTGCCGACCGTGGGCCAGCCGACGCCAAGGCGCGGCAGCACATCGGAGAGCGCGAACGTCGTGGTGATGAAGCCACCCAGCGTGAGGTAACGCAGGCGGGCGCGCTCGGCCTGGCGCGTGCTGCGGCGGTATTGCTGAAACAGCATGCCGACGCACAGGTACAGCGCGCCATAGACGTAGACCGCAAACGGAATCTGAAACCACAGTTGGTCATGGAGGTGCACCCCGACCTGCGAGTAGATCAACGCGAGCAACACCAGGGCGGTCGCGATGAGCGTCAGCTGCGGGCGGCGGTACGTCGCGCCGATAGATGGCTGCGCGAGAAACGCCGAGAAAAAACCAATCGCCATCGGCGGAATCGCCGCGGCCGGCCACAGGACTAACCAGTGCCAAAGCGGGTCGCTGCTGGTGGCCGCCAAGGCGGTGCAGAGCTGCCATGCCGCGAGCGTGAGCGAGAACGCCGCAAACCACCCGTTGGTGCGGTCGCGGCGGTTGCGCAGCCACACCGTAACCCCGATCGCGAGGATGAGCAGGGCCGCAAGAAGGGCGGAGACTGCTTGTGGATTCACGGACTTACGCTAGCACGAATTCGCCCCTGGGATGCCTTCGTGGCGTGGGCTTGTGGAGCGCGCGGGCTCTTAGTAAGGTGCCGCCGTGAGCGCATCC
Organism: Myxococcales bacterium; assembly: GCA_016716835.1. Taxonomy (NCBI): domain Bacteria; kingdom Pseudomonadati; phylum Myxococcota; class Myxococcia; order Myxococcales; species Myxococcales bacterium. The sequence goes on along the minus strand of JADJUW010000001.1, from coordinate 1,838,528 downwards.
GCCGGGCCCAAAATCGTCGCATTTGGCGGCGGCAAAGGCGGTATTGGCAAGAGCCTCGCGGCCGCCAACGTCGCGATGAATTTGGCGGCCATGGGCAAGGATGTCGTGCTCGTCGATGCGGCGTTTGGCGGACCTACGCTGCATGCCTTTACCGGCGTCGCCAAGCTCGCGCGATCGCTGGGCGACTACGTGCGCGCCCCATCGGTGGAGGTGCTGGCCGGCTCGCGCTGTGCGACGCCGCTGCCGACGATGACGCTCATCTCGGCCGCCGGCGATCGCGACAGCGTCCGCATGCCCGCCACCGGCCTCGCGAGCAAATTTATCGGCGACCTGCGCCAACTTGAATGTGAATGGGTGGTCCTTGATCTAGCGTCGGGGTGTGCGCCGTTCACGCTCGAACTTTTTATTCGCGCCGATATTCCGGTGGCGCTGGCGATTCCGGATCAGGCCTCGGTCGAGCAGCTCTTCACGTTCTTGCGGGCGGCGTTCACGCAGCGCCTGGCCATGATGTCGATCTCCGCCTCGCTGCCCAGCAATGACTTGGCGGCGCCGCTCGATCTGTATTTGCATGCGCTGGGGGACAAGCAGGTCACGGCGCATGCGCTGGGCCAGGCAATGCTTGGGTTCGTGCCGCACTTAGTCGTCAATTCGGCGCGCTCCAAGGCCGACATGGAGCTCGGTCGCGCGGTGGCCTCGGCGGGGCATCGTCGCCTTGGGCTGCCCATCGACTACCTCGCCAATCTCGAATACGACGAAGCGGTGTGGGCCGCGACGCGTCGTCGCCGTCCCGTCATTCTTGAGTTTCCAGAGTCGCGCGCCGCCAAGGGCTTTGAGAAAACCGCGCGCTCGCTCCTCACCGTACGACCGCCGCGCCTCGATGGTGCCGTGCTGCCAAGTGACAACCACTACGATCTGCTCGAGGTCCACCCGACCGCAAGCTTTGAGGATATCCGCCGCGCCAATCGCCGCATGCGCGACATCTACTCGCCCGACTCCATCGCGATCGCCGGCCTCTACGATCCCGCGACGCTTGAGGCGGCACACCGCCGGTTTGATCTCGCTTACACAACGCTGATGGATGCCGTGCGGCGCCGCGAGTACGATTTAGCGCTGTATCCCGACGGGCCGCCGTCCCAACTTGGCGCGCCCCTGCTCACGCCGCATTCGATCCCATCCACCACGGCGGCGCCGCCGCGGCATATCCGCGAAACCAGGCCACCCATGCCGCCGCTTGCGGCCGACACGAGCTTTGATGGGGCCTTGCTCAAACACATCCGCGAGGCCTTTGGCCTCACGCTGCGCGAGCTGTCGGAGCGCTCTAAAATCGGCATGCAATATCTTGAAGCGCTGGAGGCTGATGCCTTCGATAAGTTGCCGGCGCCGGTGTACGTCAAGGGTTTCCTTGGCGAGTACGCGCGGCTCTTTGGCCTCGACGCGGCGCGGGTGCGCGCCACTTATGTTGGTCGCCTCGAGCCAGCGGCCGCCGAGGCCGAGTAATCACCGTGTAGGTTGCGGTCGCACGTCTCCAACCGCGCGCGTCGACTCGGCGCGGATTGGGTGGATTGGCAGGGCGCGTCTCTTGACCCCATGCGCCCCAGGCTGTCACCATTTCTATATGGCACCGTCGCTCATCACAGATCCTAAGCGGGCGCGCCAGCTTGCGCGCGCGATCGCCTCCGACCTAACCCTGTATCACGAGGCGAAAATCCTCGATGGCATCACCAACGACAACCTCTTTACCGTGCTCGCCGACGAGATCAACGAAGGCCGCGAGCTGTTTCGCACCCGCGTCGCGGCGGATCTTGTTGCGCAGCACTTCTATGACAAGGCCATTGTCGACGTGCTGGTAAAATCCAAAGGGCACGTCAAGTCCAAGATCTGGTGAACACGCCCGTCGACGTCGACGAAGAAGAAGACGGCGGCGAGCTGCTGACCGTCGTGGTAGACGACGCGGGTGCCGGGCAGCGACTCGACGCGGTCATCGCCGCCACCACGGTGCTCTCGCGCGTCGCGGCGCAGCGCCTGATTGAAGAAGGACGGGTCGAGCTGGACGGCATGGTCGTTACCAAGCAGGCCACTAAGCCGAAGCTTGGGCAGGCAATTCTAATCCAGGTGCCCGCCGCGGCGCCAACCGAGATTCTCGCCGAGGCGTTGCCGCTTACCATCTTGTTTGAAGATGAGCATCTCATCGTCATCGACAAGGCCGCGGGCATGGTGGTGCATCCCGCGCCAGGACATATTTCGGGCACGTTGGTAAACGCCTTGCTGCATCATTGCCACGATCTCAGCGGCATCGGCGGCGAGCTGCGCCCGGGCATCGTGCACCGCCTCGACAAGGACACCAGCGGCGTCATGGTCGCTAGCAAGCATGATGCGGTGCACATTGCCTTGTCCGAGTTGTTTGCCCACAAAAATCTAACCCGCGAATATCTGGCGCTATGTGCGCCCGCACCCAAACTCGCCCGGGGCCGCATCGAAACGCTTTACGGCCGGCATCACGGCGATCGCAAGCGCTTTACCTCGAAGGTCAAGGTTGGCAAGACCGCGGTGACCAACTACGAGGTCGAGGCCCGTTATCCCATCGGCGCGGCGCAGGTGCGCTGCAAGCTCGACACCGGACGCACCCACCAAATTCGCGTCCACCTCACGGAATTTGGCTCGCCGCTCCTGGGCGACCCGGTGTACGGCAACCAGCCCAAGCACCCGGGCCTGCGTGCCATTGGCCAGGCGCTGGGGCGGCAGGCCTTGCACGCCACCAAGCTTGCGTTTGTGCACCCCATCACCGGTGAAGCGCTGACCTTTACCACCGAACCGCCCGCGGATTATTTGGCGGCGCGGCAGGCGCTGCAAGAGGTGGCTGCGTGACCCAGGCTCCCATGCTCAGCATGACTGGCTTTGGCCGCGCGACGAAGACCGTTGGCGCGTGGACCGTGCTCATCGAGATCAGGTCGGTAAATCATCGCGGGCTTGACGTGCGCATTCGCATGCCGTCCGGTGCGGGGAGCCTGGCCATCGAGGAGGCCTTGCGACAAGCCGTCGCGGCCCGTGTTAAGCGCGGCGCGGTGACGCTCGCGGTTCACGTCACACCAAATCCGGGGCTTGCGACGGCGCCCTCGCAAGATATCGCGCATGAAGTTGAGGTTGCGGCGCAATACCTAGCTGCATTGCAGGCCAAAGCCCATGCGCTCGCCTGCGCGCCCCCCGCGCTGGATGTCGTGTGGGCGGCAATCCATGCGTCGCCTCGCCAGGGTGCCGGCGGCCACGGTACCGCCATGTCGTTTAGCGGCGGCGCCGACGGGGCCGCCTTGTCCGCGGCCATTTCCGAGGTAGCAGTGGCGGCCCTGGCGGAGCTACTCGAGGCGCGGCGGCGCGAGGGCCTGACAATTGGCGACGATCTCGCGAGCCTGTGCGACAAGCTGCGCGAACGGCTCGCCGCAATTGCCGGCATGGCCGCGGTTGCGCCGGCGCGCGCCGCGGCACAGCTTGCCAATAAAATCCATCTATTGGCTGGGGGTGGTCGCCGCAAAAGCCGAGCTTGATCGCATACGCGAGCAAGTTCAAAATGTAGAATAGGCGGTGCATATGCGCGGCAAGCTCGTGATCGTATCGTCACCGTCCGGTGCCGGCAAAACCACGCTTACCCGGCGCTTGCTCGCCGAATTCGATACCATCGATTTTTCCGTGTCGTACACCACCCGCCCGCAGCGCCCCGGCGAGGTCAACGGCATCGACTATCATTTTGTCGAGACCGCCGTATTTGAACAAATGGCCCAGCACGGTGAGTTTGCCGAGCACGCCTTGGTCCACGGCAATCGTTATGGCACCGCGCGCGCGCCGATCGAGGCCGCGCTGACGCGTGGTCGCGATGTCATCTTTGACGTCGACTGGCAAGGCGGCGCCTCGCTATCGGCGCAGTGGCCACAAGAATCGGTCAAGATCTTCATCTTGCCGCCCAGCCTGGCGGCCCTGGCCGAGCGGCTGCATCGCCGCGCCACCGATAGCCAAGAGGTCATCACCCGCCGCCTGCACAAGGCGCTCGAAGAGCTTGGCCATTTTCGCGAGTACAGTCATCTGATCGTCAATGACGACTTGGAGCGCGCTTACGGCTTGCTCAAGGCGGTCTATGTCACCGCGCGCTATGGCGCCCCACCCGCAACCGATGATGGCCTCGCCGCGGGCGCCAATCCGTCGCGCCACGAGCATTGCAGCGTGCCCTTGGCGGTGCGCCGGCAGCTCGCGGCCGTCGTTTTGCAAAATCCCGCGCAGGCTGCCACCGACCACGCGCTAGGCCTGCTCGCCGCGGGCGCTTCATGGTAAGCTCGCAGGCTTAGGGGCACGTTCGTAGCTATATGCAAACGATTCAGGCGCTGATCGACAAGGTGGCCGCGTACTATCCCGGCGTCGACCGGGAGTTGCTCGCCCGCGTCTACGAATTTGCCGTTAAATCGCACCACGGGCAGACGCGCAAATCCGGCGAGGCGTACGTCACGCACCCGCTGTCGGTCGCCTTTCTCATCGCCGACCTCGGGCTTGACGTCGCGTCGATCTGCGCCGGCCTTTTGCACGATGCCGTCGAGGACACGCCCGCAACGCTTGAGCAGCTGACCGAGCTCTTCGGCAAGGAAATCGCCTTTCTGGTCGACGGGGTTACCAAGCTTGGCAAGCTGCCGTATTCAACACGCGAGGAGCAGCAGGCCGAGAACTTTCGCAAGATGTTGCTCGCCATGGCGCGCGACATCCGCGTGATCTTGGTGAAGCTATGTGATCGCCTCGACAACATGCGCTCGCTCGAGCATCTCGATTCACAGAAGCAAGAGCGCATCGCGGCGGAGACCATGCAGATCTATGCGCCGCTCTCCAATCGCCTCGGCATCCAATGGGTGAAGGTCGAGCTTGAAGACTATGCCTTTCGCTACCTGTATCCCGGCGAGTTCGAGAAGCTAAACGCCGACGTGGCCAAGACCAGCGAGGAACGCCAGGCCCACATTGTCGAAGTCGAACAACTGATCGCCGCGGAGATGAGCGCCAATGGCGTCAAGTGCGAGGTGAGCGGCCGCGCCAAGCATTTGTGGTCGACCTGGCAAAAGATGAAGCGCACCGGCCGCCCCTACAGCGAGATTCACGACTCGGTCGGCTTTCGTATCATCACGGATGACATCAACCATTGCTATCAGGCGCTCGGCGTCGCGCATCAGGCGTGGACGCCGATTCCTGGGCGGTTTAAGGACTACATCGCGCTGCCCAAGCCCAATCTCTACCAATCGCTGCACACCGCGGTGATCGCGCCCAGCGGCGAGCGCGTCGAGATCCAGATTCGCACCCGCGACATGCACGAGGCGGCCGAGGCCGGCATCGCGGCGCACTGGAAATATAAAGAGGGCAAGCCCAACATCACCGCCGATGACCAAAAGTTCGCGTGGCTGCGCCAGATGATGGAGACCCACACCGAGCTGCGCGACCCGACCGAATTTCTCGAGTCGGTGAAGCTCGACTTATTTGGCGACGAGGTCTTCGTGTTTACGCCTAATGGCGATGTCAAGTCGTTGCCCAAGGGGGCATGCCCCATCGATTTTGCCTACGCCATTCACTCCAACATCGGCGATCGCTGCTCCGGCGCCCGCGTAAATGGCATGATCGTTCCCTTGCGCTATCAGCTGCGCAACGGCGACACCGTCGAGATCATTACCAGCCCCACCCAGCGCCCGAACAAGGACTGGCTCAAGATCGTCAAGACCGCCAAGGCGCGAACCAAGGTGAGGTATCTGCTCCGCCAAGAGCAGCGAGATCGCGCGCTGTCGCTGGGCGAGGACTTGCTGGAAAAGGCGCTGCGCAAGGAAGACGCCTCGATTGGCAAGCTGACGCGCTCTGGCGAACTCGAAGAGCTTGCCAAGACCAACTTCCGATGCGCCGACATCAACGAGCTCATCTTGCAGGTCGGCTACGGCAAGGTAACGCCCGCAGGCGTGGTCGAGGCCTGGAAGGCCCGCGGCGACCACGGCGCGCGTGCCACGGTGGTGGCCCAGCGCGGTGAGGCGATGGTGCAAAACCTCATCCGCAAGGTGACGCGCCGGCAAAACAACAGCGGCGTCTTGGTCGCGGGTTCGAGCGACATCCTGGTCCGTTTTGCCAAATGCTGCACGCCGCTGCCTGGCGATCAGATCGTCGGCTTCATCACGCGGGGACGCGGCGTTACGGTGCACCGACGCGAATGTGACCAGGCGCTCGATATCGATCCCGAGCGGCGCGTCGAGGTCGATTGGGATGGCACGTCATCGGTGCAGCACGAAATTGGGATCCAAGTGCTATGCGCCGACAAGCCGGGCTTGCTGGCAAATATTTCGCAGTGCTTTACCGATCAAAGCGTGAATATTAGCCAGGCGCACTGTCGCACCATGGAGGATGGCCGCGCGGTCAATACATTTAACGCGAGCGTCAAAGACCTCGAGCAGCTCAAGGCCGTCATTCGCGCGCTTTCGCGCATCAAGGGCGTTTATTCCGTTGATCGCGTGGCGTCGAACGAATAAGAAATGTGGGGCGTGGGCGCGAGGCGTTGCCGTCCGCGCGCGCGGATGACTAAGCAGCTTTTGGTGCCGGCTTGCCGGGTTCACCAAGCGCGGCGAACAGCTCGACGCTGCTGAGCGTGGAGTGCTTGGCCGACGCATTTTTTCGCTTGCGTCCCATGTTCTTGTGACGGGTTTTGCGACGATTTTCCGAAGAGGCGGTATTTGATGCCATGGGAGTGCTCCGCGATAGAGTGGGGGAGAGACTTAGCCTCCACGGGGGTTGGTGTCAACCGGTCGCTAGGGCAATCGGCCGGTTTGCCCCTGCGTTTGGGCAAAAAAGGAGGCCCCGCCCTACACGGCCGCCGCCAGCGGCTGGGGCGCCCACCTTGAGACGATGCATCGAGCCGCAGCCACGTGGCGCAAGCAGTTGAAATGACGAGTTCTTTAGGGCTACGATCACAGCTTGATGAGGGGACGATCATGAAGGCCTGTCCGGTCTGCAAGCAGCAATACGACGGCTCGGCCAAGTTCTGCGCAATTGACGGCTCGCCACTCGTCGAAAAAGCACAGGCGCCTGCGCAGGCCGCGTCGCCTTCGGCCGCGCTACCCGCGATAGGGGTACCAGCCATTGCTATGTCCGCCGTCCTCTCTGCGCCGGTCGCGGTGGCCGGCGAGGTGCTGGGCGGCCGTTTCGTCGTCGGCGCGGCACTGCGCACCGGCCGCACCGGCGAGTTGCTTCGTGGCAGGGATGATCAGACCGGGGCACAGGTCGCCATTAAACGCGTCGCGCCCCATGTTGTCGCCCACCCTCAGGTTGCGGCGCGCGTCGATCGGGAGCTTGGGGTATTAGGCGCGATGCATGCCATCGGCAGCGCGCGCGTGCTGGCATCCGGACGAGCCTCCGATCGCCTGTGGGTCGCGACCGAATGGATCGAAGATGGCAAGTCGCTCGACGCGGTCATTGCGACGCGTGGACCGCTGCCGCTGCCCGAGGCGCTCGCGATCACCGTACAGGTCGGCGAGGCGCTGCTCGAGGCCGGTAAGCTAGGCATCGTGCATCGCGACCTTGCGCCGAAAAATGTGCTCATCAGCGCCGGCCAAGTAAAACTTATCAACTGGGCGCTGCCGGTGGCGGTGCACGAAAAAGTCGCGGGCGTGCCGACGTTTGTCTCGCCCGAACACGTCGAAGGTCGCCTGGTCGACCAGCGCAGCAACATCTATAGCTTGGCGGCCTTATTTTACTTTGCGGTCACGGGTCAGCCGCCGTTTGCGGGCAACACCGAATCGGTTCACCGCGCGCACGTGACCGCCGCGCTGCCCGTGTTGTCGGCGCGCGCGAGCACACCGACGGCGCTCGACCCCATTATCGCCAAGGCGATGGATAAGAGCGCCTCGCGACGTTACATGACGCTGCGCCAGTTCCTCGATGAACTCGTCGCCGCGGCCAAGGCGCCCGCCATTTCGGAAAGCACCACGCTGGGCGCGCCGGCGCTCGTAGCGCCTAGGCTGCCCGATGTGGGGCCAGGGCTCGCGGCTGCGCCGGTGGCCGCCGCGCCCGTTATCGGTTCGCCGTTTGCGCGCAGTGGCGCCGCTGAACTCGGCCAGACGCTGGTCGGCGTAATTGGCGGCACCGACGTGAATGCTCGCACCAAGCAAGTTGATGCCGTAGATCCCGCGCTGCTGCGTTCGCTGCAGCAACCCTCAGCTGCCATCGCCGTGCCCAACGTTGTCGTGGAGTCGTCTTCGGCGCCAATCCCGTTGGTGCAGGCCGCCATCGCCCCACCGGCAGCCGTCGCGCCGGCGCTTGTCGCACCTGCGGCGGTGCCGGTTGCTGCCCCTGCGCCCGTGCTTGCGCCGGCAATTGCACCGGCAATAGCACCAATGGCTGCGCCCCCGATTGCCGCCGAGTCGGCATCGCGTGCGGCGGACGTCGACGCCGACGGCAAGCCAAAATTTCGCGAGACGCTGTGGTTTAAAAAAGGTGAGCTCGACGCGCTCTCAGCGCAGCAGGCCTCCGGCAGCGAAACCAAGATCGATTCGTTGCCGATCGAAGACCGCTACAACGACGACGGCACGCTCTCGGGTGGCGATGCGGCGCGCTACAGCTTGCGCACCGGCGGCGGCACCGGCGCGGGCGTGCGGACCCCGCGCGCGACCGATGGTCGGCGGCTCGGCACCATGTCCGAGGATGAGCTGGTGAGCGAGCTCAAAGGCGGTCGAGGCAAGTGGATCGCGATTGGGGTCGGCGTTTGCATCGCGCTCGTTATCGTAATCGTCCTGTTTGCGCTGTAGCGCCCGTCGTTTACATCCAGCCGTCGCTCAGCGCCAAGCCCAGCACATCCGGCAACAGGTCGGGATGGCCATCAGCGATAAAGACGAGGCTTGCGCAGGCCTCCATGAGGTCGCCCACGCAAAGCGTCGGCGCCGCCGCCCGCTTCGCGACGCTGACGATGGTGGCCAGTGGATTCGCGAGCGCGGCGGCCACCGCAAAATAGTGCGGGTCCGCGACAAATAAACGCCACGGCTGCGCGCCCGCATCTGCCGCCTGAGCGAGGGCGGCCAGCTCACGTTGCACGCGCGGTGATAGCGGCTGTCGGTCGTCGTCGCAGGCAATATGTGACCACGTGGTCGTGGGCGCGGAGGCCTTCGCGGTGCCTGCGTAAATGGTTGCGACATGCGCGCCCTTGCTCGCCAACACGCGGCACAACCACCACGCGAGGGGCGCGTCGCCGAGCACGACGCATATATCGCGTGGGCCGACATTGCCGTAGGCGTACATCGTATAGGCATGCAGCGCTTCGCCGCCAAGGCGCGCCAACTCAGGGCGCAATTCGCATGCGGCGGGCAGCGGCGTGAGCCAGCGGCCGGCGACGCGCAGGTGGCGCGGCAGGCCCGCGGCGTGGACCGCCAGCGATGAGCGCGCGGCGCAAACAAACACCCCGCCGCGGCGGCAGGTTTCGCATTCACCACAGGGAAACAAGGCCGGGACCAGGACCGACTTGCCCAGCCATTCGCCAGCTACCTTGCCGGTGGCGATTACCACACCGCAAGCAGCCCGCGCCTCGGCGGACGCGGTCGCGGAGACGTCATATGCACAGATCTCGACTACGACGTCGGTCTCCGCGACCTCGGTGAGTTCGCCGCTCGCCGCTGGATGGTTGCTCGGCAGCGACAACCTGGTTGGACCATCTGTCGACATGCCCGTGGTGTAACCGCGCGGCGCGGGCTACGCAATCATTTGCGCGGCTTGAGGTCGTCGAGTTGTGCTTGCGCCACGGTGCCAGCCACGGTGGCATCTGGATCGTCGATCTCGAGGTCCAGGGCATTTGGCGGCGCCGCCGTGACCGCGCCAAAGGCGAGCGTGTGCTCATAGGCGGAGTACGTGGGGACCTGCGGTGCTGCTAAAGCGGGCGGCGGCGCGAGTTCGTCGTCGCCCATCAGGGTGATGCCGTCGGGATCGACGTCGCTGGCCCCATCAGGTCCATCCGCCGCAGGTGGCGCTGGCTCGATGTTCACCGCGCTAAACGTGCTAGTTCGCCGCGTCGCGGGGCTAATCGGTGGATGATACGCCGGTGCGGCGAAATTGGTTGGCGCGTCTGCCTCGTAGGCATCAGGCGCAGGCGGCGCAACGTCGGCGAAACGGGCGCTAACCGCGAGACCTTGGCGACGGCGCCAGGCGACCAACGCGGTAAGCAGATCTTGATAGGGAATCACCCCAAAATTGTAACACGGCCAATCCGGTGCCGAGATAGGTGCCTTCAATTTGTGTATAACGCCGGGTGTCGTTTCGGCGGTCGTTATTTATAGGTCAGCCCTTATCCCACATCGCGTGGGGCGCGGCGGCGACGGTGGGTACGCGGTCATTCACGGTTTTCCCGAGCGCACCGGTGGCGTTTCGGTGGGCGCGCGCCTCGCTGAATATGGGGGTGCGGTGGGGCGACGACGCCGCGGCGGTGGCCATCAACCGACGCCTGGTGGCCGAGCACGCCGGATTTGACGTCGAGCAGCTTCAAGTTACTAAGCATGTCCACGGCACCAACGTCTGGCGTGTCGGCGAAGCCATCAGCGAGCCCGCGGAGTACGATGGGCTCGTCACCGATCAGGTCGGCCCGGTGCTCGGTGCGTTCGCCGCCGACTGCATGCCGGTGGTGTTTGCGGATCCGGTGGCCGGCGTCGTGGCGGCGTGCCATGCCGGGTGGCGCGGCACCGTGCTGGGCATCGCGCCACGCGTCATCGCGCGCATGGCCGAGCTCGGCGCGCACCCGGGGGATGTCTGTGCCGCCATTGGGCCATCGATCGGACCGTGTTGTTTCGAGGTTGGCGATGAGGTGGTCGACGCGTTTCATCAGGCGTTTGGCAACGTGCCGGGGTTGGTCGTCGCGGGCCCCCGCAAGCCGCACATAGATCTGCGGTTGGCATTCGCGGTCGCCTTGCACCGTGCCGGCGTGCGAATGGCGCAGATCGACGCACAACCGCCGTGTACGCGATGCCACCCCGAGCGGTTTTTTAGCTATCGGCGCGATGGCCAAGCGGGCGGGGTGCATATGGGGTATATCGCCATGACGGCCTCGCACGAGGCCACGGAGTAAGCGCATGAAACCACCTGTTCATCGAATGTTGCTCGCCCTTGCGATGGGGGCCTTGAGCACCGGATGCGGGCCAACTAGGTCGGCAGCACCGCAAGCCAGCGTGGCGGAGACGGCGCCCGTCGCCCCGGGTGACGAAGCTCCCGTCGTCGCGGCAACCGCCCCTGTCACCGACGAAGTGCGGCCGCCGCATGCCGACGATCTTGCGGTGTATACGGCGAAGCTTGCAGGCGCCGGCGCCTTGCGCGCGACGATCGAAACCTCGATGGGCTCGATTCGTTGTCGCCTCCTAAGCGATGAGGCGCCATTGGCGGTGGCCAATTTCGTCGGCTTGGCCACGGGCCAGAAAGCGTGGCGTCGCGGCGGCAGCGGCGAGATTGTTAGGGAGCGCCCATTTTATGATGGGCTAATCTTTCACCGCGTGATTCCGGGTTTCATGATCCAAGGCGGCGATCAAAACGGCAACGGCTCGGGTGATGGCGGCTACAAGTTCGCCAACGAACGGCACCCGAGCGCCAAACACGACGCGGCGGGCATTCTCTCCATGGCCAACGCCGGCCCCGATACCAACGGCACGCAATTCTTCATCACCGACGATGCCAATCCGCGCTTGGACGGCGGCTACACGGTATTTGGTCGCTGCCAGGACGCCGACGTCATCAGCCGTATCGCGCGCGTGCCGACGAGCCGCGGCGACAAGCCGCAAGACGATGTGGTCATCTATTCGGTAAAAATCGATCGCATGGCGTTTTAGTCGGCGCGCGAAAACCGCGGCCCGCGCTTGCGCGGACATGTAGAGCGCGACATGCTCGCCGCCATGACCAACGCGGTTTCCCTGTTCCTAGCGTGCGCCTTGCTGGCCCTTGCGGCCTGCGATCACAAACCCCAGCCAGCAAAAAAGCATGCTGAGCCGGCCGCACCCGCACCGACCGCCGCACCGGCCGAGGCAGCGCCAGCCCCCACGCCCGCGGTGACCGTTGCCGCGCCAACGGCCGCAGATCTGGCGACCTACACCAGCGACCTAACCGGCACCGGCCCGCTGACGGCGACAATTACCACCTCAATGGGCGCGATCCACTGCGAACTTTTTGGCGATAAGCGCCCAGTCACCGTCGCCAATTTTGTCGGCTTGGCAACCGGCAAAAAAGCCTGGATGAGCCCGACGGGCGGCGTCGTGCAAGGCAAGCCCTTCTACAATGGCCTGATTTTTCACCGCGTTATTCCGACGTTTATGATCCAGGGCGGCGACCCGCAAGGCAATGGTAATGGTGGCCCCGGCTATGATTTTGACAACGAAAGGGAGCCTGCGCTCACGCACACCGCGGGTGCGCTGGCGATGGCCAATGCGGGTCCTGACACCAACGGTTCGCAGTTCTACATTACCGAGGCGCCGCGGCCGCAGCTTGACGGCGGCAACTACGTCGTCTTTGGTCAGTGCCGCGAGCTCGATATCGTCAAGGCGATCGCGCGGGTGCCGCGCAACGAGTCTGACCGCCCAAATGACGCGGTGACGATCTCGTCGATCGAAATCTCGCGTGGCGCGCCTGCGCCAACCAAACGCTAGCGCCATATGACGGCGCCGCGGCAGTCGTGGGTCTCACGGCTTTTTAGCCGGCAGCGCAACCAATTGCTGTTCGCGCTGGTGTGGTTTGCGGTCGAATGTCTTTTGGTGCTCGCGCCGGTCTCCAGCGCGTTTGAGTTGTCAGCGGTGGCCGATGCCTCGGCAATGCGGTTGGCGGTTATGGCCGCCATCGTGTTTGGCGCCGCAGCGTGGTGGGCGGCGGCACGGTTGCATCGGCCCATCGTCACGGTGGCGGCCGCGCGCGATCGCGGCGAAGCGATCGCCGACGAGCTGACCAAGACCGCGTTTTTTGCCGCCTTGCGCCTGCCGCTGCGTCAGCTGCTGTTGCGCACCGCGGTGTGGGTGGCCTGGGCGACGGCGGTGGCGGTCATCCTCTACACGCGCGGCATTTGGGTGCGCGAGCGCGCCACGGCCTTCGTCGCGATGACCGGCATGTTTGCCTTGGTCGCCGCCTCGCTGCGCAGCATGACGGTTTCGCGCCTCATGGCCGCGGTCAGGCGTGAGTGGTTTGATCGCGACGTGACCGCAAGCTTCGTCGCGGTGTCGTGGCGCGCCTTTGCCTTGATCGCCGCCTGGGTGACGAGCGGCGTCATGTTGGCGCAAGCGGGCTTTCTCTATTTTTTCGTGCCGATGCCGCACGATCGATTTTTGATGTTGCAGGGCATGCTCATCTCGATCGTCGTGATCGTCGCGGCGCTGTGGGCTTTGCTCGCCCGCCGCCACGCCCGCAGCCTGCACCTGTTCGCGACGCGGCTCCTGGCCGGCGAGACGGCGCGAACCGATGCGTTGGCGTTTTATCGCGATGCCCAGTGGCTGCCGTATCAGCTCGCGCGCAACAGCGCGCTCTTGTGGGTCGTCGCGATCGCCGCGGCGCTGGTTGCCAATCGCGCGCGCCATAGCGTGGCGCTGGACGACGCGGTGATCATCGCGATCGCGCAGTTCATGATCGTGCTTGGCGGCATCTTGTATGAGCTCTTGCTCTATCGCGCGACGCTGAGCATCTTGGTCGTGCGCATCCTCGCTCGTGGCCGAGTCGCGCTGCGGGAGGTGCCGCCCTCGTTATCGCTGCCAGCCAAGCTGCTCTATACCTTTGGTGGCGTGGTGGTGCTGGCCTGCGGGATGGCGACCATCTGGGGCCTGCTGCAATACAAGAGCATGTCGACCGAGGCCGTGGCGCAACAGTCGCGCCTGGGCATGGCCTGGCTGCGCAGCGCCGTGCAGGCCGAGCTGGTCGATGATGCCTCGCCGCCAACCGCGGCCAAGGTGCGCGCCGCCGTGCAAGGCCTCGCCAGCGTTAGCTCCGCCGAGGTGATCTACTTCGTCCCTGCCAGCGTCAGCGCCGACGACGCCATCTTAACCCTAACCACCAGCGGAGAGCCACCGCCGGCGTTGCCGTGGTACCTCATCGCCTCGCTGCATGCCGAGGCCGATCATGGCGTGCGCCTGGCGCTCGCCGGCCTTGATGGTCGCGCGGGTCGTATGAAGGTTCGGTGGCACGACGCCGAATATGATGTCGGCGCCGTGGCGATGTTCTATCCCACCTATTATGGGCGGGGCAGCCTACCGGTGCGGCCGATCAAGCAGCTCTTCGTCTTTTTTGTCATCTTGTTGGTGGTGTGTGGTGGCGTGGTCGCGCTTAGCACCAGCCAGTTTACCAACAACATCCGCGCGCTCGAGCGGCGCGCCAACGAGATGGCGCGAGGGTCGCTGACCGAACCCGTGTTGGCCTCGGGCGAGGGCGATGAGATCGGCAGCCTCACGCTGGCGCTCGAAGAGATGCGGCGTGCCTTGCGCGATCGGATTCGCTCGACCGAGGAGATCAATTTCGATCTCGAGCGCGCGGTGCAATCGCGCACCAGCGATCTGGCGGGCAAGAATCGCCAGCTTGCCGACGCCCTAGACAAGCTCACGAGCACGCAAGATCAATTAGTGCGCTCCGAGAAAATGGCCTCTATCGGCCAGCTCGTGGCCGGCATCGCGCACGAGATCAATAACCCCGTCAACGCCATCGTCAATACCGTGGCGCCGCTGCAAGACGTGCTGCAAGACGTCGCGCAGGCGGCACCCGGCGCGGCGGCCTTGGTCGAGGAGCTCGCCGCCATGGTCCGTGTGATCGAGCGCGGTGCGCAACGCACCAAGGCGATCGTCGGCGCGCTGCATAACTATTCGAGGACCGACGAAGAGAGCATCGTGAGCTTCGACCTAAATCGCAGCCTTGACGATTCGCTTGAGCTCTTGCGCCACTTGCTGCGCGATCAGATCACGGTGGTGCGGCGGCTCGGTGCCGTGGGCAAGATCCAAGGCCATGCCGGTCAGATCAATCAGATCTTCATGAACCTCATGACCAATGCCGCGCAGGCCATTGCCGGGCGCGACGACGCCACGCTGACCGTGACCAGCGAGGCTGATGACGCGCAGGTGATCGTGCGCATCGCCGACAATGGCCCGGGCATACCTGCCGCCATCCTGCCGCGCATTTGGGATCCCTTCTTCACGACCAAGGACGTCGGCGAGGGCACGGGCCTTGGGCTGTCCATCGTTCATCAGCTCGTGGAGCGCCACGGCGGCACGATCGAGGTCCAGACCGCAACCGCGCAGACGGCCGCTGCGGGCGCCCCTACCGGCACCGCCTTTGTGGTCACGCTGCCTCGCGATGCGCGCCCGGTCATGGCCGCAAAGCCAGCGGTTACTGGGTGACGACTTCGAGCCGCCAGCTTACCAAGGTGCCGGTGTCGTAGGCCGCCGTATCGGCGACGTGCAAGGTCCATGTGCCGCTCAGCGCCGCGCCATTGAAGTCACTCACGTCGTAGGTCGCGATCAGATTGTCTTGGTAGCTGCCCGTGCGGTCATGCAACACCGTCTGCAGGCCGTTGTGTTCGAGCCATACCTTGAGGTCGCCTCGATACGGATGGGCAATATTCACGCTTACCGAAAGCGAG
The DNA here is from genome assembly GCA_016716835.1 of Myxococcales bacterium. NCBI lineage: Bacteria > Pseudomonadati > Myxococcota > Myxococcia > Myxococcales > Myxococcales bacterium. Next base: position 1,822,918 of record JADJUW010000001.1, on the reverse strand, counting down.
GCGATGGCGCCGGCGTCCGCCGCCGTAAGCCCGTTGCTTACGCCTGTCGCGTTGTTGTCGGGAATCGCCAAGGACGCCACGGCGTCGTAGGCGAAGGTATTTTCGCTGGCTTGGCAGCTCGCGTGGTTTGTACACGCGTCGTCATCGCAATCGGTCGCGCCGTTGTGGTTGTTGTCCGCGCCGTCGTCGCAGACCTCGACCAGGGGTGCGAGCACGGGAATATCGCTTACGTAGGCCGAGGCATACTCGTTGATGTAGCGCATTGAGATGTAGCCATAACCATCGCCGTGCGCGTTGTTGACGCCAAAGCTGCCGGTGCCCCAGCTGTTCTTAAAGATGTAGAAGCCCTTCTCGGTGATGGGGTTGCCCTCCGCGTCGAGGAGGGGATTGCCGTCTTTGTCACGCGCCGCAACTTCAAGATTGTCGTCCCAGCCAACCAAGAGAATGGAATGGCCGGCGCGCTTTTCCAGCGAGGCCTCTTCGTCTTCGGCATTTGGATAGGTCACATAGCCAAGCCGCCAATACTCGCTATTGACGGGCAACGTCGACAGCCGGTGATTCCACGCCTGATAAAAGAAGGTCATGCCAATCACCACGCCGGTGCCCTTGGTGGTGATGTGCGCCTTGATTGAGTTGGTGTTCAGCCAACGCCCCGCGGGCAGCTTGAACTTCGGCGCCTGCTTTACCTCGTCGGATGGGTGGCCATTGGTGTAGCAGAGCGTTGGTTGCTCATCGGTGCCATCACAGGCAGGGTCGTTTGCGACGCCCCACTGAAATTTCTCATAAGGCCACACCGCCTCGGTGACGATGCCGAAGCGCGAAATCGCCTTTAAATTTTGATCGCTATTGCTCCCCGAGGTGTTGGGAAACGAATTTTGTTCGAACTTGGCCGACCACTGCAGATACTGCTCAGAAAAGTCTGGATTGGTGATGTTGCCTTGCTTGATATACAAATGCTCCATCAGCGCCACCGCCGAGAAAATGGAGCACACGCCGCGGCTGCCTTGGCTTTTAACCGGCGATTGGCTTGCGAGCAGCGCGGTCGAAATCGCGGGATACACCGCATTGGACTTGTTCTCGTCGGCCAGCTCGCTCTTGGCTGGCGCACCTTCAAAAAGTGGGTCATGCGCCGAGACCGGGAATTCATCGTCGTAGGGGGTCGCCTGCCGAGCTGGTTCGGTGCATGCCGTCGCGAGGACGAGGGTCAAAGCGCGGCCGCGGCAGCTAAACGATGGGCAACCAGGGAGAGGTGAACCTTTTTTCATGTGCGGTTATGTATGTAAACCGGCGTTGAAAAGCAAAAAGGATTCGACGGCGCTTCACAGATGGATTGACAAATTGGCAAGGCACGCCCACAGGTGCTTGCCTTTGTGTCGGAATCGATTCGCGTAAGTTATGCAACTTACTGATTTCAAAGGAAAGAATTGTGGCATGAGACCTGCTACGTTGTGCGTACATGATGTGGGCCATTCGCGCGCTTCGCCAACCCGATGGGCCAACCCGCGGCGCCGGGTCGGCATCGAATTCAATTGCAAACGCCCCCCAACAAGTCGAGTCCATTAACGACGAGCCGGCAGATGCCTCCGGCCGAGGTCCTGAGGAAACCCGAGACACCAGCGGCCTTGCGGTGCTGATCGTCGACGACGAGCCTTCTATCGTCGACTCGCTCGATCGCACGCTGCGGCGCGAGGGCTTTACCGTCGTCACAGCGCCGCATGCCCAGCGCGCGCTGGAGATTTTGCGCACGCAACCCATCGCCGTCGTTATCAGCGATCTGATGATGCCCGGCATGACGGGGCTCGAGCTGCTGCGCGCCAGCAAGGCGATCGCGCCACAAACCGAGTTTGTCGTGATGACCGCGTTTGGCACCGTCGAGACCGCGGTCGACGCGATGAAAGAGGGCGCGTACGATTTCGTCACCAAGCCGATCAAGCGGGCCCACGTCATCCGCATCATCCGCAACGCGATGGATAAGCAGTCGTTGGTGATGGAAAACCGCGCGCTGCGGGCGCAACTGGCGGCGCGCGATCATCGCGCGATGATCGGTTCGTCATTGCCGTGGCGGCAGTGCACCGAAACCGCGTCCCAGGCGGCGCAAAGCGACGCCTCCGTGCTCTTGCTTGGCGAGAGCGGCACTGGCAAGGAACTCCTGGCGCGTGCGATCCACGATCAAAGTCGCCGGGCCAGCGGCCCCTTTGTCGCCATCAACTGCGCCGCGATTCCCGAGTCGATCTTAGAGGCCGAATTATTTGGCTACGAGAAGGGCGCCTTCACCGGCGCGACGACGCGGCGCGAGGGCCGCTTTGAGGCGGCAAACGGCGGGACGCTGTTTCTCGACGAAATCGGAGAGATTCCCAAACACGTGCAGGTCAAGCTGCTCCGCGTGCTGCAAGAAGGCGAGGTCGAGCCGCTTGGGGCCAGCGGCAAGCCGCGGCGCATCGATATCCGCCTGGTTGCGGCGACCAACGTCAACCTGGCGCAGGAGGTCAAGGCCGGGCGCTTCCGCGAAGATTTATACTATCGGCTGCACGTGATTCCACTCGCGCTGCCGTCCTTGCGCGATCGCCGCGGCGACATTCCGTTGCTCGCGGCCCACTTCGTTCAGCTTTACGCCGCCAAGAATGGCCGCGCCGCGCTCGGCATTTCGCCCGCGGCGATGCAAAAGCTCGTCGACTACCACTGGCCGGGCAACGTCCGCGAGCTCGAAAACACGATGGAGCGCGCGGTCGTGTTGTCGCGCACCGACATCGTCGAGGCCGAGATTCTCCCGGCCGAAGTTCGCGGCGCGGCGCCCTCCGCGGGGGCCTTGAGCTTTCATTTGGGCACGCCTCTGGCCGAGATCGAGATGGCCGTGATCAACGAAACATTGCGCCATACCCGCGGCGACAAAAAAGCCGCGGCGGGGCTGCTCGGCATTGCGACCCGTACTATCTATCGTCGCCTCGAAGAGGGCGCGGCCGCTGAGCTAGGCGAGCTCGCCGCCGTGGGTGACCGCGAAGAGGAAATCGCGCCATGATCCAAGAATTTTTGCGTCGCCATTTTTGGGTGGTCACGGCATTTACCGTGCTCACCTGTGCCTATTTTGCCGCACGCATGACCGGCAGCCTCGTCGCCGCCAAGTATCTGGCGGATCCGAAGGCTTCGCCTAAGCTGGCGGTGATCATCGAGCCCGAGGCGCCGGCCGTGCGCAGCAAAGACGGCGGCAGCATCGTCGCGCGCCACATGTTTTGTTCGGCTTGTTCGCCGGTCGAAACCGCGGCGGCGGGGCCAGGTGGGGAAACCTCGCTGCCCTTGGTGCTGATCGCGACCAACGTTGGCAGCGTTCCAGAATACTCGTTCGCGACGGTCTTGAACACCGCGACCTTGCATCAGGGCTTTTATGCGGTCGGCGACACCATCCCTGGCGCGGGACCGATCGACCACATCTACTACAAATATCTCGAGTTCCAAAATGCGGGTCGCGTCGAGAAGTTGATGCTGCTCAGCGATGCCGCGCCGGCGTCGACGCCTATCGTGAGCGCGGCGGTGACCGCGCCCCCGGCCGATGACCTTGCGGCCGCGCTCGACCAAGGCGTCAAAAAAATCAACGACTCGACCTATGAAATTTCACGCGCGCTCGTCGATCAAATCCTCGCCAATCCCTTTGGCCTGCAAAAGGACGCCAAGGTGCAACCTGCCGTCGTCAAGGGCAAGCCGGTCGGGCTGCGGCTCTACTCGGTCAAGCCCAGCGGCGTCTACGGCAAGATCGGCCTCGTCTCGGGCGACGTGATCAACAGCGTCAACGGCTTTGACCTCACCAGCGCCGAGCAGGGGCTTGAGGCCTACTCCAAGCTCAAGCAAGCCACCAACCTCGAACTCGTCATCACCCGGCGCGGCCAGTCCGTGACCATGCGTTACTCCATTCGGTAAGCAGAGCACCTATGCGCCCTTCCTCCTACCAAGTTCTACCTTCATCGCCGCGGCGCTCGCCTCGGTGATATTGTTCGGCTTGTCGCAACCGATGGCCATGGCTCAGCGACAGGGTGAGCAAGAAGGTCGCGCGTGTGACGCCCTGGTATTGTCGGCGCCAAAGACAGGCGTTAAAAAAATTAGCGACACACAATACGAAATTTCCCGAGCGTTGTTCGCGCAACTCTTGGTTAGGTCGGAGTGTGTGCAGCAGGTCTGCAAAGTGCAACCTGCCGTCGTCAAGGGCAAGCCGGTCGGGCTGCGGCTCTACTCGGTCAAGCCCAGCGGCGTCTACGGCAAAATCGGCCTTGTCTCAGGCGACGTCATCAACAGCGTCAACGGCTTTGACCTCACCAGCGCCGAGCAGGGGCTTGAGGCCTACTCCAAGCTCAAGCAAGCCACCAACCTCGAACTCGTCATCACCCGGCGCGGCCAGTCCGTGACCATGCGTTACTCCATTCGTTAAATGAGTTGATATGAATCATCAAACGCCACTACGTACCTCCATCAACGCGAGCCTGCTCTGCGTGGTCATTACCCTGGGCGGCGCGTTGCCAGCCGCCGCGCAACCAGGTGGCCGCACTTCGCCGACTCGCCCGCCTGGCGCGGGTGGCCGCGCGGAAAAGCAAGCGCTCGATGCCGCGGAGAAACCTGTGGTGTCGCAACCCTCGACGGCATCGTCGCCGACCGGCGGCTCGTCGACCAGCAGCGCTGCGCTGACGCCTGCAGTGGGTGAGGATGAAACGCTCTATAGCTGCAAAAAAGCCAAGGGCTCGATCACGATCTCGTTTAAGCCCGAGAGCGAGCTCAAAGACCTCATCACGTGGGCGATGAGTTTTACCTGTAAGAACTTCATCTACGAGGCCGGCATTCTCGCGCGCTCCAAGAAGGTGACGATCATTTCGCCGCTCAAGATGAGCCCGCAAGACGCCTACCGCGTGTTTTTGTTGTCGTTGTCATCGATGGGCCTCACCGTCGTGCCCAAGGGCAACGTGCTTCGCATCGTCGAGGCGGCGCAAGCTAAAGGCGAAACCCTGCCCATTTTTCGCAAGGGCACGCCCGGCAACTCTGACGAGGTGGTGCGCGCAATTATGCGGCCGACCCATATCGGCGTCAGCGCGCTGAGCGACGCCATCTCGGTGGTAAAATCGAGCGTTGGTGACATCAAGGTCTTGCCCGACGCCGGCGCCATCATCGTCACCGATTACGCCAGCCACATTCGCGACATGGCGAGCATTGCGCGCGAGATCGATCGCCCGTCGGCGAGCAATGGCATTTACACCATGCGGATCAATAACGGCGACGTCAAAGACATCGTCGCCAAGCTCAACGAAATTCTCGGCCCAAGCCCCGCGGCAGGTGCGGCCGGTGCGGCTGGCGGGCGTGGCACCGCGACGCGCGGCGGCGGCGCCGAGCAGTTTTCGGTGGGAGATGTCGAGACGGCGTTGCCAACCAAGATCTTGGCCGACGAGCGCACCAACACACTCATCCTCGTCACAAATGACGCCGGTTATCACCGCGTGCGCGGCCTGGTGCAACGTCTCGATGTCGCCTTGCCATCCGATGGCACCGGCTCGGTTCACGTCTACAGCGTCAAGCACGGCAATGCCGAAGATCTGGCGACAACGATTAAGAGCGCGCTAACCGGCCAGTCCCAGCCAAGCCGTCGTTCCGGCACCACGACGCCCGCAACGAGTACTGCCGGGCCCCAACGCAATGTGCCGGTCCAGGCGCCCACGCCCGCGGCCGCTGGCGGCGATGGCGCGGCCTTCGAAGGGCAAGTTCAAGTCACCCACGATTCGCCGACCAACTCGCTCGTGGTCGTCGCCTCTGAGCGCGACTACATGTCACTGCGGCGCGTGCTCGACAAGCTCGATACACCGCGGCGGCAGGTTTACATCGAGGCCGTGATCATGGAGGTCTCGGTGGGTAGCGGCCGTGATCTCGGCACCTCATTTCACGGTGGCCTCCCAACCGGCAGCGGTAACGACTCGTTGGTATTGGGCGGCCTGCAGGCGGGCAGCGTCAAATCGATTCAGCCATCGAGCCTGGCGTCGGCATCGGGATTGATTGGAGGCATCATTGGTCCGCTGCTACCCGAATCGGAAAAATTGCTGGGCACCAGCATTCCCTCGTTTGGCGTGTTGGTGCAGGCGCTCGGCACCACCAAAAACGCCAATCTCTTGTCATCGCCACAGCTGCTCACCGTCGACAATGAGCCCGCCGAATGGAAGGTCGGCTCCAATATTCCCTATGTCGGCAGCATCACCTTTGGCGGGGCTGGCACGGGTGCTACCTCGCCATTTGGGTCTGGACAGCAGAATGTACAACGACAACCGCTCACCCTCGAGATGAAGGTCACGCCACATATCAGCGCCGATGAGAGCGTACGCCTCGAGGTGGAAATCAATATCAGCGATCAAATTGGCGAGACCTCGATTGGCGGGCTGCCGCAGCCGATTTGGAGCGAGCGAAAGCTCAAGAACGTGGTCAACGTCAACGACCGTTCGCCTGCGGTGCTAAGTGGCTTCATCTCGGAAAAAACCATCTATTCAGATTCAAAGGTGCCCTTGCTCGGCGACATCCCGATCCTCGGCTATCTATTTAAGGTTTCGTCCAAAAAGAAGGAAAAAACCAACCTGCTCGTGGTGTTGACGCCTTACATCGTCACGTCTGACGCCGACCTGCGCGAAATCTATCGCCGCAAGATGGAGGAACGCACGGAATTCTTGCGCCAGTTCGGATCATTTCAAAAAATGAAGTACATGCCCAAGGCCGATTACGGCCGCAAGCGCGGCCTGATCGAAGAGATGAATCGCACCGTGCAAGAGGTCGAGCGCGAAGATGCCGTGATCCGCGCGTTTGAGACCCAGCAGCTCAATATCCCTGATGGCGCCATTCAATACGACACGTCGCCGGTCGAGGGCGACGTCGAACTCGAAGGCGCCGCGGCTACGCCCACGCCCACGCCGGGCAAGCCAACCGAGGCACCCAAGCCATGAGCGCCGCCTTGTCTTTCATCAAGCGCTTGCGGCTCGGCGAGCTGCTGCGTCAGCGCGGCGTGGTGAGCGATGAGCAGATTGAAAAAGCGCTGCAGCGGCAGATCGACGACGGCGGCCGCCTCGGCGAAATCCTAACCAGGCAGCGCGCCGTTTCTGAGGAGCAATTGGCCGCGGCGCTCGCCGAGCAGGCGTCGTTCGGCTTTTGGGAAGACTTGCCAAAGCCTGAAGATATTCCGGTGGAGCTGCTCGAGCGCGTGCCGGTTGGCTTTGCCAAGCAGCATCAGTGTTTAGTGCTCGGGCGCGCGCCCACCGGCCGCGTCATGGTGGTGGTGGCGGATCCGTACGCCATCGAAGCCATCGACGACGTGCAAGTACTGCTCAAGGGCAATGTCGATGCCTACGTTGGCGTGCCGTCGAAAATCGTCGATCTCATCAACCGCGCCTACTCGCGGGTAAAGCAATCGGCCGATCTAGAGCACAAAAAGGGCGAGGAAGGCGACGACGAATTTTCCGGCGACGCCGACGAGCTGGTTGACATCTTGGATGCCAACGACGAGGCGCCGATCATTCGCTGGGTCAACTCGCTGATGTTTCATGCGGTCAAAGACCGAGCCTCTGACATCCACATCGAGCCGGGCGAGAAAGACGTGGTCGTGCGCTACCGCGTCGACGGCAACCTGCGCGAATCCAAGCGCGTCAGCCGGCAGTTTTTGGCGTCGATCATCGCGCGCGTCAAGATCATGTCAGGGCTCAACATTGCCGAGAAGCGGCTGCCGCAAGATGGCCGCATTCGCCGCAAGATCGCCGGCAAAGACGTCGACATGCGGGTAGCGACAGTGCCCACCGCCACCGGCGAGCGGGTCACCATTCGTTTGCTCGATCGCAGCTCGGTGCTGCTTGGCCTCGCCGACGTCGGCATGGCGAGCGACATCTTGGTCGACATGCGCGCCATCATCACGCGCCCGCACGGCATCTTGCTCGTCACCGGCCCGACCGGTTCGGGTAAAACCACCACGCTGTATGCGTGTTTGTCCGAAATCAACGCGCCGGATACCAACATTCTCACGGTCGAGGATCCGGTCGAGTACCAGCTCGAAGGCATCTCGCAGACGCAGGTAAACACCAAGATCGATCTTACGTTTGCCTCGGGGCTGCGCTCGTTCTTGCGCCACGATCCCGACGTCATCATGGTCGGCGAAATTCGCGACAAAGAAACCGCTGAAATTGCGATCACGGCGTCGCTCACCGGCCACTTCGTGTTTTCGACGATTCACACCAATGACGCCGCTGGTGGCATCACGCGTCTCATCGACATGGGCATTGAGCCCTTCTTGGTTGCGTCGTCGCTCGTTGGGCTTCTCGCTCAACGCTTGGTGCGGCGCCCGTGCATCGAATGCGCCCAGGCGATTAAGCCTAGCGCTGAGGCCTTGCGCGAGCTTGGCCTGGATGCCGACAAATTCTATCGCGGCGGCTATCAGTTCGCCGAGGTCAAGGGGCAACGTAAAATGGCGCCTGGCACCATGTTGCGCGCGGTTGGCTGTCCAAGCTGCTCGGGGCTTGGCTACCGCGGCCGGACCGGCATTTACGAATTGCTCATGATCGACGAGACCGTGCGTCGTCTGGCCTTGGAAAAATCTGACGCCTCGAAGATTCGCAATGCGGCGATTGCCGCGGGCATGGTGTCGCTACGGCTCGATGGCGCGCGTAAATGCGCCATGGGCCTCACCACCCCCGAAGAAGTCCTACTTGCGACGGCGGAGGCTGACTAAAACTAATGCCGGTTTTTGCATACAAAGGAGTTGCTACCGGCGGCAAGGCCGTCAGTGGCACGCGCGACGCGGAGACGCCCAAGGTATTGCGGCAACTCATGCGCAAAGAGGGCATCGTCGTCACCGACGTCAGCGAGTCCAAGGGCGCGCACGTCGCCGGCGCCGGCAAGGGGCTTAACAAAGATGTCGACCTCGGCGGCATCTTTGGTGGCGTCAGCGCCGCCGAGCGCGCGGAGTTTGTCCGCAACATGAGCATCTTGCTGCGCGCGGGTATCTCGCTTGCCACCGCGCTGCAAATTCAGGTCGAGCAGGCCGACAACCTGCGCTTTAAGACGCCGCTCGCCGAAATCCGCACCATGGTCAACGAGGGTCGCTCGTTTGCCGATGCGATGGCCAAGCATCCGAAAATCTTTAACGAACTATCGGTTTCGATGGTTCGCGCCGGGGAAACCGCCGGCAACTTGGATGAGGTCTTATCGCGCCTGGCGGACTTTGAGGAGAGTTCGATTAAGCTTAAGAGCAAGGTGCAGAGCGCGATGATCTATCCGACGATCATGATGATCGTCGCGATCTTGATCGTCGGCATCTTGATGATCAAGGTCGTGCCGCAGCTGACATTTCAGCTCAAGAGCCAAGGCAAGACCTTGCCGTGGAACACCAAGCTCATCGTGTGGATGTCTAATACCGCGCAGCACTACTGGCTGCCCATCCTCATCGGCATGGGCGTGGCGGTCTACGCGTTTACGCGCTGGGTGAAGTCGCCCGAAGGCCGCAAAAAATTCGATGCCTTTGTGCTCAAACTCCCCAAGCTGTCGTCGCTGTCGCGGCAGATCAACGCCGCGCGTTTTTCGCGCACCATGGCCACCATGATGCGTGCTGGCGTGCCTATGCTGCGTGGGCTTGAAATTTCCAAGCAAGTGCTCAGCAACATGGTGCTGCGCGACACCATCGATGTCGCCAAGCAAGCCGTGACCGAAGGCGATGCGCTCGCCACCACGCTGCGGCGCAGCGCGCAATTTCCCGGCACCATGGTCAAGATGATCGAGGTCGGCGAGCAGTCGGGCCAGCTCGAAGAGATGCTGCAGAAGGTCGCCGAAAACTACGAAGGCGAGGTCGATCGCCAACTGACCAAGTTTACCGCCATGCTCGAGCCGCTGATGATCGTGGCGATGAGCATGATGGTCGGCTTTATCGTGATCTCAATCCTTACGCCACTGATGGACCTCGGCCAAATCGGCGGCAAGAAATAGCAACGACAGGAGAAATGTTATGAGTGAGCAAAACAACACCATCGAATTAAACGAGCAATCTGCGGCGCAGGCGGTATCACCGCTGGCGCGCCAGCAGGGCATGACGCTCATCGAAATCCTCATCGTCGTCGGGCTTATCGCCTTGGTGATGGGCCTGGTCATCGGCCCGCGCTTGTTTTCGAGCCAAGATAGCTCGCAGCGCGGCATTGCTAAGATCGCCGTTGATGACATCGCCGGCCAAACCTATCTTGCGTGGCGCGCCGCCAATCCAGGCAAACAATGTCCAGGGTCAATCAACGACCTCGCGCCGTATCGCGGCGGCAGCAACGCGAAGGATCCGTGGGGTGCCGACTTCGCAATCTATTGTGGCCCAACAGCCCCCTCGGGTTGCAAGGGCATGTGCGCGGCCTCCAACGGGCCCGATGGCAAGCCGAACACCGAAGACGACATTAAGTCGTGGGGCGAGGGAGCCCAATAGCTCCGCGAGTTCGCCATGGCCACCGCAACTTCTTCCTCGTTTGCACCGCATCTGGCGCCGTACCAGCGCCAGCGCGGCATGACGTTGCTTGAAATCCTATTGGTGGTTGGCCTGATGGTCCTCATCATGAGTGTCGGCATTGGCGTGTTTTACGACACCGGCAAATCGGCGCTCGCCGATGACGCACGCCTGATTCGCCAATTTGCCAAGCAGGCACAGCTCATGGCGACGCAGAGCGGGCAAGTACATCGCCTGCAATTTTCATTTGAGCAGAATGCCTACCAGATCGAGGTCTGCCAGACCGGCGCGCCCGAGATGAGCGAAGGTGATGAGCAGTCGGCAACGCTGCTGCGCGAGGCGATGCAAAAGCTCGGTAGCCTGCCGCCCGAGTGGCAGCAGCCGACCGATGCATATTCGGCGGCGGCGCGCGCGGCGGCGCTTGCCGGCCTTTCGACCGATGCGCTGAACTGTCGTCCGGCCGATGGTCAGGGGCTCAGCAAATCGAGCAACGCCGAGGGCTTGCGCGCGCGCCTCTCGGCCGACCGCGGCGTCAAGTTGGCGACCATTCACCTCGGCTCGCGGCGCGACGCCTTTACCGAGGGCTTGGCAGGTATTCGCTTTTATCCCATCGGTGGCGCCGACAAGGCAATCATCGAGCTTGCGCTGCGCGATGACGCCAAACAGGTGTTTTCGCTGGTCGTCAATGGCTTCACCGGCCAGGTCGATATCTTGGACGAGGCAATTGCCCGCCCCGACGACATCTTGTTTCGCGACGCCGAAGGCAAGACGGTGGAGCCGCAATGAAGGCTGGGGCCCGCCAACAAGGCTTCACCCTCATCGAGGTGCTCATTGCGCTTGGCATCTTGGCGATCGGCCTGATCGCCGTGGTTAGCCAAAGCTCGGGCGCGATGTATACCTCGCTCGAATCGCGCATGACGGTGATTTCCACAGATCTCGCGCGCGGCAAGATGCTCGACCTCGAAGAGCAAATCTTAAAAGATGGGTTTGGCGAAACCGATCAGGAGTTCTCGGGCGATTTTGGCGAGCAGGGCTACGAAGACATCAAATGGCTGGCCAAGATCGAGACCGTCGAAATGCCCGACTTCTCGGCGCTGCAGGCCAACGCGCAGACGCAAGTCAAGGCGGCTAATGATGCGCAGGCCGAGGCTGCCGTCAGCGGCCAAGGCGGCCTAACCGCGGCGGCGTTTGAAGAATCGCAGCTCGGCAGCCTGCTGTCGCTGATGGGCGGCGGCAGCGCGGCTGATGCCGCCACCGGCGCGCTAGTTGGGCAAAACTTTACGATCTTCCAAGAGGTGCTCAAGGCGACCATTCGCCGCGTGACGCTAACCGTGACCTTTAAGGTGCTCGACGACGAACGCACGCTGCCGGTGGTGTTGTTCATGACCGACGCGGCCGCGATGAAAAAAGTGATCGGCGAGCTCGGCGCGACGCCACCAGCTGAGCCGGCCGAGCCCGCCACGCCAACCACTCGTGCCCCACCGAGGCGGCTATGACCACCTCCACCAAAAGCAGACGGCAGCACGCCGGCGTGTCAGAAGCGGGCATGACCTTGCTCGAGCTCATGCTGGCGATCGGCGTGCTCGTGCTCATGATGGGGCTGGCATGGGGCATTCTGACGCGCACCAGCCAAAATGCCGATTACTTTTCGAGCTATGAACAGCGCACGCAAGAGATCCGTAGCGCCATGGCGCGCGTCGTCGCGGATTTTGAGGCGGCATATTTGTCGTCTAATGAAGACCAGACGCTAACCGATCGGCGCACCATGTTTGTCGCGGTCGGCAGCGGCACGGTGCCTGAGATTCGGTTTTCGACCTTGGGCCACACGCCCTCATCGCCCGAGGCCAACGAGGCTGAGCAGACGCTAATTTCTTATAGCGCCGCGCGCGATCCAAACGACGCCGGCAAGACCAACTGGCTGCGCCGCGAGACCCGGCGCCTCGCCAACAAGAATTGGCGCGAACTGCCCGGGGTGGCGGAGGTGCTGTTGCCCGACGTCGAAGAAGTTAAGTTCTCGTTTTGGAACGCCGCCGAACAAAAGTGGACCGATCGCTGGGACTCAACCGCGGAGTCCGAGCGCGGCAAGTTGCCGACGCGGGTAAAAATCGACGTGTCTTACAAAAACCGCGAAGGCGACGTCGTCAAGCTCCAGACCCAGGCCCGCATCTTGATGCAAGAAATGGTCAAGGGGCTATGAGGTCGCCGCTATCGCCTGCTCAGCGCAGCCAGCACGCGACCACGCTGCAGCAAGGTTTTGCCATTCCCGCGGTGCTCACGGTGATCGCGCTCGGCGTCGCCATGGTCACCGAGGTGCGCACCAACGCCACCGTCGATGGCCTCGGCGCCGCGAATTATCGCGATCAAATGCGCGCCAGCTTCCTCGCGCGCTCGGCACTCAATATCGGCGACGTCATCATCCGCCTGCAGGGCCGCTTTGACAACGTCAAGGAACTCTCCGACATGGGCATCCGCATCACCGATTTTGCGGGGCTCTTCATGGACATTTTTGGCGGCGATCCAGCGACGCGCATTGGCGCCATCGGCTTTGCCGACGCCAAGGGCCTGGGCGCGGACGACGGCACGTTTGGCGCCACCATCATCGCCGAAGACACCAAGCTCAACGTCAACTGCGCCGCCGGCAGCAATCGCGACGCCGCCAAGGCCATCTACACCGCGCTGCAAAGCCAATATTTCGACCTCGTGTACAACCCGGTATTTGAAGCCGCTGATGGCGAAGGCTGGAATCGAACGCGCGAGCGCCAGACCGACGCCATCTTCGACTATATCGACAAAGATAGCTTCGAGTGGTCGCAACCTGGCAATGCCGAATCCTATGGCTACCAAAGCCTGCCCGATGCCTATGAGCCCAAGAACAACTATCTCGACACCATTGGCGAAATCCGCCTCGCGCGCGGAGTCGACGCCAGGTTCTGGACCCTTTTTGGCCATTTGTTTACGGTCTACGGCGACTGCAAGATTAATTTGCGCAGCCAGCTCTCGGCCGAAATGATTCGGACGCTGATCACCATCTCGGCCAAGAACCAAGATGATCCAATCTTGCGCGATCCGATCCGCCTTTACGCGCTCGCGCAGTTTGTCGTCAAGGCGCGCGAATTTGGCGTTTCTACGGCTACGGTGCAGGAGTTCGCCGATCTGGTGAAGAGCCCTAAGGATGCCCTGGGAGGCCTCGCCGACGCCGGCGGGGGCGCAAACGGCACCGCCGCGCCGAGCGGGGCGCAAACGCCTAGCTTTGTTCCCGAGGCTGGCATCGAGCTAGACCTCACCAAGCTCGGGCAGATCGCCGTGTCTGGCCCTACACGCGTCTATCGCATTTCGGCGTACGGCACCGTCCTGCGCGGCTATCGCGAGCCAACGCCAGCGGAGGCGATTGAACAAGCGGCGGCGCGCCAAGATGCCGCGGAGAAGGCGACGGCGAGCGGGCAGGACCCGCAGCGTGCGGCCAAGCAAGTCGCCGCGGCGCAACAGCCCGATGCATTTCTTGGCCCAATCAAACGCACGATCACGGCGGTGTGGGACACTAAATTTGTGCCGCAAAACAGTCGCAACACCGAGGCCGGCAATGGCGCCTACGTTTACCTGTTGGAGCAGTAACCTATGTCCGAAATCGTTTTTGCCGTAGAAGTCACCTCAAGCGCCGTCTGCATTGCGGTAGGCACGCAGGGACTGCGCGGCGCAAAAGTCGAACGCCTGGTGGTACGCGACCTGCCCCTGCCCACGCCACCATCGGCCGCCGCCGCAACCGTCGATGCCGATGCCGAATTGCAGGCCAGAGCCAAGCCGGTGCTGGCCGCGATGATTGCCGAGCTCGGCCTACGCGGCCACGCCGGCGCGTTCGTGGTCCCCGATCGCGACGTCTTCACCCGCTTGTTGACCTTTCCGTTTGCGCCGCTTCGCCGGGCGGAAATGAGCGCCGCGGTAGGGGGCGAACTCGAAGGCATGTTGCCACTCGAGCTAGATGAACTAGTTTTTTCATTCGATGTCTTGCCCAGGGCGACGGCCGCGGGCGACGATGGCGCGCGCGTTTTGGCGCAAGCCATTCCGCTCCGCGACGCACGCGGGTGGCTCGATTTCGCCGACGCCTGTGGCTTCACCGCCATCACCTTGCTGTCGCCGCTCGGCGCGCTCGCCGAGGTGGCGGCCGGACGACCCAAGACGGCAGCCCCGGCAGTCTTGATCCATCTAGAAAGCGATCGAACGGACGTTGCGGTGTTAGCGGGCAGCAAATTGCTGTTCGCGCGCAGCATCGGCCGTGGCGCCGATGACGTCGTGCGCTGGCGGCAGGCTGGCGCGGGAGGCGCGGCGCAGGCCGCCTTTGACGAGGCGGGCCTCGCGCTTTGGCTGCGCGATGTTCAGCAAAGCATTCAGGCAAGCCACGACAAGCTCGGCGTGGTGCCTACCATGGCGGTATTTTCGGGACAGGCCGCGGGGGCGCTAGGGCAGGTCGCCGGCGCGCATCTCGGCGTGCCGGTCGGCGGGTTGGCGGAGATCATGGATACCGCGGCGGCGCCCGCGGGGACCGCCGATCACATCACGGTCGTTGCCGCGGCGCTCTCTCGCGGTCGCGACAAGCCAACATTTGATTTACGCCAAGGCGTGCTGGCCATCGCGGGCGACATGTCGTTCATGCGCGCCAAGGCGTCGGTGCTCGCAGCCAGCGCTGCCGCCATCTTGTTATTTGCGGCGGCCGCTGGCTGGGCCGCGTACCACAAGCAAAACAAGGCGTATGCCACGCTCAGCGCGCGCGTAAAAAGCGAAAGCATCGAGCTGTTCGGCAGCGCCAAAGATGCAAAAACCGTCGTGGATGAAGCTGGAGGGGCGCTGACCGCAGTGGTCTCCCCGGTGCCCAAGATGACGGCGTACGATATCTTCGTCGAGATCAACGACAAATTGCCCGGCAAGGACAAAGTGACGCTCGACGTGACCTCGCTTGAAATATCCGCCGACAAGATCTCGCTGCGAGGCAGTGCCAAGACGTCTGATGAGATTGATCTTATCGATAGCGCGCTGAAGGCGATTAGCTGTTTTTCCGAACCCTCACGCGGCCAGACGCAAACCGGACCCAAGGGCGAGAAGACCTTTCAGCTCGCCTATAAACAAACGTGCATGTGATGTATGGCAAATCTAAGCAATAAACTCGAAGCGTATTGGGAAGGCCTGTCAGCGCGCGAGCGCCGCACCATGGTGCTCGGTGGCCTTGGGGCCGTCGCCGTCCTCGTCTTGTACTTCGGCTTGGCGGTGTACGATGGCCTCGTCGCCTTGGATGGCAAAAACCAGGAAATGCGCCGGGCCCTGGCGGCGATGCAATCGGTGCGCGCGCAGGGCGGCCTTAAAGATACCAGCGCGGCGCCGACGCTCTTGCCCGACGCGGTCAAGCTCGAGAGTTATCTCGACAACGCCGCGCAAAAGACCGGTGTCACCATCCCGGCGTTTACCCCTCGTCCTGAAACCCGACGCGATGGCGTCGTGATTCACACCATGACCATCGAGCCGCGCGGCCTTACGATCGCACAGGCGCGCGATCTGCTGCGCACCATCGAACAAGACAATCGCACGGTGGCGGTGACCAACCTCACGATGAATCGAAATTTCAAGGATGAGGGCAACGTGGATCTTAAGATCGAAGTTTCCGCCTACGCCCTCGATGTGCCCGCCGCGGCGGCGCCTGCAGATGGCGGCGCGGTTGCAGGGAGAGCGCCATGAGCGAGAGTGGGGCAGGGCCGCGCGTACGTTGGCGCATGTGGCTGCTATGGGGCGCGGTGGCGGTCATCTCGATGGTCTTTTTTCTGCAGTGGACCTTTCCTTATGATCGCGTGAAGGACCGCGTCGTTGACGCGCTTTCCGCCAAATATAACGTCACCGTTGGCTCGGTGCATCGCGGCTTTTTGCCGGGGCGGATGAGCCTGCGCAAGGTTGCGTTAGAATCGCGCCCGAGCAAGGTCGGCGAAGTACCCCGCGTCATCTTCATCGACCGCATAGATCTGCAAGTCGGCATGTTCGCCGCGATCACCGGCAACCTCGACCTTGGCTTTGACGTCGCGATGGGCGGAGGTACGATCGAAGGCAACGTCGAACTGAGCAAGGCGGCGGTCGAGGTTACGCTCGATGGCCGGGGCGTGCCGATGGTCAGCGTGCCAGGCCTTGCGGAGGCGGTTGGCCTGCCCGTCGGAGGCAAGCTCAATACGAAGGTCGCGTTGCACATGCCGTATACGACCAAGGGAAAACGCGCCATCGACATTCCCAAGATGTCCGGTGTCATAACCCTTGCGTGCGTTGTGGGGTGCACGGTTGGCGACGGCGTCGCGCGCGTTAAGCCAGGTGCTAACGCCAACAGCAAGAACGCCATCTTTGGTGCCGACGGCATCGTCGTGCCACAGCTGACCATCAATTCGTTCTCGCTGGCGCTGGCCTTTGACAAGGGCCACGCCAAGGTGAAGTCATTCGAGCTGGTCTCTGCCGACGGCGATGCGGATATCGAGCTGGATATTGCGCTCGCGCCGGAATTTCCAGCGTCGGAGGTAAAGGGCTGCATCAAGTTTAAGCTGTCGCCCGAGCTTAAGGCGCGCGAAGAAAAGTTCGGCAACATCCAAGCGTTTATCGGTACGCCGATCGACAAGGAGGGCTACAACAACATTGAATTGTTTCGCACGGTGCGTCAGATGGGACGTCGCCCCGCCGAGGCTTGCAGCGCAGCCAGCCTAGACGACGACGATCGCGACGCCCCCCAAACGCAACCCACGCGCCCGCCGGTACGCCCGGACCTGCCGCTATCTGCGCAAGACGCGGCCGCGGCGCCACTACAACCTATCGTGCCCGCGGATGCGCCCGTTGCACCGGCTATCGTGCCCGATGCCCCAACGATTGGCGCGGCCACCGACGCGCCCCGCATCGATCCGGCGGCCATGACCGCAGACGACGCCGAGGCCATGCGCCGACGCGTGATGGAGGCCGCCGATCGCGCTGAGTCACCACCACCGGCTAGCGTCGACGCGCCGCCGGCTGACTACGTGCAATAGTCGGGCGTCGGCGCGCTGGCGTTTTTTTCTTGGTTGCGGCTACTGCCTTTGCGGCGAGGCCAAACACGCTGAGGTCAATCATGTCGCGCTGATCAAAGCGCACGCCCTCTTTTTCTAGCAGGCCCTTGGCGATGGCTGCGCCGATGGGGTCGAGAATCGAAATCCTGCCCCACGCGCCGCGTTTGCCGATGACGCGATGCCATGGCACGGCGACGCCAAGGCTGCCCGCGGCCTTCAGCGCCGTGGCCGCGACGCGCGCGCCGCGCGGAAACCCCGCGAGCTCGCCAATCTGGCCGTACGTGGCAACGCGCCCTTTGGGCACCGCAAGCACCACGCGGTAGATGGCGGCAAAATTCGGTGGTAGCTCGCCCCGGCGATGACCGGCATAGCTTGCGGACGACATCGCGTCACGTTACGACATGCTCGGCATGCGCGTCCACATCTTATATTTCGCCGCGGTAAAGGAGCGCCTGCGTCGCGACGGCGACGTCATCGAGTTACCGCCCGGCGCCAACGTGGCCGCCGCCCTGGCGCAGCTCGCCGCGGCCGAGCCGCTGCTAACCGCCATGCTGCCCGCGTGCCGCGTTGCGGTGAATCGCGCATTTGTCGAGGCTACCGCCACGCTTGCCGATGGCGACGAGCTCGCGCTCATTCCGCCCGTCGCAGGCGGCACCGACGCGGCCGCGAGCCCGCACCACGTCGCCTTGTGCCACGTGCCCCTATCGGTCGATCGCTGTGTGCAGGCGGTCGCCGCCGCCGGCGCCGGCGCTACGGTTGTTTTCATCGGGCACGTCCGCGATCAAAACCGCGGTAACCGCATCGTCGCGCTCGACTATTCGGCGTATGAGCCCATGGCACTGGAAGTAATGCGGCGCCTTTGCGACGCCGTCGCGGCGACCGCGCCAAACCTCCGACTCGCGGTCGAGCACCGCGTCGGGTCACTTGCCATTGGCGACGTGGCCGTCGTCATTGCCACTTCAGCGCCGCATCGTGCCGAGGCCTTTGCGGCCTGCCGAGAACTCATCGAGCGCCTCAAGCAAGACGTCCCGATCTGGAAAAAAGAATTTGGCGAGGCCGGCGAAGAATGGCTCGGCATGGGCCCGTAGTTACAAATTTACCAAGCCGCGGCGCACCGCCTCGACGACGGCTTCAGTGCGCGAGGTTGCGCCCAGCTTGCCCATCACGCCGGTGACGTGGAATTTGGCGGTATGGTCACTGATGCCAAGCCTCGCTGCGATGAGCTTGTTGGACATGCCCTCGGCCAAGAGCTCCACGACCTGCGATTCGCGATCTGTTAGATCGACACTCCCGGACCTGGGCTTTGCCTCGGTTTGCAACGCGGTGTAGCTCGCAATGTCGGGATCGAGCACGGTTAGGCCCATAGCCGCGGCTTGCAGCGCGGCGACGATGCCATTGCCGAGGTGTTCGCGCAGCAAAACGCCCCGGGCGCGGCCTCGCAGCGCCTCTTGCGCCAGCGATGCATCATCCAGGACCACCACGACGGGTACATCCATATGCTCAAGCCGCGCCAAGCGCTTGGCGACCAGCTCATGCCCGTGGCCTGGATCCCATAAAAAAACCTCGGCGCGCCCTGGCTCAACCACCGTCAGCTCGATCGAGCCAAGGAGCGGTAAAAGTTCCGCCCGCCCGGCTGGCTCATCGGCCACCACGGCGACGCGGATAGGGCCGGTGGCCTTCCGCGTAAGGGCCATTGTAGGGTTGTAGGTCATGCCGACAACGTGGCCACGACTCGCGTGGTCGTCAAGGGCAAATTGCCGCCCCGCGCGGGCCTACTTGGCGGCCGCGATTTCTGGTTTTACCGCAATAAATAGCTCGTCGAGCTGCTTTTTAAGTACGGGCGTCGGGCATTCCGTCATCAGATCCGCGCCTTTTTGCGTCTTTGGAAACGCGATGATATCGCGCAAGCTCGTCGCACCCGCCATTAACATCGTGAGCCGGTCAAGTCCGAGCGCCAGCCCGCCGTGTGGTGGTGGGCCATATTTGAAGGCCTCCAGCAAGAAGCCGAATTTTTGCTGCGCATCGGCGTCGCTGATGCCTAACGCGCGAAACACGCGCGCCTGCAAGTCCGGTCGATGGATTCGGATCGAGCCGCCGCCAACTTCCATGCCATTGAGCACCAAATCGTAGGCGCGCGCCAACACCTTGCCTGGCGCCTCTTCTAGCAGCGCCTCATCTTCGACGCGTGGCGAAGTAAACGGGTGATGCGCCGCCGCGACGCCGCCGGTTTCCTCGTCGATCTCAAACAGCGGTGGATCGACCAGCCACATGAATTGATACTCTTGCTTGCGCGTCATCTCGAGCTTTTCGCCGATGTGGAGGCGAATGGCGCCCAGGCACGTGTTGGCGACCTTGGCGCGATCCGCGACAAACAACAGGACATCGCCATCGCCCGCGCCCGCGATCTTGTTGACCCCCAGGCGCGCCTCGTCGCTCATATTTTTGGCAAAGGGCGCTTGCCACGACCCATCGGCGGCGACGCGCGCAAACGCGACGCCCTTGACGCCATAGGGCTTAGCAAATTCGGTGAGCGAATCAAGCATCGAGCGGGTCAGGCGGTCGCCGCCGGGCACGCGCAAGCATTTGACGATGCCGCCCGCCGCGATGGCGCCTTCAAACACGCGAAAGCCGCACACCGTCGTCGGGGCCGTGACGTCGCACAGCTCAAGGTCCAGTCGCAAATCTGGCTTGTCGACACCGTATTTGTCCATGGCCTCGGCGTAAGTCATGCGGCGCAGCGGCAGCTTCACCTCGACGCCGAGCACATCGCGCCAAAGCCCCGCGACCATGCCCTCGACGCAGGTTTGCAGCGTGACCTCATCGACGAACGACATCTCGAGATCGATTTGCGTGAACTCCGGCTGCCGGTCAAGCCGCAGGTCCTCATCGCGGAAACAACGCACGATCTGGAAATATCGATCACAACCGCCGACCATCAGGAGTTGCTTGAAAATCTGAGGCGACTCGGCGAGCGCATAAAAGCTTCCGGCGTTAAGGCGTGAGGGAACTAAGAAATTGCGCGCCCCGCCGGGCGTGTACTTCACCATGAAGGGCGTCTCGATCTCGAGAAACCCCTCATCGCTGAGGTAGCGGCGGACGCCTTGGGAAATCTGCGAGCGCATCAACATGTTGCGTTGCATGATGGGCCGGCGCAGATCGAGATAGTGATACTTCAGGCGCAGCGCTTCATTGGTCTCGACGTCGTCTTCAATGGCAAAGGGTGGGGTCTCGGCCTTCGAAAATACGTCGAGCCCGCTTGCCCATACCTCGATCGCGCCGGTGGCGAGCTTGTTATTGGCGTTGCCGCCGCGGGCGCGCACCTCGCCGACGATGCCAACGCACCATTCGTTGCGCAGCTCACCCGCGCCGGCGAGCACGTCGGGAGCAAAGCTGGGATCAAACACCACCTGCGTGACGCCGCTGCGGTCGCGGAGATCGACAAAGAGACAGCCGCCGTGATCGCGATACGATTCAACCCAGCCGGTAAGCACGACGCGCTGGCCGACGTCGGTGGCGCGGAGATCGCCACAACGATGCGTACGACGGTGAGCAGCTAAAAACGAGGTCATCGCAGTAAGGTAGCGATTCAACACGGGCTCGTCACTTATGTAGCGATGAATTGCGCGACAATTTGCGCGTCCGGCTGGCACAGGCGAGTTGTCCGGATTTGCAAATAAATTGAGATAAGCGCATGCGCCCGCAAAAAGATCCCCGGGATCTGGGGCATAAATTTGATCCATCCCAAGGCTGGTTGCTACGATTTTTAAATCAAGGAACAGTTCGCCGCGCATCACCACGCGGCGATACCTCGGCCGCCCCCGCAACCATGTTGAGACTATCGGATTCCATGTTTGCGCCCGTCGTGGCGACGCCATCAGCGTTGTCGCTAGCGGTGCCGAGTGATGGCGCCGTCGAGTCCGCGGCCGCTGGCTTGGCGCAGCGAATTCGCGCGCATTTGCGGCAGGCCACCATCACCGTGGCGTTGACCGATAATCGCTACACCATGATCTCGGTGCGCCGCAGCAAGCTGCCCGGTCGGTACGGCGCGCGGGCCCACTACGACGTGCGCATGCACAGCATGTTCATTTCCGCACCGCCGCAGCTAACCCGGGCGCTCGCCCACTATATCGCCAAGGGTGATCGCGCCTCCTCGCGCGCGCTGGGGCAGTACATCGACGCGCATGTTCCGGCCAAGGCTGTTCGGCGGGTCGCCAGCGTGCCCGTGGTGACGGCCGGCGACGTGCATGATTTGGCGGCCATCTATAACGACTTAAACAGCCAGTACTTTGGCGGCGCGATCGAGGCTACGATTACGTGGGGCCCACGTATTTCGAGGCCCAAGCGCCGCCAGAGCATCAAGCTGGGCAGCTATGCGCTTGAGGATCGCGTCATCCGCATCCACCGCGTCCTCGATCGCGATACGGTGCCTCACTACGTCGTCGCATGGGTGGTCTACCATGAGATGCTGCACCAGAAGCACGACTTCAGGCGCCGCGGCAGTCGTCGCGAATTTCACACGCCTGAGTTCTTGCGCGACGAGGCGAAGTTCGCGTTTTTTACGCAGGCCAAGGCGTGGGAGAAAGCGCATATTTTGCAGCTGCTCGACGGCTAGGCGAATGCGGGTCGCGGGTTTGGCGCCACGCGTCAAACGGTGGCATGTCGTTAAATGTCGCACGTCGCGTTTGTGTGACAATACGCCCGGCGGCGCTTGTTTTGGCGAGGCCACTTGCGCCAGGATCGCTGCGCGTTTCGACGCCGCCACATGAGCACGCCGCAGCACCACATTATTAAGGACACGACTGCGACGATGTCGCGGCTGCTCCAAGATGAGCTGCGCAAGAGTGGCTACAAGCGCGTGAACATTATTGACCAGGCGCCCAAGCCCGATGCCATCGAAGGCAAGTTGCCCGCGGTCTCGGTCTACCTCTACCAGCTCGTTGTCGACCCCGACGCCTTTCCGTCGGGCCCAACGAGCGAAGTCATCGAGGTGCAGCAGGCGGATGGCAGCAAACGCGAAATGATGCGGCGACGTCGGACCTGGGTTCGGCTCGACTATCTCGTTTCGGCGTGGGCACAAACCCCCGAGGATGAGCAAATCCTCCTCGGCCTGGTGATTCGCATTTTGGCCGACAACGTCAGCATGCCTCGCGCGTTGTTGCGCGGCGATTCGTTCGATGACGACTTTGAGTTGGAAGTGATCTTAAGCGGCGGCCGCCTCGACGAAGGCACGCTGTCGCGGTTTTGGGGCGCGCTCAATCAGCCCATTCGCCCCTCGGTGCAGGTCTATACCCACGTGCCGATCATCCCAGAAACGATGAGCGGCTTCGAGCGCGTGCGCGAACGCATCATCGACTTCCGCAACGGGCAAGCGCCAAACGGTGGGCTCGAGCGCTTTCCGTCGCCCGATCCGAGGTCTATCGCCGGCAAGGCGCTAGCAGATAAAGCAAATCCACCCGCGACCAAACAAGGCGGCAAGCGATGAACGCGGCGGCCGTCGCCCACCCACAGCACACCACGAGAGGCCGGCGCGCATGTCGTCCCTCGTGTAGGCAAGAGGAGAACTAACAAATGGCTACAAGTTACTTAAGTCCAGGTATCTATGTTGAAGAAGTTGATCGCGGCAGCAAGCCCATCGAAGCGGTGGGCACCAACACCGTCGGGTTTCTTGGCGAATCCGCCAAGGGGCCGCTCAACGAAGCGGTGCTCGTCACCAATTGGTCGCAGTTCGTCAAGACGTTCGGCGATTTCAAGGAATGCTCCGAGCACCTCGCGCACGCGGTCTATGGCTTCTTCAACAACGGCGGCTCGCGCTGCTTTATCGTCAACGTTGGCACCGCGGACAGCGCCGCGCAACAACATCGCCAGGCCCAAGCCGCCGCCAAAAAAGAAGGCGACGAAAAGGCCACGGCGACGCCACCACCTAATCGCGACGCCGCGTTTATCGGCCGCGATGCGGGCCCGGGCCAACGCAGCGGACTTAAGTGCTTCGACGAGGTCGATGATATCGCCCTCATTGCCGCGCCCGGCGTGACCTCGCAGGCCGTGCAAGACGCGATCCTTTCGCACTGCGAAACTCGCAAGGATCGCTTCGCCATTCTCGATGCCCCCGAGACCATCAACGGCGGCGTCGACAAGCTGCCGCGCCCGCGCGACTCGAAATACGGCGCCTATTACTTCCCGTGGATTCAGGTTTACGATCCGGAAAAGGGCAACGTCTTCGTGCCGCCTTCGGGCCACCTAGCCGGCGTCTATTCGCGTACCGACTCCGAGCGCGGCGTTCACAAGGCGCCTGCCAATGAGCTGGTTCGCGGCGCGCTTGGCCTGAAATACAACGTCTCCAAGGGCGAGCAAGACCTGCTCAATCCCAAGGGCATCAACGTCATTCGCTTCCTCAACGGCGGCATCCGCGTATGGGGCGCCCGCACGCTGTCAAGCGACCCATCGTGGCGCTACGTCAACGTTCGTCGCCTCTTCATCATGGTCGAGACCTCGGTCGAGCGCGCCACGCAATGGGTGGTCTTCGAGCCCAACGACCATCGCCTTTGGAAGCGCGTCCAGCGCACGCTAACGTCGTTTCTCACCTTGTTGTGGCGCAATGGCGCCCTCATGGGCACGGCGCCTGAGCAGGCGTTTTACGTCAAGTGCGACGAAGAGACCAACCCGGCCGAGGTGGTCGACGCCGGGCAACTGGTTGTTGAGATCGGGTTGGCGCCAGTCAAGCCCGCAGAATTCGTTATTTTCCGCATCGGCCAGATGGCATCCGGCGCGGGAGTAGAGGAATAATTCCTCAACGTTAGGAGGGGCGGCTTGCGGGGCGCCCCTTCTGCCCAATTTTTAAGTTACCTTTCCAGCGAATTTTTGAGGAGACAACCATGTCGAAGCTAATGTCGTATACCGGTGGCAAATACATGCTGCAAATTGGCGGTGAAAACTGCGGGTTTGTGAAGTCAGTGGATGGCGGCGCGCAAAAAGCCAACGTCGCTGAAATTCAGGATTCGGGGTCGCACCTGACTACCAAGCACATTTCGACGGTGGAATACACGCCGTTCAAAGCCACCATCGGCATTTCCGAGGGTGCTCCGATGTACAAGTGGATTCGTTCGTCTTTTGGCAATGATCCGCAGGCCCGCGATGGCGCGATTACCATCGCGACCCAAGATTTTAAGGCGCGCGAAGAAATCACCTTTCTTGGCGCCTATGTCTCTGAGTTCAAGCTGCCCAAGCTCGACTCCTCGTCCAAAGAAACCGGCTTTTGTGAAATTGGTTGGGAAGCCAGCAACGTCGCCATCACCAAGGGCGGCGGCCAGGTCATCAAGGCGCCGGTTAATACCAAGCAAAAGGCGTTCTCGGTTTCCAACTTCCGTTTGGAGATCGACGGCCTCGAGACCACCACGGTCAAGTCGGTCGACGCGATCACGTTTACGCAGAAGCTGGTGAAGGAATACAGCGGCGAGCTGAAGTTTCCGGTCATCGTGCCCGGGCGTTGCTCGTTCTCAAATTTGAAGGTTACGCTGTCGCACGCCGAAATCGAATCGTGGGAGCAGTGGGCCAAGTCGTGGTTCTCGGGTCAAAGCACCGAGCCGCACGAAAAGAGCGGGTCGATCACGCTGCTTTCCCACGATCTCAAGACCGAGTTGGCGCGCATCAATCTCTTTCATATCGGGCTGGTCTCGCTAACGCGCAAGGGCTCGAGCAATAACGACGACGCCATCAAGACCTTCGACGCCGAGTGCTACCTCGAGCGCGCCGAATTCGAAGCCGTGGGCTAGGCGCTAAGTCGAACTCATGGCGACCGAACGCATCAAGACCGAGTTTGCTTTCAGGCTGCCGCGCGGCTATGTCGACGCGGAGGGCAATGTCCACCGCGATGGCGTGATGCGCCTCGCGACCGCGCGCGACGAAATCATTCCGCTGCAAGACTATCGGGTGCAGAACAATCGAGCCTATCTCGTTATTGTTTTGCTTTCGCGCGTGATCAGCAAGCTGGGCAAGCTCGACATCATTACCATCGAGGTGGTCGAAAACCTTTTTTCGACCGACCTCGCATATCTTCAGGAATTTTACCGCAAGATCAACGAAGAGGCCGGGGCGCCCAAGCACCACATCGCATGCACCGCGTGCGGCCACGAGTTAGATGTAGATATGGTCTCTGGCCTTGTGCTAGGCGCGGGCAGCGCCGAAGGAGGAAGTGGCCAGTCTGGCCCGGGGTAGCCTTGGCGGCCGTGGCTACCTATCCGCGGGAGCAGCTCTACCAGGAAATGGCGTACGTCGCGTACCACTTTCACTGGTCCATGGATGAGATTCTCGACATGGAACATAGCGAGCGCCACACCTGGCTCCGTGAAATCGCCCGCATCAATCGCGAAATCAACGAAGCTCGCAGCTAGCAGATTTGGATAGAAGCATATGGCCGCCTCTTTCACCGATTCCTTCCGTTCGCCCGGGGTTTATTTTGACACCGTGGCGCGTGCCGCACCCAGCGGGCTTGCGATCGCCGACACGCGCGTCGCGGGCTTTGTTGGGCTGACGCAGCGAGGGCCCGTGGGCGTGCCGATCAAGGTGTCGTCGTTTGACGAATTTGGTGCCTTGTTTGGTGGCCGCGATGACGCCTACACGGCACAGGCGGTGCACAGCTATTTTCGCCAGGGCGGCTCGGCGTGTTACGTCGTGCGCACGGCACATCGCGCGGGGGGCGGCGCGGCTGATGGCGAAGCGCTCGAACCATGCGCCGCGGCCCACCACACGCTGCTCGATGGGCTCGGCAAACCGACCTTGCACATCGCCGCGAACAGCGAGGGCACCTGGGGCAACAACGTGTGGATTCGGGTGGAGCGCCAGACAACCATTTCGGCGCTGCTCACGCGCGATCTTGAGCTTGGGGTCGGCGCCGCCAGCGTGGCGTCGACACGTGGGTTTGAGGTTGG
The DNA here is from genome assembly GCA_016716835.1 of Myxococcales bacterium. Lineage (NCBI taxonomy): Bacteria > Pseudomonadati > Myxococcota > Myxococcia > Myxococcales > Myxococcales bacterium. Next base: position 1,796,477 of record JADJUW010000001.1, on the reverse strand, counting down.
TCAGATGGTGCGCGTCCATGATCGCGAGCACCAAGACTTTATCGTGGTGACGGCGGTGGGCGATCGCGAAATCCGCTGGAGCGCACAAACCCCCTTGCAGCGCGGCTATCGCGCCAGCGCGCCAACCCAGCTCGAGGTGCATGAGTTTGAGATCGAGGTCATCCTGCGCGATGAGCGCGAGCTTTTTCGCCATTTGCAGATGAGCCCGCTGTCGCGCCACTACGCGCCCAAGGTGATCGCGGCAAGGTCGCGTTACATCGCGGTGAGCGACGCGCAATCGGTGTCATCGGTGCCGCATCAGTGGCCGGTGCCAATGCCGCCGCAGCGCCTCGACGGTGGCCGCAACGGCGATGTCGTGACACCCGAAGATTTTATTGGTTGGGATCACGGCCCCGCCGACTCGTCGGGCCTATTGGCGCTGGGGCGGCACGCCGAAGTTGCCTTGCTCGCGGCGCCAGATGCGGCGCGCCTCTATGAGCAGGAGCCGGGTCCGCTCGGCGAGATCAAGCTTGGCCAGGTTCAAGAACAAATGGTGCGCTTGTGCGAGCAAACCTCTGATCGGTTTGCGATCCTCGATTTGCCGCGCACCAAAGATGTCGAGCAGGTGCGACGCTTGCGGCGTCGGCTCGACTCGTCGTACGCGGCCTACTATTTTCCGTGGCTGAAGTACGACGGCGAAGGGCTAGCTTCCACCTGGGTGCCGCCAAGCACCGTCATGGCTGGCGTGTTTGCCGGGGCCGAGGCGCGCGTAGGGGTGCACCAGGCGCCAGCCAACGTCGAGTTGGCCGGTGTGTCCGATATGTCGGTTTATTTGTCCGAAGATCATCTCACGCAGCTCGGCTCCGAGGGGATCAACACCTTTCGCAGCCAAAGGGGCATCCGCCCTTGGGGGTCGCGCACCGCGTCAAGCGATCCGGATTGGGTACATATTACATCGCGGCGGTTATTTATCATGTTGCGGCGAGCGCTCGATCAGGGATTTAGCTGGGTGCCCTTCGAGCCAAATAAGCCTACGACATGGCAGGTGATTAGGCTTCAAGCCGAGAGTTTTCTCGAGTCTTTGTGGCAAAAGGGCATGCTCGTGGGGGCCTCGCCCAGCGAAGCGTTTTTCGTGCAATGCGACGGGGAAACCAACGCCGCCGACGTCGTTGCCGCGGGTCGGTTGGTTTGCGAAATAGGCGTTGCGCCAGTAGCCCCAGCCGAGTTTATGATGGTCTCGCTCGTCCAAGAAATGGCGACCTAGCGTGGAACGGAAGATATCTACATGAGTGGAACAAAGGGCGAGCCCGTCAAGGCATCACCGGACCAAGGGCCGACGGCGGAGCGGCGCGATCCGCTGCCCGGATTTGTCTTCAAGGTGACGTTCACCGAAGTGCCATTTGCGGGCGAACTATTTTTCCGCTCGGTGTCCGGCATCGGCTACGACATCAAGACCGAAGACACGCGGGAAGGTGGCGGCGGTTCCAATGGCAAGCGCTTGCCAGGGCCCGTGACGTGGTCCAATTTATCGTTTAAGCGCGGCTTCACCCAAGACCCGCGGCTGCTCGAATGGTGCAACGCGTGGGCGAATCGTCTCAGCGGCCAGATGGCACGGACGGATGGCACCATCGCCTTGGTGCCAATGGATCCCGCGCTCAGGGACAAGCCGATCTATTCGTGGAAGTTTAAGCGCGCCTTCCCGGCGAAGTTGTCGCTCTCAGAATTTGATGCGTCCAAGAGCGACATCGTGATCGAAAGCTTAGATTTGGCGCACGAGGGCCTGGAGCTTGAAGTTAGCGCGTCGAAGGCCTTGTCGCCGGCCGGCCCATCGGGCGGGCCCGGCGCACCGTAACTGCCAACGTTGATTCTCCATGCCATCGCTTACCGCCACTACGCCGATGTTGCCCAAGGGCACGGCCGCGGCGTTGAACTTCTCGACGGCATCACAACCGGCCGCCACGTTCGCCGAGCGCATCGCTCATCGCTACCTTGGGGCCGGTCCATCCGTCGCCGGTGTGGCTGAGGCTCCATGGCGAGCGCGCCTAGCGCCCGAGATTGCGTGGATCTTTCCGCGCGCCTGGTATCTACAGCCCGCGGCGCAGCGGCTGGCAGTGCCGAGATGGTTTCGCGACGCGACCAGCGATGCGCCTCTCGAAGATCATGGAATTGCGTTGCGCGCGGCGATGGAGATGCCCGTGGTTGGGGCGGGCGGTGCGGCAACTGCGGCGCACCAGTCATCCGCGCCGGCAGGGCCCGCAGAACACGAGTTGGCGCGCGCATGGGCGTCAACGTTTGAGCGTTTCGAGGGCATTGAAGGCTTTGAAGGGCCGCAAGGCCACATGCCGTCGCAAGCAAGCGGTCGTTTGTCAGCTGCCTCTAACAACGCGGCGCCCGCGTTGGCTGCGCGCGGCGAGCCGTGGTTGCCGAAAGCAGTTTCGGCTCTTGCAGCTCGCTCGCCCATGGGGCTGGTCCACCTTGCGTGGAGCGACGCCATCCTGACGCAAATGGTCGGCGCACCGAACGCCTCCTCGCCGCCGCTGATGCGCGCGCCGCGCGGTGTCGACGAACTCTCGTTTGTTGCCCGGCCGCCGCGGCCGCTGCGCCGCGAGCTCGCCAGCCGCCCTGACCTAGTTAATGTGGCGCCGCCGCCGCGTACGCCAGTGTTCGCAGACGACGACGAAATTTCAGACGATGTCTTCGCCGCGATCGCTCGCCCCACCAGCGCCTTGCCACCTCAGCCCGCAACTCCTTTCGAGCGTGGTGCGCGCGCTGACCTCGTGACGCGTTCGGCCTCGATCCTCGGCGACGACGCGAAGGTGGCGCGTGTTGATGCGCGGGCAGATGCTGGGGACGTGGGGCACATGACTGCGCCACCGGCATTTGGCGACTTGTTCGCGGCGTCAATGGCGGCGCTCGTTCACGGTGCATCGGGCGCGCCAATGGGCGTTCGAATCCGCTTGGCTGACGCGCAGGCTGCTCACGCGGCGCCGCATTGGTTTTCGAGCGGTGAAGTCGACGCGGCGGTGCGCGCACCTGCCGATTCGCCACGGCGTGGCGACGCGCTCGGCGTGGCGGGCGGTCCTTCGCGCCAGGTGCCGCTGATGCCGCAGCTTGCCACCATCGCGGGCAGCGCGCGAGCGGCTGCCGGGGCGCGCCAAGGCGCGCTCTACGACGTCGAAGCACGAGCGTGGGCGGGACCTGTCGCGGCCGAGAACAGCAACGAAGCCACCGCAGGCCCCTCGGCCTTGCCAGCGTCTGCTGGCGATCTTGGCGGGGGCAGTTATGCGCGCCATGCACCTGGCGCGCGTGGCTATGCCGCCGCCCTGCAAGCGACCGAGCTCGCCCTCGGCGTGGCGTATTTGTCGATGCAGTTTGTTACCCCGGGGGAAGCCGCCGTCGCACGTGCCATGCAACTTGCGCCCGCGCTATGGACCTCGGGCGTGACGTTGGCCGCCGCAGGTGGAGATGCCGTGGCGGCGCGCTGGTCGGCGCTTGAACAAATGGCGTTGGTGTCACCAGCGCGCGCGCGGGCGCCGGAACGCTCATTGCGCCTGCCTCGCGGCGTTTACGCATGGCCAGCTGCCGCGACAGCGCAATGGCAACAAGCCGCGGCGGCAGATGACGCCGCAGGCGATGAGCATCAACAGCAACCCGAGTTACGTCGTGCCTTCGCCGCGGTGTGGGGCGAGGCGGCGGTGCGCGAACGCATGGCGGCGCAAACGCACGCAAGCGCGGCTCAAGCTGGCCTGCAACCGAGTGATGGCGCCGGCGTCGCGCGGTGGGTGCCAGGCGAATTTTCGCGGACGGCGGCCGTGGCTGCGGCTACCTCTCGCGGCGCGGTGCATGGCGCAACTAGCGGCGCGGCGCCGGGCGCGATGCCGCTCGTGCAATCGTTTCGAAATGCCGCGGCACCACGCGAGGGGATCGCGGGTGCGGCGTCCACAACCGCAGCTGAGCGCGCACCGCTGCAGGCGTGGCCCGCGAATTCCGAGCTATCGCAACCAACCGCCTACGCAGGCGATGCCGCCTCGCGCATGCTTGTCGCGCTGACGGCCGGCGTGCCGCGCGATGCCTTGCCGGCGTCGGTATTGACGTGGGTCGCGCAGCTTGAGGTCGCGGTTGCCAACGAGCAGCGCGCCGCAAGTCCGGCCGGGCAGGCGCCCGGGATGCCTGCGCTGGCCTTGGCGGGACACGGTCGCGCCTCGGAGGCACACGCAACGTCGAATTTAGCGCACGCGCGCGAGGCCCAACAACTGGCGCGCGCCGAGCAAGTGGCAGAGCTGGCTGACCTGCGCAGCACCTATGTCGTGGCGGGGCCAGCTTCGGGTCAAGCCGCGCGCGGGGGCGCCGAAAGGTTGCGCGCCGAAATTTCGTCGCTGCGTCCGAGCGAAATCGCGGCGCTGTTGCAAGCAGCGGGGCCGACGCCCTCGGGCAGCAGTGGCACCAGCAGCGCGAATGTATTTGGCGGCGCCAGCGTCGCGCTGCCAGCCCAATGGTCCGACGGCGCCGCGGCGAGCTTGGCCGCGGGCATGGCACCTGCCTTGGCTGGCGACACGACGAGCACGGAACCCTCGTTGTATGAAATGACCATGATCGCCGCGCTCAATCAAGCGGCGCCGACTGCATTGGCCGCACGTGCCGCGCATGAACCTGTGCCAGCTCACCTCGACGCTGCGGGCCCGGCCCACGTTGCCCTTGATGTCGAGGCAGAGGCCCAGGCGGTGCTACGAGAGGTGCTGCATTTAATTCACGCGCTGCGCGATCGCAATGGAGATTTCTGATGCCCGGTTCACCCTCACAAACCACCCCGCTCACGCTCATCAGGATGACCTACGTCAAAGACCAAGGCTGGAAGCATGACGATGCCAACACCGTCGCGGTGCCAGTGAATCCGTCCGACTTGACGTTTTCCACCTCGCTGCCGACGGCCTCCGCGCAATCCGCGACGGCCAGCACCGCGCAGTCGCCGGCGGGCCATGTCACCCGTAGCCTCTCGCTGAGCCTCTTGCTCGACGCCTACGAAGATTTTTACAAACAACCCGACGAGGCCAACGGCATCTACGAAAAATATGTGAAGCGCCTCGAGGCGTTGACCTCACGCGACGCCAGCGGCATCGCGCCCGTGGTCTTGCTGACGTGGAATAACAAGCGGTTTATTAAGGTCGGCCAAGAGCAAGAGAAAGCAAAATTTGTCGACTCGCAGGACAACTCTGCCAGCTCGTTTTTTGCCACGGTGGCCTCGTTCTCGGTGAAGTACAGCCTCTTTCACAGCGATGGGACGCCGCTGCGCGGCACGGTGACGATGTCGCTCACCGAGGCGAACATGGCCGATCCCGCCCAGGCGAAAGGAAAATGAGTCGTCGTGCCTGAGCTCCGCGTCGAGTATCCCGGCCTGACCCTGCACGACGTGCAGAGCATCGTCATCGAGCGCGACCTCGATCAGCCTGACGTGGCAACGATCTCGGTACACGACAGCCGCGCCTCGATTGGCAAGGCCATCCATCTCGGCGATACGCTCAAGATCTTTGGCGTGCCGCCGGGTGCGGATGGCGAGGAGGCGCTGCTATTTTCCGGGGAGTTGCTCGGCCTTGAATACCAAAGCCAACACAGCACGTTGATGGTCCAGCTCCGAGCGTTTGGTATGCTGCACAGGTTGGCGCGGCGCCGCATCGCCGCATCGATACCCATTGATGATGGCGAAAAGCAGCTGAAGGCCCTCATCGAAGAGTTCATCAAGGGCACCGATGTTAAGGTGGGCAAGGTCGCCAGCGGCACGGTCCAGGTCTCACGTTATGCCCACTTGCAGACCCCGCTGGATATCCTGGGTGCCATGGCCCACGAGGCCGGCTGCGCGATGTGGATCGACGACCAAACCAAGGACAGCCGCGACCAGCTGGTGTTTGAGCAGGTGCCGCTCAGTGGTTCGCCAGCGCTGACGTTTGTCCCCAAGCGCGACATGAAAGGGTTTCCTTATCAGACGGCGCGGGCTGAGGTGTCGCTGGTGCGGCTGCCGTCCTCCGTCGAGGTGCGAGGGTGGAATTCGAAAGATCAAAAAGCGATCGTCGGCACCGCCAAGGCAAAAGACGTCGCCAGCGGGTGCAAAGTTGAGTTTCCTATTAAGGCGGGCGAAAATCCGGTGTTGCTTAGCGAGGCCGACTTGCTCGCCGACGGCGATGCCGAGGCCCGCGCCAAAAATGTCATGGCGCGCGCGGCGAGGCAGGCCGCCAGCGCCGAAGTGGTGCTCGATACGCTGCCGCCGCAAGGCACCGGCCTTGGACTTGCGGTGACGCTTGCGATGCACGACCAGGGCGAGGATCCCATGAATGGGAGCTACTTCGTTCGCGGCGTGCGCATAAGCCAACGCGCGGGCGGCGTCATGTCGTCGACGATCAAGCTCAGCCGTCACGTAGTGCCCAAGGATCCTGCATGAGCCTGACCCCGGGCTTGCTCGTCGGCGTAGTGGAGGACACCAACGATCCCGAAGGCCTGGGACGGGTCAAGGTCTTGATCGAAGGCGTCGTCGCGGAGTCGCTAGGTTGGCTGCCCATGCGGACATTTGGTGCGGGTGCCGAGGCGGGGCTCTATACGCCGCCGCAGCCTGGCGATCAGGTGGCGCTCGCTCGCTTGCGCGGCGCCGCCGCGGCCTATGTGGTGCTGGGCGGCGTGTGGTCGGCCGCGATGACGCCGCCCGAAACAAATGAGGGCGAGGACAACGTCTTTCGCGGTTTTCGCAGCCGCTCCGCGCAGCGCCTAACCTTTGACGACTCAGGCAAGGCCAAGCTGGTGTTTGTGACCGCAGGGGGGACCGGTGCGTTTGGCATGGGCGCCTTTGCCAAGGACGGCAGCGGCGACAACGCGGTGGAGTTGCCGCGCAATAATCTCGTCGGCGACAAGGGCGTCGCGCTGGCTGGCAAAGAAGCAGTGGAGTTGCGCGCACCGGATGGTAAAATTTCCATAAAGGCCAAGGAGATTACGGTGTGGGCCATGCAAAAGCACACCGCCTCTGGCAAGTCGGCCGCGGTTGAAGCGACGCAAACCAAGCTTGCCGCCATGGGTGCGCTGATGCTCGGCGGCTCGACGGTGGGGTCAAAGTGAAGGGACCCGCGGCCTTCATGGCGCCGCGGCCGCAGGCAACTGGCGCGCGCCTTCACGGCACCTTCGTCGGCAAGGTGATCGACAACGCGCCAGGCGGCGCCACGCCGCATCTTGTAGAGCTGATGATTCCCGCGCTCGATGCGTCGCTCGCCATGCCACTGGCGCGCGTGCTAACGCCGTTTGCCGCGGCCGGGGCCGGTTACGTTTGGTGGCCGGCGGTGGACGAGCAGGTGCTGGTGACCTTTATCGACGGCCGCGTCGAAATGCCTGTGGTGATTGGCAGCTTGTGGCACCCCGAAAATAAGCCGCCCGAGCCCGCGGCAGATGCGCCAAAACACGCGGTGCTCCGCACCAAAGGCGGCCTGCGGCTCATTTTTGACGACGACGCGGAGCGCATCGTGCTGGTCCATTCTGATGGCGAGACCGCGCTCTTGCTTGACGACAAAACGGTCATTTTGCAGAGCAAGAAAGACATTGCCATCGAAGCCGCGGCTGGCGTCGTTGGGATTGCCGCCAAGGAAGTTGCGGTGAGTGGCGCCGACGCCGTGGTTTATAAGGGCACGACCTCGGCCACGGTGGCGGGCGCCAAGACCACCATTGGCGGCGGTGGCCTTGCCTTGTCGGGGATGCTGCAACTCAATCCCGCCGGGGCGGCAGCGCTTTCGCCGGCGACCCCCAAGGGCGTGGTTTCGCCGGTTTCGCCAGGCAAACTCAAAAAATAGCGCGCCCGCGCCGCAAAAAACCGCTAACCCTGCAAGATCTTGCTGATTATCGGTCCATTCGATTGCGGCCAACAAACGCCAATTACTATGATTCGCGCGCGTGGCAGAGCCGACCAACCCAGAGGACGAAGTGATTTGGCTTGGCGTGCTCGACGAGCTCGTAGCAGGTCGCGGCGCTGACGTGCCCTGTCCGTTTTGCGGCGCGCGGCCGCTTTTGGTCACGCGCGAGGGTGCGCTGACGCGGGTGTCGTGTAGCGGCTGCAAGCGCTTCATCGAAGGGCAGCTCGGATGAGCGATGACCGCCAGCGCCTAGGCAAGGGGTGGCGGTTCCCGGTCAGCCTGCAGCTCGCGGGCGGCGTCGGCGTGTCCGCCTTTGAGGCAAACGTGCGCGAGTCGATCTTCGTCATCTTGGGGACCGCGCCCGGCGAGCGCGTCGGGCGCCCCGAATTTGGCTGCATGATTCACGATCTTATGTTTGCGCCGAATAACGCGGCCACGGCCGCGCTGGCGAAGTATTACTGCGAGACCGCCATCGCGAAGTTTGAACCGCGCGTCCGCGCCGTGGCCATCGCCGCGAGCCCCAGCAGCAGCGAACCCAATCGCCTCGACATCAAGGTGGCGTACGTGCTTGCCGACGAATCGACGCCGCGCAACCTCGTCTATCCCTTCTACTTGCAGGAAAGCGCGTCATGATACCTTCCCCAAAACTAGACGACCGAGACTACGCGGATCTGCTGGCCGAGGCGTTGCGGCTGATTCCGCGCTATGCGCCGGAGTGGACCAACCACAACCCGTCGGATCCTGGCATCACGCTGCTCGAGCTGTCGGCGTGGATGGCCGACACGCTGCTTAAGCGCGTCAACAAGACGCCTGACAAGAATTACGTCGCCTTGCTCAACCTGCTCGGCATCTCGCTGCAGCGCGCCAAGCCCGCGCGCACGCTGCTGCAGTTTGCGTTGGCGCCCGGCGCGGCCAAGCAATTGGTGCCCCGCGGGACGCTCGCCTCGACGCCGCACCTCGCCGACCAGGAGCCGGTGGTCTTTGAAACCGTCGAAGACGTCGTGCTGACGAGTTGTCGTCCCGATCGCCTGGTGAGCTACTACAAAGATAGCTATGCCGATCATCGCCAGGCCATCGACGCCGACGGCGGGCAAGGCTTTCCCGCGTTCGCCGGGGCTACGCGCGTCGATCGCTACCTCTACGTGGGCGATCCGCGCTTCGCCAACACCGGCGACGCTTCGCAACTGCGCGTGCTCATCGCGGCGCCGGAGACGGGCCACCGCGATCTCGCGCGGCTCTTGCAATGGGAGTTTTTCAACGGCCAACGTTGGACCGCGTTGCGCCCGGCAGGTGTTGATGTCGAACGCGGCGAGGTGGTCTTTGCCGGCCCGCTAAGCATCGAGCCGACGGTGGTGTTTGATCGCGAGGAGCGGTGGCTGCGCGGGCGCCTGGCCGAAGCGCCGGCTCACCCGCAGGAAACCGAAATGGACACGGTCTCGTGCCGCGTCGAGGTAAGCGGCGAGGGCATCGCGCCGACGAAGGCGCTGATCAGCAGCGAGGCAGGTGCGTTTGTCCCGGTCGAACTGTCGCGCCACTTCTCACCGTTTGGGCGCCAGCCCAGTGCCGATGCGGCCTTCTACGTTACGAGCGACGAGCTGCTCGCCGTGCCGTCGGCCTATGTGACGTTTGAATTTACGCTCGCCGACCAGTCGGCCTTTCCCGCCCCTGGCCCAAGCGATGACCTGGTCGTCGCGTGGGAATATTTTGACGGCAAAAAATGGCAATACCTAGGGCGCACCAGCACGCGCGGCCTCTTGCCTGGCGCCGGCGACGAGTTTGGCTTCCACGACGAGAGCCGCGGGCTGTCGCGTTCGGGCGTGCTGAGCTTCCGCAGACCCGCCGACATGGAGCCGGTCGACGTCGGCGGGGCGGTACATCGCTGGCTGCGCGCGCGCATCGAAAAGGGCGGGTTTGGCGAGCAAGGCAATTACTCGTTGGTTGGCGAGCAATGGGTCTACAAAGACGATAAGCCGCTGCGGCCACCAATGTTTCGCAGCATCAGCGTCCGCTACCGCGAAGACTATCAATATGCCAAGCACGTCGTGGCGTACAACGATTTTCGCTTCACGGACGTTTCGGAGCGGGCGCGGCAGCAATACGCGGTGTTTCAACCGTTCACGGTCGAGCGTGAGCAATCGCCAAGCCTTTACCTTGGGTTCACCAGCAAGCCACCAAACGATCCACAATCCCTGTATTTCGAGGTGGCCGCCAAGGCCGGTGGTTTCATCGATGAGGCCGGGCCCTCGGACCCGGAATTTGGCGACTACTTGCAGCTTGCCGCGGCGACCGTAGTGCCCGACCAGCGCTTGCAGTGGGAGATATTTAACGGCAAGGAATGGGCCGCGTTGGCGGTTAATGACCAAACCCGCAACTTGACGACCTCGGGGTTTTGGCAATTTTTGCCGCCATCTGAGTGGGCACCAAGCGAGCGGTTTGGTGACCAGCGTTACTGGTTGCGCGTGCGGCTCGAAATGGGCGGCTACGTGACGGGGCCAACCGTCGTACGGCTGCTGACCAATTCGGTGGCGGCCGAGAATTCGATCACGGTTGAGCACGAGGTGCTCGGCTCATCCAATGGGCGACCGTTGCAGGAATTCGCGTTGGCGCGCGGGCCGGTCATCGGCACCGTGGTGCTAGAGGTCAAAGAGCGCGAGCGGCCGTCCGATGTCGAATTGGCGGGGCTGGCACCCGACGCCTATCGGCAGATTGCCACGGGCGCCGAAGCGGGCCACTGGGTGGCATGGACACAGGTTGACGATTTTTTGGCCTCAGGGCCCACCAGCCGCCATTTCATCGTTGACGATGCGAGCAACACGCTGCGATTTGGCGACGGTCGTCGCGGCATGGTGCCGCCCGAGGGTCGCGACAACCTCGTCGCACGGCGATATCACGTCGGCGGCGGCGGGGGTGGCAATGTCAATCGCGGCACCATCACCTCCATGTATCGCGCCATCGCCTATGTGCAAGCGGTGCGCAATCCCATTGCCGCCACCGGCGGGGCAAATCGCGAGACGCTCGAAGCGGCCAAGCTGCGCGCGCCGTATGTGATTCGAAGTCGAGATCGCGCGGTGACGGCCGAGGATTTCGAGATGTTAGCCTTGCGCGGCTCGATGTCGCTGGCGCGGGCTAAATGCGTCGCCGATACCACGCATCAGGGCGTGGTGCGGTTGGTGGTGGTGCCTCAGCTCGATGCGGGCGCAGAGCTGGCCACCCACCTGCTGCCCTCACCCGAAGTGGTGCGCTCGGTGGGGCGCTATCTCGACGAACGCCGCCTGGTCGGCACCTTGCTCGAGGTCGTGCCGCCGCGCTATCGCGATGTGTCGGTGCGCATCGCGCTCTTACGCCGCGGCGTTGGCGTCTCCGAGCGCTTGCGCGTTGACATCGAGCGCTTAGTGCGACGCCTGCTGCATCCGCTGCACGGCGGCAAGGACGGCGCCGGCTGGGAGTTCGGCCGGCCAATCGTCAAGTCCGAGCTCATTCACCTCGTCGAGGGCCTGCCCGGCGTTGATCGCGTCGACGGCATCACGTTGATCGACGACACGCGCCGCGCGGGCGTCGAGCACGTCTCACTGGCTGACGACGAATTGCCCTTCGTGGTTTCCGTCGACGTGACAGAGAAAGTGCGGAGCGACGTCGAATGACCTCGGACATGGTCAAGGTGCCCGATCTAACGCAGGTGCCGCTGGCGACGGCGACGATCATCTTGGCGCAGGCGGGCCTGGGTGCGCCTGAGGTGTTGTTTAGCGAGAGTTACGAGGACAAGGATATTGTTCTGCAGCAAGCGCCGGCCCGCGGGCACATTGCCACGCGAGGCACCGCGGTCACGGTGTGGGTGGCGCGCCGCGGCTACGTGCAGTATCTGCCGGCCATCTATCGCCGCTCCGACGCCGTCGGCAAGAATCTCGTGCGCGATCTGTGCTTTCTGCTCGAGCACATGTTCGGGTCGATCGAAGACGTCATCGATCGAGAGGCCTCGTTTTTTGATCCCGAGGCTTGCCCCGAGGAATTCTTGCCGTACCTGGCGCAGTGGACCGCCTTTGCCCTCGATCTCGAGTGGCCGCTGGAGCGCAAGCGCCGGCTGGTGCGCCACGCCGTGACCCTGTTTCGCCTGCGCGGCACCGCCAAGGGCATGCGCCTGTTCATCAAGCTGTTCTGCGGCCACGAGCCGACGATCATCGAGAATGAATGGCCGTTCGCTGGCTTTCGCGTCGAGTCCGACGCGCGCATCGGCGTGGACTCGATGATTCTTCCGCCCATTGATCGCGCTAGGTGCTTCATCGTGCGCATGCCGGTGGCCTTTAGCGAATTAAGCCTCGACATGGTCGTGCGCATCCACCACGTGATCGCGCTCGAGAAGCCGGCCCACGCGGTGTATTGCCTGCGCTTTGCGGACGATGACAAGCGACCAAACGTACAAGAATTGATGCCAATCGGCGTGGGAATGGGGATCGGCGTCTATGACGAACCGACCAACGATGGGCTCGGCGGTGAAGCCAAGCCCACCCGCAAGACGAAGTCCAAGCCAACGAGGAGCGCGCAATGAGCGAACAACACGGTTTTAAACGCATCAATTTTTTCAAGGGGTTTCTCACCACCGAGAAAGATTGGAACGATGCGGAGCAGTATCACATCGAAAAGCGCCAGCTCCACGCGCGCAGCCTGCATGCGCCCGGCGTGGTGGCCGGCGTCGGCGGCGATCTGAAAGTCATCGCGCGGGCGCGCGGCGACATGTCCGTCGAGGTGCAAAGCGGCTACGCCGTCGATGGCCAAGGCCGCGACCTGTATGTGCCCGAGCCCGTGATCAAGACAATTAACCCGGATGACTACAAGTTGCCGCAGACCGTCTACCTCGTCTTGCGCTACTACGAAGAGTTTAGCGACTTCATCGCCTACAAGGAAAATCTCGACTACAAGGGCCACCGGCGGGTGCTTGAGTCGTGCAAGGTTGAGTTGTCGCAGACCGAGCCCGACGCCCAGCGAGAGGTCGAGCTGGCGCGGATCACCTTGGAAAAAGGCATGACGCGCGTGCGCGATGCGCGCGACGCCAGCGATCCTCGTCCCGGCGAACTCGATCTGCGATTCGCCCCGCGCGCCGGCGTCGCAGGCTCCTGGCTGGCCCCCGCTACCAAACAGAAATTCGCTGCCACGATTACCTTCTTGCGCAAGTGCGCCACCGAGTTCGCGCGACGTGGCGTGCACGGCGCGCGCGATGCGAGCGCGACGGCAAACGCGGTGCTGGTCGCCTGCCTCGCCGAAAGCGTCGACTTGCGCAACGCCTTTGGGCTCTTCGAGCTGTTGCTCGATGCGCAGGGCGAGCTCGTCTTTGATATCGATGCCAACCACGGCGAGATCGCGCAGAAGCGTGAATTGCCGAATACCGCCGCGCGCTCGAGCTGCTGCGCGGCGGGCTTGGCGAGGGCCAGCGCGATGCGGCGAGCCTAACCACGATGCTCGCCTATCAGGCGCGTGCATCTGATGCGGCATGGGCGGCCTTGGGAGAAAAGCCGGTGGCCCAGGCGCCGCGTGCGGAGGACAAGCCCAAGGCCCTCTCGCTCGACGATTGGGAGTCCATCAAGTCGCTGCCCACGCTCAAGGAAACGCTTGACGTCGGCGGCGTCAATTGGGTCATGGTCGATCAACTTGATATTTTAGCCAAGGATTCCGAAGCGCGTCACCAATTTGCGATCAAGGAAGCCAAAGATAGCTATCGCTCGCGGCAGCGGCTTAAGTATCCCGATGGCACGGTCGTCGAGGACACGGGGCGCGCCCACGTCGGTGGTTGGGCAGAATACAAGCTGCTCAATCTCCAGCCGGGGCGTCCCGTCGTCATTTTGCGTCGCATGGACTATGTCTACGGCGACTACGAGCTCGACTTTCAGGTGAACGGCAAGTCGGTCGCGGTCAGCAGCTGCACCGGGACCGATCGCGTGAATCGCTGGCGCAACTGGCCGGTGCTGATCCCGGCCGAGGTAGTGACCGAGTCGACCTTGCTGGTGCGGCAGCTATCCCTGACGGCGGGCCGCGACGTCAACATGTTTCAGATCTGGGCCTATCAGCCCAAATAGGCCGCGATTAGCGCGCCGCCCTAACTCCATGTAGACTAGTCGCGGACCTCTTCATGATCCTGAAGTATCTCGAACCAATATTGGCGCCGTTTCGCGAGTTGCGAAACCGGATTGTCGGGGTCAAGACCACCAAGGGCAACATGGTTGCCGAGGCCAAATACGTGCGCACCCTCGGCAAGGCGGGCAAGCAGGAGCTCGCCGAGGCCAAGCAGCAAGCGGGCGCGGTTCATGGCAAGGTGCAGAGCGCGCGAGGGAGGGCAGCAGGCATGGCAGGCAAAGGACAGACGTCGCAGGGCGTCATGATCGTCAAGGGGGCGTGGTTTTGGAAGAAGGCGGTCTGCCCGACCTGCGGCAAGGGGTATCCGCCGCAGACCTCGGTGTGCAGCGCATGCGCGGCGCCGAGCAAGACCCAGGCGTTTGCGGTCGACGTTGCCGGCGGTGGCGGCACGACCCAATTGCTCGGATGGGTGGTCCCGCTGCAGGGGCCGCAACGCGGCGAGCTGTTCGCGCTGTCTCCTAAAACCTTGGTCGGTACGGATCCTGAGTGCGACGTCGTTTTGCATGACAAGTTCATGTCGGCGCAGCACGCCGAGATAAAGGTCGAGGGCGGGGCGTGGATCGTCGCTGACCTCGGATCGACCAATGGCACCTATGTCAATGATAAGCGCGTTGACCGCCAAGAGTTGATTGATAACGATTTTGTCAAGTTTGGTTCCTCCTTGGTAAAGTTCAAGACGTTATGAACGCGGCGCGCTTTTTATCAATTTGTCTTGGCCTTGGGCTGCTGCTCGCGGCGCGCAACACCGTGGCCGCGCCGCAGGTGCGGCTAAAGCTGCAGATGCCCGACGAAATGCTCGACGCCAAGGCGGATACCACGCCGGTCATTACCGCGACGGTGATCGGGCTGCTCCCAGGCGTGGTCTCCGAGAAGGTAGCGTTGGTTCAGACGGACCTTGCCAAGCCGGTCACGCTGCCGGCCCAAGTTGTAAAAAAATATGTCGAAGGCAGCGAGACCCTTGCGCTCATTGTCCTCATCCAGGGCCAGGAGATCCGGATGGGGAACGAAAGCTACGCCGAGACCGAGGAAGATAAGTACGCCGGCGTCTTGGCCAAGCTGCCCCAGGCCTTTGAAGCCCTCGGCGGCATCGCGCCCAAAGGCTCGGTCGGGGGCATCGTGGTTTATGGCCAGGGTGCGGAGCTAAAGCTCCCCTTGGGCGACATCGCGGGGCTGACCGCCGACAAGCTCGGTAGCCAACGCGACTACCAGGGCAAGACGAGCCGCGATTTTGTCGCCGGCGTGCAAGAGGCGGTCTCGGTCTTGATGAATGCGAGCGCCAGTCGCCGCGTGCTCTTGGTGATTGGCGATGGCGCCGATACCAACCCCGAGACGGCCCGCGCCCAGCTCGCCGAGTTGCGCAAAAAAGCCGAAGGCTCACGCATTGAGCTGATCGCCGTGCACTTTGCCAATGAGGGCCTCGAGGGCGATCCGGCGCTGCTGCGCGTGCTCACCCCCAACGTCAAACGCGTCGCGGCCATGGATGGCCTGGCGACCGCGGTGCGCAATGCGGCCGACGACATCGGCGCGCGATTCTATGTCACCTTCTCCGCCTACGACGCCAAGACCAAGCGCGGCCTCGTGTTCGACGGGCTGGAGCACGAGTTCATGCTGCGGCTCGATCAAGAAGAGCTCGAGGCAGGCGGGCTGACCTTGCCGGCTTGGTCGTTTGACAAAAAGCGCCCCTTTCGCTGGTGGTTGTGGGCGGGCATTGGTGGCGGCGCGTTAGTGGTGTTCTTGCTGCTGCTCGCCTTGCTGCGGCGTGGACGCGCGCCGGCGCCGATTGCGGTCGCCGCACCGGTGGCCGACAGCGGCGGCGCCATGAAGACGGTTATGATTGGCGCAGGCGGCGATGAGTCTGGCTATCCCATCGTCGGCTGGCTGGTGCCGCTTAATGGAGCGCATCAATATCAGTCGTTTCGTTTGGAGTCGGGGCTGACCAAGCTTGGCACCGGGCCGGACAGTCACATCGGCTTGGGCGACACCTACATGAGCACCGAGCATTGCAAGATCCATTGCTCACCGACGGGCTTCATCTTGCAAGACGACAGCTCGACCAACGGAACCTTCGTCAATGATCAGCGCGTGGCGCGCCACGAATTGGTCGACAATGACGTGATCACGGTTGGCCGCACGCGCCTCAAATTCAAGTCGATCAACTAGTCGCCGTACCCCGCCTACATACATGTAGGTAAGCGGTCAAAAGCGGCGCAGCGAATTGGCGGCTTGCGGCTTGGGTGCGCCCTCCATTGTTCGCTACCATTAATCCACGAATGAGCACGCGCGTCGTATTCCGTGATAGCCGCGGCAGAGAAGGGGTTCTAGAGGTTACGCCCGATCAGGTGGTCACGATAGGTCGCGGCCTTGACTGCTCGATTCGCACCGATGATGGCATGGTGTCTCGGCTCCATGCGGTGATCAAGTTCGAGGCCACGGGTTGGTTCATCGACGACAAGGGCAGCGCCAACGGCACGACGGTGAACCAGGTAAAGGTTGCCAAGCAAGCGCTGCACCACCGCGACATCATCCAATGCGGTTCACTCGCCTTGCGCTTTCTCGACGAACCCGAGGCCCCCGTCGCGGGCGCGCGGCAGCCGAGGGTTTCCGCGTCGCCCGTCCCTGGAGGCGTGCCACCGCCGCCGCCTGCGCCGCCCGCGCCACCCGTCGCGGCATTGGCTGCGATTGCCGCGCCGTCGGTGCCCCCCGGTCGGCCCAAACGCGCCACGGCGCAGCAGGTGGGCGGCGAGTCGGTGCCGCCACCCATGCGTGAAGCCTCGCTTCCCTTTGGGGGCCCGCCGCCACGGCTTTCGGGGCGCATCCCTTCCATTGTGGTCGAGGATGGCTATGAACGCTCGGCGCCGGTGGATCTTGAAGCCACGGCCGCGCCACCATCGCCCGCCCTTGGAGATATTTTAGGCAAACCATCCTCGACGCGCGAGGCCTTACAAGACAAGTATGATCGCGAGGTCGCCGACGCCAAGCGCCTCCGCGCCGAGATCGCGACGTTGCGCGAGCGCGCCGACGACCTGCGGCTCCAACTGGCGGATCGCGACGAGCGCTTGCGCGCGGAGCAGCACGTCGCCGAAGAGCTGCGCAGCGACGCTGACCAGGCCAAGGCCGCGGCCGCGGCCGCGGGCAAGAGCGAGCAAATGATCAAGGAAACGCTCGACGCGCATGAGCGCGCGGCCAAGCGGGCCTTAGAAGACCTCGCCGCCGCGCGCAGCGAAATCGATGGCATGCGGGCGCAGCTGGGCGAGGCGAGGCGTGCCAAGGATGAGGGCTACAACGAAGTCAACGAACAAGTCCGCGAGATCGAGCGCCTGCGCGCGGTGATCGGCGAGCAAGAGCGCATGCTCGAAGAGCGGCGCATCGCGCTCGTTACCCTCGAAAGCACGCTGCAAGAGCAGCGCGCCGATAAGGACAAGCAGCTCGCAGCGTTCTCCAAGCAACGCGCCGAGCTCGCGGCGGCCGCGGAACACGTAAATGCTTCGGCCGAGCAGATCGAGCGCCTTACCCAAGAAAATGCCAAGCTCTCGCAGTTGGCCGCCGAGCTGTCGCGCAAGAACGCGAGCAGCGGCAACGATGACAGCGGCTATGGCGAAATCGTCGCCCGGCTGAGCGAAGAGCTGCGCGGCCTGCGCATGTCACATAGCACCATGGAACAGGCGCACGGCGCCTTGATGCGCGAACTCGACGCCGCGACGACGCAGGTCAACGAGGCGCGCCGCGAGCAGCTCGCGTGGCAGGAGGTAAGGCAGCAGCTCGAGCAACAGCTCATCGCCGCCAATGGCCAGGCGCAAGTACTCGAGCAAGAAATGCTCATGGCGCGGGCAGCCACCGCGGGGGCCGCGAGCGACGAAATCGAGGCGCTGCGGCAAAAAGTGCGCGACGCGCTCGCGCGCGCTGACGCGGCTGAGGCCAAGCTTGGCGACGCCTTTGGCGAGGACGCGTCGCCGACCGGCGTCTTTGGCACCCCAGCCAACATGGCCATGGTGGCGCGCGTCATGGAGGCAATCGAGGCCGTCAACGATGCCCTTAGCGAGCTGCGCAACCAAGCGCGCGTGGTGGCGATGGAGCTCGGCGACGGCGGCGACGCGGCGGTTGCATCGGAGTCGGCGACGGCGATGATCGAAACCGTCGAGACGGTGAAGGGTGCGCTGCGCGATCTGCGGCAGAGCGTCGAGGAGGCCCCGTGAATCCGCTCGTCAAGCGCAGCTCTAAGGCAGAGCTGGAAGATCTCATCCGCGCGCGTTATTCGCTGGTCTACGTCACTTCGCACGAAGAAATGCGGGTCGAGGAAAGCTTGCGCACCTTGTGCGTCGAACGCGAAATGCGCTGCGAGATTTGGTCGCTCACCGAGGGCATGCGCGTGGTGGCAAATGGCAGCGGCGCGCGCGATATCAAGGATCCGCTCAAGGCGCTCGACCACGTGGCGCGCGCCGAGGGCCGCGCGCTATTTATCCTGCGCGACTTCCACCCGTTTTTCAAAGAACCCGCGGTCGTGCGCAAGCTGCGCGATCTGGCAACCGAGCTGCGCAAAACCAAAAAAAGCGTGATCCTGCTCTCGCCGGTGTGCAAGTTGCCGCCTGAGCTCGAAAAATCGGTATCGGCGATCGTCGATTGGGAGCTGCCAACCCGCGGAGAGATTGAGGCCTGCGCGCGCAGCCTCCTCCCCAACACGCCGGTTGCCACGCGGCAGCTCGTCGAGGCCGACGCGAGCTACATGGAGCGCGTCGTCGAATCCGCGCTGGGGCTGACCTTGGTCGAGGCCGAAAACGTCTTTGCCAAGTCGATGGTGCGCACCCATACGTTCGACCTTGAAACGATTCTCGACGAGAAGAAGCAAATTATTCGCAAGAGCGGCCTGCTCGAGTACTACGAGCACCGCGAAGAGTTCTCCGATATTGGCGGGATGGATAACCTCAAGGAGTGGCTGGTGAAGCGTCGCCACGCCTTTTCGTCGCGCGCGCGCGATTTTGGCCTGCCGTTGCCCAAGGGCATCTTGCTCATTGGCGTGCCCGGCACCGGCAAGTCGCTTACGGCCAAGGCCGTGGGGGCGCTGTGGCAGATGCCGCTCCTCCGCCTTGATGTCGGCAAGGTGTTCGCGGGCCTGGTTGGCTCATCAGAAGAAAATATTCGCAACGTGATCAAGACGGCCGAGGCCATCGCGCCGGCGGTCCTTTGGATTGATGAGCTGGAGAAGGGCTTTTCGGGCACCGGCTCGTCGGGGCAATCCGATGGCGGCACTACCTCGCGCGTGTTCGGCTCGTTTATTACGTGGCTGCAGGAAAAGACGTCGCCCGTGTTCGTGATCGCGACGGCCAACAACGTGGCGCAGTTGCCGCCCGAGTTGCTGCGCAAAGGGCGCTTCGACGAGATCTTTTTCTGCGACTTGCCGGGACGCGATGATCGCCGCCAAATCATCGACATTCATCTGCGCAAAAAGAATCGCGACCCAAGCCAGTTCGATCTGGAAAAGCTTGTCGACCTCGCCACCGACTTCTCGGGCGCCGAGCTTGAGCAGGCGGTGATCTCAGCCTTGTACGATGCCTTCGATACCGGCGAAGACTTAACCACCGCGCGGATGGAAAAATCGCTGCGCGAGCTCGTGCCGTTGGCCGTGACTATGCGCGAGCAAATCGACGGCATGCGCGAATGGTCGCGCACCCGCGCGCGCCCGGCGTCGACCAAGGTCGGCGCCTCCGGCGGCAAAGGCTGGATGTCGCAATACGGTGGCAAGCCTTCCGGCGGCGAGCCGACACCGTCTGAAGGAGGCGAGCGCAAGCTCGAGCTTTAATGAGTCATTTCACCAAATGCGAATTAAAGATTACCAACCGCGAGGCGCTCAAGCTTGCGCTGGCTGATCTGGGTCATGTCTTTGCCGAGGCGGAGGCTGGGCAGCAGGTCGTCGTGCGCGGCTATCGCGGCGATACGCTCAAGGCCGCGATGTCGATTAACCTTGGCCAGTACGATGTTGGCGTCCTCGACAACGGCAATGGCACCTATGAGTTGACGGCGGATTGGTGGGGCGTCGAAACCACCCGCGGCATCTCCGAGAAAGAATTCCGCGACACGGTCAGCCAGCGCTACCAGTATCACAACGTCAAGATGGCGTGCGATGCGCAAGGCTACCAGCTCGAGGAAGAGGTGAACGAGGAGGACGGTTCGATCCGCCTCGTCGTGAGAAAGTGGGTTAGCGAATAATGCGCAAACAGGACTTGGAAATCACGATCTCGCCGACGGGCGAGGTGGCGTTCGTCGTCAAGGGCATGGCCGGCAAAGGGTGCCTTGCGGAGACCAAGTTTCTCGAGGCGGCGTTGGGAGGCGGCGTGACGTCGCGCGAAATGACGAGCGAGTACTACGGCGCAGGCGCCGGGGCCACGCAAGAGGCCGCGATCGTCGCCGGCGAAGACGAGTAGGCGGCCGCTGAGAGGCAGTTGGGGCGGCAATTCGCGCCCACTTCCCAGGCAAAACCTCGTATAGTGAAGAGGCATGGCCGATCGCGCGCTCGACGACGAGGTGGAGGAGCTGACCGAGGATATCGCTCGGCGGTGGGCACCCGAACGTCTTGGCCGCATGGTGGCGTCGCGTGCGGGCGGCGGCGAAGCGTTGCCATGGCATCTGCGCCAGCGCTTCGAAAGCGACCTTGGCGTCGACCTGGCACACGTGCGCGTGTTTCGCGGTGAGTTTGCGCAGCATGTTGCCAAGGAGCGGGGCGCCGACGCGCTTACCGTGGGCGATACAGGCATGGTGCTGCTCGGCCAGCAGGCGGCCAGCGCCGGCGGTTCGGTATTTGCGCAGCGCGTGCTCGCGCATGAAGTGGCGCACGTTGCGCAAGGCGCGAAGGGCTTGTTCGCCCGCGGCCCGGTCTCTGCGCCCGCCGATCAGCAAACGCTAGAGGTAGAGGCGCATCGCTATGAGGCGCAATTTGTCGACGACAAGGCGCCATCGCCGCCGAGCCAATTGCGCGAGCAAGTGCGAAGGCGCGTGCGCGACATGGTGCAGGCGTGGTTGGCGAGCGAGCATGATCGCCGCGGGTTGGGCGAGGGGTAATGGCCGACGATGGCATCATCGAATCGCGGCCGCAGTTTGAGCGCCTCTTAGCTGGCCGCGCCCTGCAGGGACGACAGGTGCGCAGCGTGGCGATGTCGCGCGGCACCTGGCACGGCGCCTGCCTCACCGAGGTGAGCTTTGAACGCTGCGCGCTGGATGGGATCGACACCGATGCCTGCGAGTTCTTGCAGAGCACATGGCATCAAGTTGATTTGCGGCAGGCGCGGTTGGCAGATGTTTACGCCGTGCGTTGCCAGTGGCGCCTGTGCGACGCCACGGAGCTTGCGCTCGCGCAGGCCCTGCTGGTGGACTGCGAGTTTGACGAGTCGCGCCTGAGCAAAGCGAGCTTTGATGGCGCCACCTTACGGCGATGTCGCTTTACGCGCAGCGAGCTCGCCTCGGCGACGTTTCGCGGCGCCCGCCTCATCCAGACCACGTTTCTTGGCTATCAAGCCGGCATCGAATCGCTGACGCGCGTCGATTTTGCCGGCGCCTTTCTCAGCCATGTATCTCTCGCGGGAGCCAATCTCTATGCCGCCAACTTCGCCGGCGCCACCTTGCTGGGGTGTGACCTCTCGGGGGCGAATTTATGTGGCGCAAATTTGCAGGGCGCGCGGTTTGTCGGCTGCCAGCTGCACGGCCTCGAGCTCGACCACGCTACGATCATCTGACCTGTGAAAATCCCATGACCAAGCCACATTCTCTCTTGGAGTTGCAAGCGTCGCTGGCGCAGGCCCTCTCATCCCTAGGACGCGACGAGTTGGCGGAGATTTTGACCGCCGTCTTAGAAGCCTACGTCGTCGAGCGCGCGCCGCGCTTCGACGGGCCGGCCGGCGGACGTAGCCTCGCGGATTTGGCGACCTTGCCGTTTGCGCAACTGGTTACCGAATTGCAAATGTCGTGCGCGCAGCCCGAACTGGCGGCGTTGCGCGTCGAGGGCGTGAACGTGCAGGTCCGCGTCGGGGGGCAGTGGGTGCCCTTGGCCGCGCCGACGCCAAATTTGGCGGCGCCCGCGGTGCCGGTGCCGGTCGTGCCGGTCGCGATCGCCGCGCCGAGGGCCGCCGCCGCGGCGCCGACCGCCACGCCAACACCAGGTCCGATCGCCGCCTCGCCCGCGCCCTCGGCCAGCGAAAAAGCCGACACCAAGGACTCGCCGTCGAGCGAGGCCGGCGCGGGCGACAGATTTAGCCTATTGGAGCTCGATTAGTGGCTATTGCCGCCAAGCGATACCTTGATCGAGGCCTGGCCGCGCTGCGCAGCGGTGACCATGCGACGGCGGTTGAGGCGTTGACGTCGGCTGGCCAGCTGGTGCCAGCCTACGCCCCGGTGAGCCAATGGCTCGTCGTCGCGCACGCGCGTGCCGGTGCGCTAAATGAAGCGGTCGCGGTGGCGCAACAAGCCCTCGCGCGCGCGCCAGGGCAGCGCGATGCGATGTGGCTGTGGCTGCTGCTCGCGGAGGCCCTGCTCGCCGCGGGCCGCGTCAGGCCGGCGGCCGAGGCCTATGATCAAGTCGCGGCCATGCTCGCTGCCGACGCGCAAGCCGACGTGCGCGTGCGCCTGGCGATGGGGCGCGCGAGGATCGCCGCGGCGCAGCGGCAATGGCCGGCCGTAGTTGACGCGCTGCTTGGTCGTGCGCGCTAACCGGCAGGTGGGCGCACGTTTCTTCCGCGAGCATAGATTGCAGGGCGGTGTTCGTGGCACCGGGGGATGTGGATACCACAGCCGTCTCGCTGCGCCCCGGAGGGTCGCTATCTGCGAGCAGGAAGACACGTGCGACCACCTGCCGGTAGGGCAGCGTACCGGCTAGCGCACCGCGATAAGGACGACGGTAATATTGTCGCGGCCGCCGGCGTCATTGGCCATGTCGACGAGCCGGCCACCCATGTCGCCTAAGTGGCGATTGCGGCGCATCACGTTGGCGATGTGATCGTCGCCTACTAAATCCGTTAGGCCATCGCTGCACAAGAGATAGATATCGCCTACGTCGACCGGCATGCTGCGATGTTCGACGTCGCAGGTCAGCGACAGCCCGAGCGCGCGGACGATCATATTTGATTGCGCCTCGCCCATCGTGCCGCGTAAATCGGGACGCTCTTGGTAGAGATTGTGCAGCGAATGGTCGCGCGTTAGCTGCGTGAGCTGCTGCTGGCGGAACAGATACGCGCGCGAGTCGCCGCAGTGGCAGATGTGAAAGACGTCGTCTTCGAGCCGCAGGCCGACGCCGGTGGTGCCCATGCCCTTGCAGGCGGGATCGATTTGGCTGCGCGTAAACACGGCCTCATTGGCGCGCTCCATGGCGCGGCGCAGGGGCTCGGTCTTGCCGCTGCTGGGCGTACGCACGATCGTGCTGGCGATCACCTTGGTGGCGATATGCGAGGCGACGTCACCCGCCGCGTGGCCGCCCATGCCATCGCACACCACGAACGCGCCAAAATCTTCATCGACCCAAAAGGCGTCCTCGTTATGATCGCGCGCGACGCCCACATCGGTCAGCGCAACGCATTCCAGGCGGTGACGCGCCAGCACCTCGCGAAAACGGAAATCGGTCGTCATCGGCGATCCTTGCCAAGCGTAGCCCAATTGGCACCGGCAAACCATTGCCGGATGGCCGCGATGTCGTCAGGCAGTTGCCACGGCGAAGGGCACGGCGCGGCTCGCCAGTTGGTCGCCATCATCGACGCCGCGGTGAACTCCACGGGCCGCAGCGCCTCGCGCAAGGCCTCATCAACCTCAAACGCGATTTCGACCTGACGAACCGGCCGATGCAGGTCGCGCAGCAGCGCCTGCGGCACCGCCGTTCCAAGCGCCGCCCGGATCTCTTCAGCGACCTCCCACGTCCGCTCGCTGGCTTCGTCGACCTCAGCGAAGCGGCAGCCGACCGGCGTAAACGCCGGCGGCGACATTGGCCGCAGATAGCTCATGCGATCGGCGGCGAGAGGCTGCCCGAGCAAGCGCGCGAGCAAGGCCGGCACAATGTCGGCTGGTTGGAAGCCTGCGCGTGGCGTCGCGGCGACCGCTGGCATCGCCTCGCCTGCACCTGCCGCCGCCGCACGACGTTTTGCGCCCACGCGCGCGACCACCTCATGTGCCCGCAGGTCTTGATCGTCGGTCGTCGTCATAGAGCCAAGAAGAGTTTCACCGCAACAAACGCGATGACGCCGATCGAGATGCCGAGCAGCACCAACAAGACCCCGTCTTTTTTGCGGCCTGCTCCGCGGGACTCGGCTGGTGATCGTGGGGACGCGGGCGACATAGGCATGGGCGCTGAGAGCACGGCGGTGCGTCCTCGGGGGCCGCGGGCATGATCGGCGGCGGCGGCGGCGGCGGCGGCCGGCGCGGCGAGCGAGGCCACGAGCGTCTTCGCGCCGGGCGGCAGGGCGACCGGCATGGGCGCTTGACCTGGCGCGTCCGCGCGCGCGGCGCCACCTTCAACCGCGGTGGCTACCATCGTTGGCTGCGCCGGACCCAGGCGCGGTGCGCTCGCCCTCGGCGGCGGCGCACTCAGCTCGCCCTGACGGTCCAGCGCTTCTTCGCACGCGCGCATCATCGCGCCGGCGTGGCCAAAACGTTGCGAGGGCTCCTTTTGTAAGGCGCAATAAATAATGTCGGCCAAGGGCGTGGCGACCGAGGCGTCCAAGGGCGGCACTGGTTGGCGAAGCTGCATCGTTAAGACGTCGCGCGGATCGGCGGCGGTAAATGGCAGGCGGCCGGTCGCCATCTCATAGGCCAAGATGCCGAGCGAATAAAGGTCGCTGCGCGGATCAAGCGGCAGGCCGCGACACTGCTCCGGGGACATGTATTGCGGGGTCCCCAGCACCAGCCCCGCGCGTGTCTTGACGCCGCCCTCGTGGAGCAACTTGGCAACCGAAAAGTCGAGGACCTTGACGTAGTCGGCCGCGCCGCCCATCTGCAGCAAGAACACGTTGTCCGCCTTGATGTCGCGATGAATAATGCCCAGCCCATGTGCCTCCGCTAACGACGCACACGCTTGCAGCAAGATCTTTAAGACGCGCGGCGCGGCGAAGGCGCCCTCGCGCAGCATGTGGCGCACGCTGTGGCCTTCGAGCAGTTCCATCACCATGAACAACGCGCCGTCGCTGGTTTGGCCGACGTCATAGACGCGAATGGTGTTGGGATGCACCAGGCGCGCCGACGTCATCGCTTCGTCGCGAAAGCGCTGCACCCACTCCGGGTCATCGGCCGCGACGGCGTTTAGCATTTTTACCGCGACCCTGCGCCCCATCGCGCGCTGCTCGGCCTCGTACACCACCCCGGTGCCACCAGCGCCAAGCCGGCGCACGAGGGTGTAGCGGCCGTCGATGACCGAGCCGAGGCGTGGATCAGACGGGGTTGCAGCGGTCATTGCGGTTCGCTGATCTCAACTTCTTTGTAGCGATTGACGGTGTCGACGCTGACCTTAACCTTGGCGACGGCATCGCGTTTGGTGACGCGGATGACGACGAATTCGCCTTTGTCGACCGGCTTGCCGTCGGCGCGCAGCAAGGTGCCACGCCAGCCGGTGGCGATGCCCTTGTCGCTGCCGCGATTCACGGTGATCAACGTGCCGCCGGAGGTGGCTTGCACATTAATGATGCGCGCCTTCATGACGATGCGAAAGCCATCGCAATTTGGGTTGCCGGGGTCTTTGGCGCCCGGCGTGCAGGCCGGCCACAGATCTTTGGTGCAGGAGCGGACGCGGCGATCTGGCGGGTTAGGACAAGGCATCGACGCTTGGCACGCCGGCAGCGAGGCATCGGGCGGGGAGGGGCAGACGCCCTGACAGCCTGGCCATTTTGGGTCAGCTGGCATCGGACAAACGAAGGCGCACGCCGGGTTTTTCATGTCGAACGACGACGCATCGCAGGGCTTGGGCGGCAACGGCAGCGCCGGCAAGCGCGGCGGTTCTGGGATGGGCCCGAGCGCCAGCGCAGTGTTTCGATCGTCATATTCGGCAGTCAGGACGTACTCGCCGGCATCGCCGCGCTTGGCGGCATAGATCTGCACGTAATACGTTCCCTGCGCATTTTCGATGGCAAACTTTTTGCTGGTGCGGCCGCTGCCAGGCTTGGGCTTGGCGCCACCGACGGGGTGGAACCACTGGTCATAGACCTCAAACGCGAGGTCGAGGCCCGGGCGCGGCGATTTCCACCGCAGCTTGAGCTCAAGCACGCCGGCCTTGCCTTCGGGCAACACAATTTTTTTCCAATCGACGCGGTCGCCACCGGGATAGGTGACGATGCCCTTGCTGCGCCCCTCGCCGTTCTCGAGCTCGAGTGCCTGCGCGCCCTTGACCTTGCCGTCGGGCCCGGTATTGCCATCTTGCGCCACGTTATGCGCGCACGCGGCGAGGCCTGTGGCGACACAGGCGAATACGAAACCTCGAATGAACGCCGACATGTGGCTCATGTTACCGCGCCCGGGTAAGCGGTCGCAGCACCCGCGGGCCGCAAAGTGCCCGGTGGGCGTCGGCCTTACGGCTTGAGGGTAACTTTGCTGACGCCCGATAGGTCGCTGGCAGAGGCCTTAACGATCGCCTTGCACGTGCGTGGCGCGCAGCTTGCGAGGGAAAAGGCGCCCTGCTTGACCCCTGCAACATGGCCGGCGACGCCCGGAGCTAGGCCGTGATCGACCCCGCGATTGATGGTGATTTCGGTGCCGCCGGCGACGACGCTGACGTTGATAATACGCGCCGAGGTAGGCACGCCGGGGGCATCTTGGTCGCTGCTGGCAGCGTCGGGTTTCTCGGCTTTGTCGGGCTTCTCAGGTTTGTCCCGGCGCGGGGCCTTTGTGTCCGGTTTTCGGATATGAGGTTCGCGGGTGGATTTGCTGGCGGGGCTGTCGTCGGTCACCGGCACCAGCGGCAGGGGTGGTAGCAGCGCAACCTCAGCCACCATGAGCGCATCACTCCCCGACGCCGACGGGCCTGGTCCTGAGGCAAATTTTCCGATTACTTCAACGGTGGCTTCGTCGAGCCGGCGGCTAACAAATAGGTGGAGCAAGTGTTTGCCTGGCGCCAAATGCTCAAACGTGTAGCTGCGCGGTCCCGCTGGGTCCACGGCCGTGGCGACGGCGTCGCTTGGCTCCTCGTCGGCATCGGTGACGAACCCATCTTCGTCTGCCTCGTCGGCATCGCGCGCCGGCCTCCGCGTTGCCTCATCGGCGGCCATGGCGACTTCCTGTTCCGCGAGCAGTCGCATCAGCGAGGGGTCGTAGAGCTCAACGCCAACCACGACCTCGCCGCCGCTGGTCGCAAACGTCTCAACCGCCAGCGTTAGCGATCCGCTCGCGGGCACGTCGATGGCCAGCCATTTGGCACGCGCGCGTTTGGGGTAGCTAAGCCGAAGCTCGCCCGCCAAGCGGCCGCGCGCGTCGATTTTAAGGGCGCTTGGTTTCGCCCACGGCCGGGTCGGACCAGCCGGGCTGGTGCCTACCGCGTAGCCCGCATGTGACGGCGGCTTTTTGGTGCAGCCAAGCCCTAGCACCAAGGCGACGGCAGGCCCCAGGGTGGGCATCAAGGTAGACACAAAAGACGCGACGCGGGCAGGGCGCATGGACCACTACATCATAGCACGGATCGCGCGCGCCTCGAGGTCCCACGCCTGTTGCTCCTGCGGGGTCGCGATCATTTGTTGTGCGGCCACAAGCGCGCGCAGCGCCAGCGCCGGCTCACATGCCGCTTGTGCCGCAAGTCGCGCCATCGCCCAATATGCGTGCGTGCGCACCAGGGCGTGAGCGTGCAGGCACAACGTCGCCACGGCGGGCACCGCGCGGGCGTCGCCCGTGTTGCCCAGCGCAAGCGCCACGTTGCGCAAAAACTGGTTGCGCGAGACGCGTGCCATCGACGTTCCGTGCACGAGGCGCTTGTACGCGCTGGTCGAGATGGTCGCGAGTGTCCGTAAATCGGACGTCTCGTTCGGGGCGTCGGCGTGGCGCACCAGCATGGCATCGGGCGGCGCCGCGCGGCGCCTCGCCTGGTTAAACGGGCATGCATCCTGGCACAGATCGCAACCAAACACCCACTGTCCCATCAGCGGGCGCAACTCGCGCGGCACGTCGGCGCGCAGCTCGATGGTGAGATACGAAATGCAGCGGCGCGCATCGAGCTGGTAGGGCCCGGTGAAGGCGCCCGTCGGGCAGGCATCGAGGCAGGCGGTGCACGCGCCGCAGCGCGGGCCGAGCGCGGGCTGCGCGATGATTGCCGCCGCGTCGATGAGCAGCACCCCGAGCAAGAGGTTCGAGCCGGTGCCCGGTGCGATGAGCATGGTGTTCTTGCCGACAAAGCCAAGCCCTGCGGCGGCGGCGGCGTCGCGCTCGAGCACGGGTGCCGAGTCGACACAGGCGCGGCCCGCGATGGCGGTGCCGGCTGCCGCATTGACCGCTGCCAGCAGCGCCGTCAGGCGTTCCTTAAACACCCAATGATAGTCGTGCCCCGTAGCGTAGCGCGCGATACGCGCGGTGAGCGCCTGCGCCGGCACGACGTGGCGATCGTAGGGCAGCGCCGCGACGATCGCCGTTTGCGCGGACGGCATCAGCCTCGTCGCATCGGCGCGCGACTCGCGCTGCAACGGCTCAGCCAGGTAGTGCATCTCGCCGTGGTGGGCGCGCGCAAGCCACGCCTCGTAGTGCGCAAACGTCGTGGGCCGCGCAATTGACACGGCGCCAAGGCGCGCAAAGCCCAAGCTCGGCGCGATCGAGGCAAAGTGCTCGCCGAGCGCGATCGCCGCGGTCGCATTGGCCTCGCCGGCCGCAGCTGCCTCAGGCGTCGTCGCGTTCGCTGGCGCCTTCGCGGTCGTCATCGGCGTCCATTCCGGAAAAAAAGATTTCGTCGTACGGCACCTGGGCATCGCGCTGCAACGGCTCTGGGAATGCGATGCGCTCGCCACGATAGTTTTCGACCACGACCGTCGAATCGCCCTGCTCGACGATGTAGTTGGGAATAATCGGCACCTTGCCGCCGCCGCCGGGCGCATCCAGCACCAGGTGTGGCACGCCCATGCCGGTCATGAAGCCGCGCAGGCCGCGATAGAGCGCCTGCGACGTCGCCACCGTGGTGCGCAAATGATCGGTGCCGATGACGGTGTCGCCGTGAAATAGATAATAAGGGCGCACGCGCATGCGCAAGAGCCCGCGCATCAGCGCGCGCAGGCTGCGCACGGAGGAGTTGATGCCCCGCAACACGACGGCCTGATTGCCAACCGGTATACCCGCGTCAACCAGCCGCTCGCAGGCGGCCTTGGCCAGCGGCGTCAGCTCCTTGGCGTGGTTGAAGTGGGTGTTGACGTAGACGGGATGATACTTGCGCAGCATGGCGCAGAGCTCGTCGTCGATGCGCATGGGGCAGACCACGGGCATGCGCGTACCAATGCGAATGAAATCCAGGTGAGGTATTGCCGCGAGCTTTTGCAAGATCGATTCGAGCTTCGCGGTTGGCAACAAGAAGGGATCGCCACCCGAGATCAGCACGTCGCGGATACGGCGCGTCTTGGCGATGTATGCAATGCCGGCATCAATGTCGCTTGCGGTCGGCGGCGTCTCGCCTGCTACTAGGCGGCGCCGATTGCAGTGGCGGCAATAGATGCCGCAGCGATCGACCACCAGCAGCAGCGCGCGATCGGGATACTTGTGCACCACCGAGGGTGCCGGCATGTGCGCGTCCTCCCCGAGCGGATCGCGTAGCTCCTCGTCGCGGATTTCCAACTCGGCCATGCGCGGCAGCGCCTGCATGCGGATCGGGCAGCTGGGATTGGTGCGGTCCATCAGGCTGGCGTAATATGGCGTGACGCCGACCTTAAATAGGTGCGCCGAAGCCGCCAGCGCGTCGCGCTCGGCGCTGGTAACGTCGATAAACGAGGCGAGCTCATCAGCTCGTTGCATCATGTTGCGCAGCTGCCAACGCCAGTCCGACCAGTCGGCAGCCGCGACCAGCGCTGGATGCCGGGGTGGCGCCGGAGGGGTTGCGAGCGGCAGCACGGGCGCGTCGTACCGTGGATTGGCGGCTTACCCAAGGTTTGGTCGCGACAAAGCGCGCGCGGCCAGCTCGCGCAGGCCCTCCGTGCACGGGCGATGCGAGAGGTCAGCGAGCGCGACAAAGGCGGCGGCCGCCGCGTCGCTGCCGGCCTGCGGGATGCGCTGGCGCTGCAACGTCGCGGCGTGTGCAATAATAACGTAGTGGTACGGGCCGGTGGCTGCCTCGCCGCAGCGCTCGACGACCTCAAGCACGGCGCCGCACCGCACCTCGCAGGCGGTTTCCTCGCGCACTTCGCGGGCGACGGCGGCAGCCAAGGTTTCGCCTGGCATCACCTTGCCACCGGGTACCGACCACAAGCCTTCGCCGGGCGGACGACCGCGGCGCACGACGAGCAGGCGCTGCTCGGCATCAAACACAAAGGCGCTAACCGCGAGCCGGGGCGCGATCAGCTCGGCGCCCAAATTGCGGATGTCGACGGCACGAGCTGTGGTGCTAGGGGGTGAGGCCGTGCTACGCCGAGAGCGGGTACCCATATGAAGCGTTTGTACACACCGCCACCAACGTCGCGCCACCGCGCCGCGGCGCGAAGATGGGCTATCACCGTCGCAATTTGCCTGGGGACCACCGGGCTGGGGGGCCTAGGCTGCGCCGCTAAAAAACGCGATACCGCGGCGGCCAAGCTGTCGGCCTACGACGCTGATTTTGCGATCGTCTTTTCCGAGGTCATTGCCGTCGTCGATAAATTCTATCCGCAGTATGACGATGACCCCGTGCGCGGCGTGATCAAGACCGCGTGGCATCAGGTCAGCCACAACGCGAGCATGGACGACCCGAATTCGGCGCAGGTACGCGCGCGCGCCAGCGGCAGTTCCAATGCCGCCGCCACCTCGTCCGCGTTTGGCAATCAGGTGACCGGCATGCAAAAGCGGTTTTTCGTCCGCTTCGACATCAAGATCGTTGCGCCGCGGCCGTTTGAAATAACCATCATCCCCCATGCTGCCGAATGGGAGGCCGGCAATGCGGTGCCAAGCGAGATGAAGAGCAACAACATTCCCTCGTGGTTGCCGGGACGCACCGATGCGCTGCGCATGCAGATCTATCGCAGGTTGCGCAAGCACGCCGTGCGCAAGGCGGATCGCCAGACGGCCGAGGCGCCAAAGGAAGATCCAATCGCGACCGAGGCCGAGGCCTTGGCGTTAGGCGCACTCCCCGATGACGCTGAGGTCGTGGTGCGAAAGGTGTATGCGGCGGCGCTGGCGCGCGACGCCGCCAGCATGCGAGCCCACATGGCCGACGATTTTGCGTGGGATGCACGCTCGACGCCGAGCGCGGATACCGCCGTGGTGGTGTGGCAGGCCGACACGGCGGCCATGGATGCGCTTGAGCGCGCCATTGGCGATGGCTGCGCGGTCGCTGGTGCCGAGATTCGCTGCCACGACGCCGTGTTCGCCAAGCTTGGCATGACGTGGAAATTTATCTCATTCTTGCCCGCGCCGCCGCCAGCGGCTCGCTAACCGGCAGGTCGGCGCACGTGTCTTCCTGCTCGCAGATAGATGGGTGAACGGCAGGTGCGCGCACGTGTCTTCCTGCTCGCAGATAGCGACCCTCCGGGGTAGCGCGAGACGGCTGTGGTATCCACAGCCCTCGGTGCTACGACCACCGCCCTGCAATCTATGCTCGCGGAAGAAACGTGCGCGCACCTGCCGGTAAGACTTTGCGCCTAGGGGAGCCGCTACGATGTGACGAGCTGCGCGACTTGTTCGAGTATGCGCGCGGTTGCGCCCCAGATCCGATGGCCCTGCCAGTGATAGGCGCGCATCTGATAGGTGACGCCGCGATACTCCCGTTCGCCGAGGAATTCAGCGGCGGCGTGGTCGGCAAACAGCGACACCGGGGCCCAAAAATAGCTCGCGACTTCGCGCGCGTCGGGCGCAAAGGGATGCGGCGAAAAGGCACACAGCACCGGCGTGATGCAATAGCCCGCCGGGGTTGGCACGTCGTCGAGCAGGCCGAGCACGTCAATGGTTGTCGTCGGCACGCCGAGCTCTTCGAAGGCCTCGCGTTGTGCGGTGGCGCCGAGCGAGCCATCCCCTGGGTGCACGCCGCCGCCGGGCAGCGCGATTTGGCCGGAGTGGGTTGGCGCGTCGGCGGGACGCACGATCAGCGGCACCCATAGTTGGCGCGTGATCCCTGCTTGTTCCGCGAGCAGGATCGCAACCGCCG
Organism: Myxococcales bacterium; assembly: GCA_016716835.1. Classification (NCBI taxonomy): domain Bacteria; kingdom Pseudomonadati; phylum Myxococcota; class Myxococcia; order Myxococcales; species Myxococcales bacterium. The sequence continues at coordinate 1,764,257 of JADJUW010000001.1, read as the reverse complement.
ATGGCCGCAGCTCGGGCTCTACCAGGCAGCGCCGCGTGCGCGCCGCGAGCTGCGACACGAGCGCATCATGGGGGGCAAAGCGGTGCAACGAGGCCGGCGGCGTCACGTGCTTACTCCGTGCATGCCGAACGGCGCGCCGGCAAGATCTTGCCTGGGTTGAGCAGCTCGCGCGGATCCCACATGCGCTTCCATTGCCTTTGCCATTCCAGCACGCGCTCAGGTTGCTCAAGGCCCATGTAGTCGCGCTTAGCGGTGCCAATGCCGTGCTCGCCCGACAGCGTGCCGCGCAGCGCGATGGTTTCTTCGAACAGCCGCCGCGTCACGAGGTCGAGATGGGCGCGCAGCGTTGGATCGTTCGGATCGCCGTTCGATAGAATATTGGCGTGCAGGTTGCCGTCGCCGGCGTGGCCAAATACCGCAATGTCGACCTTGTGCTCGGCACCAAGCGCCTCGATGCGCGCCAGCATCTCGACGATCGCGCCACGCGGCACGCAGATGTCTTCGTTGATCTTGATGCGATAGGCCTCTTTGAGCGAGCTCGAGATGAGGCGGCGGGCCTCCCACAGCGCGCGGCGGTCGGCCGGCTCGCTGGCAATGGCAACATCGAGCGCGCCGAGCTCATCGCAGCGCGTGCCGATCTGCTCGATCTCAAATTCGACCGTCTGCGGCGAGCCGTCGACCTCAAGCAACACAACTGCGCCGGCGCCCGCTGGGAAGCGATATCGCGCCTTGCCGCGAACGTGGTCAATCGACGCGCGATCGGCGAGTTCGAGCACGGCGGGCCGAATGCCTGCGCGCAACAATTGCTGAATGCAGGCGCCCGCGGCCCTAACGTCGGCAAACACGGCGAGCGCGGTAGCCTGCGCCGGCGGTTTTGGAATCAGCTTGACCGTCAGCTCGGTAATGACGCCAAACGTCCCCTCGCTGCCGACAAAGCCCGCCACTAAGTCATAGCCGGTGACGCCCTTGGCGGTGCGGCGGCCAATGCGCAGGCGTTCGCCGCCCATGAGCGCGACCTCCATGCCGAGCATGTATTCGCGCGTCACGCCGTACTTGAACGCACGCGGCCCGCCCGAGTTGGTCGCGGCGTTGCCGCCGATCGAGCAATACTCGAGCGACGCTGGGTCGGGCGGGTAGAACATGCCCTGCGCCTCGACCGCGTCTTGCAGCTGGCCCGTGATGACGCCGGGCTCAACCACGGCGAGCAGGTCGTCGTTGTTGATCTCAAGCACCCGCCCCATGCGTTCGGTCGACAGCACGACGCCGCCCGCGATCGGCAAGCAGCCGCCCGTCATGCCGCTGCCCGCACCGCGCGGGGTGACCGGCACGCCGTGTGCTTGGCATAGCCGCAGCACCAGCGCCGCCTGCTCAGCCGATTCGACCAGCACCGCGCAATCGGGCGGAAAAAACTCTGGCAGCGGCGACTCGTCGCGGCAAAAGTCCTCGAAGCGCTCATCCGTGCGCGTGATGACGCGCGCCGATCCGAGTTCCTGGGCGAGCAGCTCTGCGATGTCAGCCACGGCGCATGATAGCACCAACGCGGCAAGCGTGGGGCAGCGGGCCTCGCGGCGCCGGAAAAGTCAGACGCTAAAGCTTGAGCCGCAGCCACACGTCGACTTGACGTTGGGGTTTTGGAACTTAAAGCCTTGGCCTTGCAGGCCTTCGACATAGTCGACCTCGGTGCCGGCGAGATACATCAGGCTCATCTCGTCGATGGTGCATTTGACGCCTGAGATTTCGACCACGCGGTCGACCTCGGTCGCATCATCAAAATACAGGTCGTAAGAAAAACCGGCGCAGCCGCCACCGACGACGCGCAGGCGCAGCGCGAGCGTATCCTCGATGCCTTCGGCCTGGCGAATCTCGTGGACCTTGCTCGCCGCAATCGGCGTAAACCGAACAACAGCATCAATGCCTTCGTCGCCGACATCGCGCGCACCAGCGGCAGCTTCACCAGCGATCGGCGCCGTCAGGGACGCCGCATTTGTTTGAGTATTCATAGCCTTGCCAGTCTAGCCGAAATGCTGGGCAAGTCCACAGGCAACCGCAGCCCATGGCCGCCCCCCTAGCAAGATCGAACAGTTGGCGCGCGCCGCGGCCGCAGCAAGGCAAGGCCGGCCACTGCCACTATCAGCCAGCCCGTCGGCCCGCCCGCGCCCGCATCGCTCTGGCAACCGCAGCCGCTCCCGCTCTGCGCCTCGACCACGGTCACGGCGCCTGCGGCGTCAACAAACCGCGTCGGCTTGCTGGCATCGATCACGCGGACGACAAACGCATCCGCGCCGAGATAGCCGGGGTTCGAGGTGTACCTCGGCAGCTGGCCGGCAGAGACCTCCAGCGTGCCGTATTGCGGTGGCGTAATTACCTCGTAGTTGTGGGCCTGGCCGCCGGGGTCGTTGGCGGCAATAGCCACCGTGGTGGCCTCGCCTGACTCTGCGGTGAAGGCGGCGATCGTTGGCATGGTCGGTCGTTCCAAGGTTTCAGAAGAGAGGCTCGCGATCCAGTTGGTCAGCACGTCGGCGCGGACATAGATGCCGCCTTGGCCGCAGGGCGTTTGGCCGATCCACGCGCCGCGCGACGTCACGCCGGCGAGATATTCGCCGTAGGCCGTCACCAAAAATAGTGGCCCGCCGGAATCGCCGTAGCACGTATCGATGCCACCACCGCCGGCAATGAGCTCCTTGCCCGTAACCTCGCAGCCGAGATCTAGATTGGCACACGTCGGATCTGAGATGGTTGTGGTCGCCTGTTGCAGGGTATCGACATAATTGTTTCCGCCAGCGTCAATCGCGCCAAAGCCAACCAGCGCGGCCGACGCGCTTGCCTGAATGTCCGCCGCGCTCCAGCCAGCGGCGATGGGGTGCGGCGGCGTGGTTGCGTCGCTAGCCAATACCAACAGCATGACATCAAGGCCCGAGGGCTCGAGGACCTGGTCGCTGACGTCGATCGTTTCGCCGTCGCCGGGGCGCGACAGCTTGTTGGCGCCGATGATCACACGCGACAAATCGCTGTCTTGGCAATGCCCCGCGGTTAGCACGAGATTGGGCGCCACCAAGGTGCCGGTGCATTGTACGCCGCCGCCGATGACGACGCCCGCCACCGCGGGCCAGCGGCCAAGCGCGGCGTTTTCGCCACCAACCACCGCCGCCGGCGCGTTTTCATCGGCGCTGACCAGCGGCATCAGCAAGAGCATTGGGGCGACGAGCGCGAGCACTCGTCCACAGGCATGCCGGTTATTCATGCCCGCTACCATGCCATTGGTGTGGGCGGTTTCCCATGCAAAAAAGCCTGTCTCGCCGGATCGGCGAATCGATCGCTCGCGGCGTAGGTAGCGGCCACGGGCCTAACCGACCCCACCTGGGCGCGGCGCGGCTCGCGAGCGCGACAGCGTACACATCGCGTGGTACCAAATAAGGCATGACGTCGCGGCGACTGGCTCTGTTGGCATGGTGGGTGGCCTGCGCCGGGGTGGCAGGTGCCACCGGCTGCAAGTCACCGCCGCCCGCCATGCAAATTATCGTGCCGCCGGCGCGCGCCGGCGCGATGGAGCCCTATGTCGCGCTGCTGCCGAGTCAGCTCGATGCCGCGCTAACGGTGCGCGAGCAGCCTGACTTGGCGCTGGGCGAAAGCGCGTCGCGAACGCAAATTGCCGTCGTCATCGACGATGCGATGTGCGCCGAATGTTTTCGCTTGCGCGAGGCGCCGGGCGGCTTTGTCGTTGAAGCCAGCGATAGCCTCGGCGCGCAATACGGCGTCTCGGCGCTGCTCGAAGCCATGGGCGTGCGGTTTTTCCATCCGCATCAAACGTTTGTGCCGGCGACGTTGGCGGTGCCTGACGCGGCAATCTTGGATCGCGTTGAATCGCCGCAAGTGGCGCGGCGCGGCGTGCACCTGCATATCTTGCACCCGACAGAAGCGTATTTTGATTTTTGGGAGCCCGGTGACGAAAACCTAGCCGACGCGGCGCGCACGCTTGATTGGCTGGTGAAAAACCGCGCCAACTTTGTCACCTGGCCGCTGCTCGACGACATGTTCGCCAACGCGGCCCAAGGGCCGTCGCCTCGCCTGGCACATCAGCGGCAGTTGCTGACGTTGGCGCACGCGCGTGGCCTGCGCGTCGGCGCGGGGCTGCAAGTCTTTGGTGCGAGCAACCTGCAACATGCGTACGACTTGGTGGAGGCCGACGAGGCGCCGGCCGAGGCAATCCCGGCGCGCCTGGCGCCGCTTGCCGAGCTGCCCTACGACAGCCTTCAGCTCTCGTTTGGCGAATTTTTCAGCGAGGAGCCATCGGCGTTTATCGCGGCGGTGGAGCAAACCTATGACGCCGTGCAGGCGGCTTGGCCCAGCGCCGAGGTGACCGCGAGCATCCACGTCGGCAATTTCGAGGACACGCGCGTCATCTATGAAGAAGAGAGCCTGCTCTATTATTTTTTGGTCAAGTTCGCGGCGCGCCCGATCGTGCCGTGGATGCACTCCGTGATGTACTACGGGCTTTTTGGCGATGCCGGCGGCGCCTACAATCACGAGACGTTTGCCGAACACCGCGCGTACTTGCTCGAACGCCTCGCGCTGGGCGAGCCCGCAGGCTACTTTCCCGAGACCGCGTATTGGGTCGCGTTTGACAACTCGATCCCGCAATACCTGCCGCTGTACATGCGGGCGCGCTACGACGATTTGGCGAGCCTTGCGACGGCGGCAGCCCAAGGCGGCCACGCCGGCCTGCAAGACCACGTGATCTTTTCCAGCGGTTGGGAGTGGGGCTATTGGCAAAACGATTGGGCCGCGCTGCGCATGGGGTGGGCGTTGCCGGCTTCGTACGAGGCGCTGCTCGGCGACATGTTTGCGCCCCTGGGCGTAGCAGGGCAGGCCGCTGCCAGCTTGGTCGCCGAGCTCACCGAGCTGCAGCAGGGCGCGCATATTGATCAGCGCCTCGCGCCGTATCTCGCGAGCCAGGACGTTACGTTTGCCGCCGGCTACGCCCTTGGCGTGTGGTCGCAACCGCGCCGCCCTGACCTCGAAGAGATCATCGACGCGACCCCAGAGGTGAGGGCGCAGTTTGCCGCGGACGTGCTGACGCCGCTTGCGGCGTTCGCCGATGAGTTGGCGGTGTTGGCCACGCAGGCGAACGCCCCTGCCTTCGCGAACTCGGCCGCCACGCCGTTCATCGCCGAGCTAATCGACGGCGTCGAGATCGCGGCGACGCGCGCGGCCTTTGCCCACGCGCTGTGGCTCGCCGCAGCCTCAAGCGGGGCACCCGACGCGCGCGATGCGGCGTTGGCGGAAGTCGACGCGCAGCTCGCCGCGGCGGAGTTGGTTGTTAGGCGCCGACATGCCGCCCTGATGGAGCCCTCGCCCAGCACCATTCTCGCGCGCAGCATCTCCACCTCGTTGCTGTATCAGTATGGTTATTTGCGCGAGGCGGACACGCTATGCTTCTGGCATCGTGAACGCGCGCAGCTACGTAACGCGATGCTTGGCGAGACCACCGCGGTGCCCGCCTGTGTCCTCTAATCCATATTACCGCTATCCGCCATGACAAATTTCCAGGCTCTAATCCAAGGCGTCAAGTCGGACATCGCGGAGGCGGACGTCGCCGAGGTCAAGTCGCGGCTGGAGGGTGGGGTGGCGCCAACGCTCATCGACGTGCGCGAGCAAGATGAGCACAGCCAAGGCAGCATCAAAAACGCGACGTGGATTGCGCGCGGATTATTAGAGCTGCGCATCGAGGCCGCGGTGCCCGACAAGACCACGCCGATCGTCGTTTACTGCGCCGGCGGGGTGCGCTCGGCGTTGGCGGCGCGATCGCTGCGTGAACTCGGCTACGCGCATGTCACCTCGATGAGCGGCGGCTTTGCCGCGTGGAAGGCCGCCGGTTACGCCTGGGTGACGCCGACCGGGCTGACCGCGCTCACTGGCGAGCAAGCACGCCGTTATGCGCGGCATACGCGGCTGCCCGAAATCGGCGTCGACGGCCAAATTGGGCTGCTGGCGAGCAAGGTGCTGTGCGTTGGCGCCGGTGGCCTTGGCTCGCCCTCGGCCATGTACTTGGCCGCCGCCGGCATCGGCACCCTTGGCCTCGTCGACGACGACGTGGTCGATGAATCGAATCTGCAGCGCCAGATCATGCACAGCCAGGGCCGCGTCGGCATGGCCAAGGTCACCAGCGCCGAGGTAACGTTGCGCGGCCTCAACCCCGACCTCAAGGTGTTGCCATTTCGCACCCGCCTGGCCCGCGACAATGCGCTCGAAATCATGGCCGCCTTCGACGTCATCGTCGACGGCTCCGACAATTTTCAAACTCGCTATCTCATCAACGACGCCGCGCTGCGCCTGGGCAAGCCGGTGGTCCACGCCTCCATCTATCGCTTCGAGGGCCAGCTCAGCGTGTTTTCAGCGCAAGGCGCGCCGTGCTATCGCTGCCTGTTTCCACAGCCGCCGCCACGCGATGCTGCGCCTTCGTGCGCCGAGGCCGGCGTGCTCGGCGTGCTGCCCGGCGTCATGGGCGTGTTGCAAGCGACCGAGGTTATCAAGCTCATCTTAGGGCTGGGTCACACCCTGGCCGGGCGCTTGCTCGTTTACGACGCCTTGCAAACCTCGTTTCGCGAGCTGCGGCTGGCTGCCAATCCTGCCTGTCCTACATGTGCGCCAGGCGTCGATCGCCGCAACATCGAGCTTATTGATTACGCACAGTTTTGCGCCGGCGGCTGAGCCGCCACCGGCATGCGTGCGATAATAATGGGGCGTGCCCATCGGAATCGGCGATAGCCTCGGCAACTACAAGATTGTCTCCCGACTCGGCAATGGCGGCATGGGGGCGGTGTATCTCGCCGAACACCCGGTTATCGGCAAGCGCGTCGCGGTCAAGGTAATTCACAAAGACCTCGCGGCCAGTCGCGATGTCATCGCGCGATTTTTTCAGGAGGCGCGCGCCGTCACGGCGATTGGCCATGAGCACATCGTCGAGGCCCATGACTTTGGCCAGGCGCCAGATGGCGAGTATTTCTACGTCATGGAGTACTTGCAGGGCGAGACGTTGGCCGCCCTGATGGTTGCGCAACGCCAGGTTGAGCTGAGCCGCGCGTGCAAGATCGCCATTCAGATCGCAGGCGCCTTGGGCGCGGCGCACGAGCGCGGCATCATGCATCGCGATCTCAAGCCCGACAACGTCATGCTGATCGATCGCCGCGGTGATCGCGACTATGTCAAGCTGCTCGATTTTGGGCTCGCCAAGTTCTTCGATGGCAACACCACCGGGCTGACCGCGGTTGGCTCCGTGGTCGGCACGCCGCAATACATGTCCCCCGAGGCGTGTCAGTCGCAAAAACAGGTCGATCATCGCACCGATATTTACGCGTTGGGGGTCCTGCTCTTTCAGATGGTCTCGGGGCGCCTGCCATTTCATTCGCCGGACACGGCAACGCTGCTGCGGATGCAGGTGTTTGATCCGCCGCCGCTGGTACGCGCGTTTGCGCCGCACGTCCCGCCCGCGCTTGAGCGGGTCATTGCATGCTGTCTTGCGAAATCGCCCGCCGAACGCTTTGCGTCCATGCGCGAGTTGGCCGCCGCGCTCGTGCCCTTTACGATGGCCGCGGCGCGCCCCCCGAGCACGACGATGCCACCGCCGCTGCCTACCGGCGCAGGCGGGCTCAGTGGCGCCACCTTGTCACGGGCCGCCGCGCCGCAAGTTCGCGTCGCGTCGCCGACCGCCATTTCCGCGTCGGCACTTGAATCGGTGGCGTCCGAGCGCGGCCTGGTTACGATGACGCACGCGCGCCGGCGCACCACCGGCGGCGAAGCGCGACCTAGCGCGGCACCGCCTCGTCGCCGCGGACGCAAGCGGGTGATCGCCGGCTGGCTGTTTTTTTTGCTTTTCGGCGGCGCGGCTGGCGGCTTGTTTTGGCAGCTTCAGGGCCTGCGCGCGCGCAACCTCGCCGCCGTGGCGCGTCCGCTCGCCGACCCTCCCAGCGCCAACTTGCATGTGGTGACGCAGCCCAGCGGCCTGCGCACCATGGTGGATGGCAAGGAGGTGGGACGTTCGCCGCTGGTAATTAACGCCGAGGTTGGCGCGACGATCACGCTCACGTTTGAGGGCGAGCAATTGCCCGCCGGCGTAAACGCGCGGCGCATCGTCCACGTGACCGCGGATCAGGCGCTTCATCTTGTTATTGCGCCAGACATCAGCGATGGTTAGCCATGGTCTGGATTGCTTTTTTGGTCGCCCTGGCGCTGGGCGCTGGGCTTGCCGTTTGGCTCCTAGGCATCACGGCGGCGCAGCAGCGCGACGCCGTCGTGGCTGAGGCCGCAGCCAAGGTTGAACTCGATATGCAGCGCCAGCGGCTAGAAATCGTCGCGCTCGCCAGCGCCCAAGTCGCCGAGGCGCAGGCGGAGGCGTTGCAACGTCGCACCCAAAGCATGGAAGAGATTAGCGCGGCGCACGAGCGGATGAGCGTGCTCGCAGGCCAGGCCGAAGGCGCGCGGACGGACGTTGCGGCCATGCTCGCGGAAGCCGAACGACGTGCGGAAATCGTCGCGGCCCACACGCGCGAGGTCACGTCGCTGGACGACAGTGCGCGTGGCATTAATCAAGACGCCGAGGCCAAGCTGGCTCAGGCGCTGGCCGTGCTCGAGGCCCGTGGCAACGTGCAGCGCGACGCCATCGTCAAGACGCTGCAGCGTGGATGGGTTACCGATGCCGCGGCGCAGGCGCAGGCCGCGATGCGCAAGCTTGAAGCCAACATGGCCGACCCTGAATACGATCGCCACGCCACCCGGCTGCTCGAGATCGCGTCGAGCCGCTATCAAAATCACTTTCTCACCGAGCGTAATGTGTCCAACCTGCGCGTCGGCGGCGACATCGTCGCCTTGGCCCTCGCCAATGACGGCGCCATTCACCAGGCGTTAGAGCAAGTCTGCGGCATTACGCTCATTCTCAACGACGACCACACGGCGTTTCGCATGGAAGGCCTGGACGGGGTCGGCCGCGAGGTGGCGCGGCGCGGCTTTGCGCGCCTAGCCAAGCCCGAGCTGGTCGAGGCCATCGTTAAAAATCCCACCGAGTGGGCGACCAAGCTGCGCGCCAACCTCGAACAAGAAATCAACACGCTCGGGCGCAAGGCCTTTCACCTGCTCGGCATTGAGCGCGCTCACCCAGAAATCGTGGGGTTGGTCGGCGCGCTCAATTATCGCACCAGCTATACGCAGAATCAGTGGCTGCACGCGGTCGAGTCGTCGTTTCTTGCCGGCATGATGGCGGCCGAACTTGGGCTCGACGAAAAACTGGCCAGGCGGGCGACGTTGATGCACGACATCGGCAAGGCGCTGACCCATAAGATCGAAGGTTCGCATGCGGTCATCGGTGCCGACATCGCGCGCAGGCTTGGCGAGACGGAGTTGGTCGCCAACGCCATCGGCTCACACCACGCTGACGAGCCGGCAAACTCGTCGTACGCCTACTTAGTTGCCGCCGCCGATGCCATGAGTGGGGCGAGGCCCGGCGCGCGGCGCGAGCAACAAGAGGGCTTCTCGGGTCGCGTCGAAGATCTCGAGCGCATCGCGGCGTCGTATCGCGGCGTCGAGTATGCGCACGCGGTTCACGGCGGCCGCGAGCTGCGCGTCTATGTCGACAATCGCGACATCGGGGATGCCGACGTCATGCAGCTCTCAACCGATATTGCCGCCCAGGTTTCAGACGAATTGACGTTCCCCGGTCAGATCAAGGTCACCGTGATTCGCGCCTATGAGGCCGTCGCGGTCGCCAGCTAGCCCGGCTTTGGGTACGCGGCGTTGCGCGACGGCTTAAGCGCCGCGGCCGGCCCCTTAAATTACCTGACATAATGATATATAACTCCTAAGGGTAACGCGCGCTTAGTCTGCCACGCGGCGGGCACGCAGGAATCTTGGTGACCCGCCACGCGCGGCTCGTGCTAGCGTGCGCGGGTGTCTGAATCATTGAATGCTCCAGAGCGCACGGTGCGCACCTTGCCGCTGACGGGGCGGCCTCACGATGAGTTGTTAGGCGAGCTCAAGGCCTTGGGGGCCGCCGATGTCAATTGGCGCGACGGCCGCGTGTTTAGCCTGGTCTATCACGCTGGCGACGCGCATTCGGCATTTCTCAAGCAGGCGCACAACCTCTTTTTTTCGGAAAACGCGCTCAACCCGATGGCCTTTGCGTCGCTGCGGCGCATGGAATCCGACGTCGTGCGTATGGCGGCCAACCTATTTCATGGCGACGACAACGTCGTCGGCACCATGACGTCGGGTGGCACCGAGAGCCTGCTCTTGGCGGTCAAGGCGGCGCGCGAGCGTGCGCGCAAACATTCGCCCTGGATTCGTCGCCCCGAGATGGTGGTGCCCACGACGGCACACGTGGCGTTTGACAAGGCGGGCTATTACTTTGGCGTGCGCGTGCGGCGCGTGGCCGTCGACGGGACGGACTTTCGCGCCGACGTCCGCGCAATGACGCGCGCGATCAATGCCCGCACCATCTTATTGGTCGCCTCGGCGCCGCAATACGCGCACGGCGTGGTCGATCCAATCGCCGAGCTCTCGGACGTGGCGCTGGCGCATAAGCTGCCGCTGCACGTCGACGCGTGCGTTGGCGGCTTTATCTTGCCGTTTCTCGAGCGCCTCGGCCACGCCGTGCCGCGTTGGGATTTTCGCGTACCGGGCGTCACCAGCATTTCGGCTGACTTGCATAAATACGGCTACACCGCCAAGGGTGCCTCGACCTTGCTGTTTCGCGACATGAGCTACCTGCGGCACCAGTTTTTCGTCTCGGTCGACAACCCCTCCGGCGTGTATGCCTCGCCTGGCGTCGCGGGAACACGCGGTGGTGGCGCCATCGCCGCGGCGTGGGCTGGCCTACAGGCCATGGGCGAGGAGGGCTACCTCCGCCACGCCAAGTTGGCGCTCGATGCCGCCACCGCCTTGCGGCGTGGCCTCGGTGAGATTGCGGGCATCGCCTTATGCGGCGCGCCTCACGCGACCATCGTTACGTGGCGCAGCACCGATCCTGCGCTGGACCTCTTCGCCGTCGCCGATCAGCTGCAAGCCAAGGGCTGGTACGTCGATCGCCAGCAGCATCCCACCAGCATCCACCTCACCGTCACCTCCAACCACGCCGCCATCGTCGAGGACTATTTGCGAGACGCGCGTGAGGCGGTGGCGCATGTGAGGGCGCATCCGGAATTAAAAAGCGAAGGCAGCGCCGCCATGTACGGCATGATGGCCAAGGTGCCGGCGCGCTTCTTGGTCAAGGACGCGGTGCTCAAGGCGCTTGAGGGCATGTACAGCAGCACCTCCAAGGCGCCCGACATGGCCTCGCCCGGCGACGGCGCGGTGGACCGCTTTCTCAACCGCCATCGCGCCAAGGTTGGCGAGGTGCTCGACGGGCTCGAGCAACTCCGCGCCAAGGTCGCGATCGCGCGCAATCCGCGCCGCTGGTTTCGCGGAGAGCCGTAGCGCTAGCCCTCGGCGCGTTCGCGGTCGAGCCGCAGCAACTTCTTCTTCATCATCTGCTTCTTGAGCGGACCGGCATAGTCGGCGAGCGTCTTGCCGGTGAGGTGATCGTTTTCATGCAACATGCAGCGCGCGAGCAGGCCTTCGCCTTCCATTTCAAACAGCTCCCCCTGCAAGTTCATGGCACGCAGCCGGGCCCGCACCGGGCGGTCGATTTTGATATAGATTTTGGGAAACGAAAGGCAGCCCTCTTCGACCTCTTCGGTTTCTTCGCTCACCCACATTACTTCTGGGTTAATGAACGCCACCGGGTCGTCGGCTTGGGTCTTGCCTGCGAGCTCCGCCTCGACCAAGAACATGCGCGTCGGGTCGCCGATCTGAATGGCCGCGATGCCGAGGCCTCGCTCGGCGAACATGGTTTCCTTAAGATCGTTGTACAGCGCGCGCACCTCGTCGGTGATCGCCGTCACCGCGCGCGTGGGCTGGGTAAGCCGCGGATCCGGCCAATAGACGACGTCCCTCACTGCCATGCATGCAACGTAGGGCGCGCGGGGGCCTCTGTCAACGCGGATTCGGGCGTCGCGCCTGCGGCGCCTGCTATCACCATGTGCCGGGTTGACAACCCTGCGCCTTAGGGTCATATCTGCGCCGTGACCTCAGGCCTTCTGCGCTATGCTCAAAGCAGCCTGCCCGTGCCCGCTGGCGTGTTTACGCTGTACGTGTATCGCACTGGGCAGGCGCGCACGCTAGGCCAGTCGGCGGTCGGCGGCGGCATCGACGGCGAGCAAGAGCACGTTGCCATGGTCATGGGCGACCTTGGCGGGGCCGCCCCAGTGCTGGCGCGTGTTCACTCGGCATGTTTCACTGGCGAGGTGCTGCACTCCTTGCGCTGCGATTGCCGCGCGCAGCTCGACGAAGCCCTGGCCCGCATCGCCGCCGAAGGCCGCGGCGTGCTGGTCTACTTGGTGCAAGAGGGCCGCGGCATCGGCCTTGGCAACAAGGTGCGCGCCTATGCCCTGCAAGATCAGGGCAAGGATACCGTCGACGCCAACGTCGAGCTTGGGTTCGACGCGGACGCGCGCGACTATGAGCTCGCCGCCGCCATCTTGCGCGACCTCGGCGTGCGCGCGGTACGCCTGATGACCAACAACCCCGCCAAGATTTCAGGCCTGCAGGCCGCCGGCATCGACGTCGCCGGCCATCAGGCCCATTGGGTCGCTGCCTCGGCGGAGAGCCAAGCCTACCTCGATGTCAAGAAAGCCAAGATGGGTCACATTAAATGAGCCAGCCACATGTAACCGACGTCACCGTCAAGCAAGCGCTTGGCAGCGTGATCGATCCAATTTTTGAACACGACATCGTAAGCTACCGGATTCTTAAAAGCTTCGTCGTGGAGGGGCGCGATGTCACCGTGCGACTGGAGATTCCAACCCACGCCTATCCAGTCGCCGCGCGGCGCGAGCTGTCGCAACGCATCGAGACCGCCCTTACGCAAGCGGGGGCCGGCAAGGTCACGGTTATCCCGGAGGTCGTTACCGCCTACGTGCCAGCGCCCAGCGATAAGGCGATTCTCAAGGGCCCCAAGAACATCATCGCGGTGGCCGCGGGCAAGGGCGGCGTTGGCAAATCCACGGTGTCGACCAATCTGGCGCTGTCGTTGGCGCGCATGGGTGCCAGCGTTGGCCTCCTCGATGCCGACGTCTTTGGCCCGTCGATTCCCACCATGCTTGGACCCGCCGAGGTGTCGCCGGGCACCACCGAAGACAAAAAAATAATTCCCGCGATTCACCACGGCATCAAGGTCATCTCGGTCGGCTTCTTTGTGGATCGCTCAGAGGCGGTGGTCTGGCGTGGCCCGATGGTGCATCGCCTGTTGCAGCAGTTCTTGGGCGACGTGGTGTGGGGTGACCTTGACTACCTGATTTGCGATTTGCCGCCCGGCACCGGCGATGTCCAGCTCTCGCTATCGCAGCTAATCCCTATCACGGGAGCGGTCATGGTGACGACGCCGCAAGAAGTCTCCATCGTCGATGTGGTCAAGGGCATCGCAATGTTCGAAAAGGTCGAAATCCCTATCTTGGGGCTGGTTGAAAACATGTCGTACTACGACTGTCCCGCCTGCGGCCATCACGACGAGATTTTCTCACACGGCGGTGGCAAACGGCTGGCGGCCGAAATTGGCGCGGATTTCTTTGGCGAAATTCCGATCGACACCCGCATCCGCTTTGGCGGCGACGCGGGCATTCCCATCGTCGTCGCCAATCCCGACTCGGCGCAGTCCTTGCGATTTGCTGATATCGCCCAGAAAACTGCGATCAAGATCGCGCGCGCGGTCCTGAGCAAGCCCAAGAAGGCCGCCCGCCTCGCCGTGATTCGGTAGGCCCGGGTTCGGCGACCCAGCGCTAAGCTGTGGCGCCAGCCACGCCAAGGGGGGAGGGCCTCGTGCTAGGGTTTGCCGCATGAGCAAGCGTTTATTGTTCGCGGCGATGGCGGCGTGCCTCGCGGCCGGTTGTGACGGAGCCTCTGAACCGGCGAACCCATGCAGCCTCTTTAGCGATGGCAGCCCCGGCACGTGCTTGTCGCCGTGGCCGTCACTGGAATATTTGGCTGAGGATCGCGACACCGCGACGGGCTTTCATATCGACATAAACTCCGGCGCGATGCCGGTAAATTACGACAACGTCGCCGCTGATTCTTCCCCATTTGCGCTCTATGATGGCTTCGCGCCGACGGGTCCGATCTTAGTGGGATTCGCGTCGGGCGTGTCCGCCGAAGGCCTTATTGGCCCCGACGACATCGCGCAGTCGGTTGCACCAGGCGCGTCGATCTTGCTGCTTGATCTGGAGACTGGGCAGCGACTGCCGTATTTTGCCGAGCCCGACGCTGGTGCCTCGTCGGCGCGCGAACAGCTGCTCATTATCAGGCCGGTTACGCGCTTGCCGGCCGCGAGCCGCATGCTCGTGGTGATTACCTCCCAGGTGCGCGCGGCCGATGGCAGCGCCTTGGTAAGGCCGCCCGCCTTTGACGCCCTGGTGCGCGGGGCCTCATTTGACCATCCGGCCTTTGCGCGCATGCAGGCGCATTTTCCCGCGTGGCACGACGCCATTGATGCGCAGGCCGTTGCGATGAGCGAGGTTGTCTTGGCGTGGGAGTTCGTCACCGCCTCCGATGAGATGCTCACGCGCGACCTTACGGTGATGAGCGGGCTGGCGCTTAACTACCTACAAGACCTCTCGGCCTCGCAGGGGTTTGAGGTGGTGGAGGAGACGCCACTAGACGACGGCGTCAAGCACTTGCTCTTCGGGTCGTTTGATTCGGCGAACTTTTTGTCGGGCGAAGACAGGCTCGAAGCCTCCGTGCTCGTGCGCGACGATGCGGGGGCGCCAACCTTGCAAGGGGCGCGTGAGGCCAGCCTGGTCGTCATCGTGCCCAAGTGCATTGATACCGCGCCGGCCCAATTGCCCGTGATCATGCTCGGGCACGGGGTCTTCGGCGCCGCCGCGGGGTTTCTCGAGGATCGCCTGTTCCAGAGCGTCGCCGAGCGTTATTGCGTGATCCTGGTGGCGACCGACTACAACGGCCTCGCCGAGCGGCAGATTCCGCTGGTGCCGCTGATCGTCAACGATCTCAATCGCACGCCGGCGATCACCGATAAGATTCCGCAGGGTGTGATCGATTTTATCGCGCTCGAACACTTGGTGCGCGGCAATCTTGGCACCTCGCCCTATCTGCAGCGCGACAACGCATCGATGATTGATACGTCGCAAGTCTACTACCTTGGTGGATCGCTCGGCGGCACCATGGGGCATGTCTTCATGGCCTACGATCCGCACGTCATGCGCGCGACGCTGGGCGTCGCCGGCGGCATGTGGTCGATGCTGCTGGAGCGCAGCAATGCGTGGATCTTGCTGCAAGGCACGGCGCGCGCCGCCTACGCGACGCAATTTGAGTATCAATTGCTCATCGCGCTGCTTGGCCTGCGGATCGAACCCTATGATTCGGCGACCACCGCGCAGCGCGTCCTGGCCGACCCCATGCCGGGCGTCCCGGCCAAACAGATCTTGCTCTATGAGGCGGTCGGCGACGCGCTCGTGTCCAACTACGTCACCGAGAGCATGGCGCGCACCATGGGCCTGGCGACGCTGGCACCCGCGACGCGCCCGGTCTACGACATCGAGGCCACCGCGGGCCCGCTGACCAGCGCCTTCATGGCGTATGACGAGGCGCCGACGCCGCTGCCATCGCTGCAGAATATCCCGCCGTCCGACGACAACGGCACCCACGGCGGCATTCATGGTTGGGCGGCGCTGCTCGATCAAATCGAAGAGTTCACCATGCAAGGTGTCATCAATAACTACTGCACGGCCGACGGCTTGCCGGCGCCTTGCCTGTGCGCCACCGGCGCGTGCGGTAGCAAGCAATAGCGGCGGATCGGACCCGGCAATGGAAGCATGGCTCTATATCGTTGGCGGCGGCACGCTGCTGTATTTTGGCGCCGAATGGTTCGTCGCCGGCGCGTCGGCGATCGCGCTGGCGTTGAAGATTCCCCAGCTCATCGTCGGCCTCACGGTGGTCGCCTACGGCACCTCGGCGCCCGAGATCGTGGTCGGCATAAGCGCCGCGGCGTCGGGCCACGGCGCGGTCGCGCTTGCGTTGGGCGCGGCGGTAACCGGCGCGGCCGCCGACGTCGCGGGTGCGCCCGCGTCCTCCGCGAGCCTGGGCCGATCGGCGCTCATCGCGATCGGGGGCCTGGCCATCTTGCTGGTCGGCGGCTCGATCTTTATCGACGGCGCGGTGGCGATCGCAAAGTCACTCGGCGTCGGCGATCGCGTGATTGGCCTGACCATAGTCGCGATTGGCACCTCGCTGCCCGAGCTCATCACCAGCCTGGTGGCGGCGCGCAAGGGCTTCGCCGACATCGCGGTCGGCAACGTCATCGGTTCAAATATCTTCAACGTCTTGCTGTGCCTGGGCAGCGCGGGCCTGGTCGGCACGATCGCGATGCCGATAGCGGAGCTAGCCTTTGACCTTGGCATGCTCGTGCTCATGACGAGCCTGGCGGCCTTGTTCATTCGCAGCGAGCGCACCATCTCGCGCGGCGAGGGCGCCATCGCGCTTGGCTTGTACGTCGCCTACACGCTGGCGACGCTGCTCCGCTAAGGCTGCGAGCTACGACAGCTTCTGCAGCAGTTGCTGCGCGGCAATGAGCGACGGGTCGACGCTCAGCGCCTCGCGCAGGTGAAAGCGTGCGCTGTCGGCATCGTTGTCGGCGGCGCAGAGCAGCGCGAGCGCCAGCATCGCGCGCGGCCACGGGCGGATGCCCGCCATGACCGCCTCGGCCGAGGCGCGCGCGACACGTGCGGCCTCGACGCGGTCGCCACCGCCGGCGAGTTGGACGCGATAGCGCGCCCACGCCAACGTGGTCTCATACTCGGGATGGCCGGGATGGTAGCGACACGCCGCGGCGAGGTCGCCCACGGCGCGATGAATATCCCCCGCGGCCATCGCCTGTTGGCCACGCGCCGCGGCGTCGCTTCCCATATGCACGGTCTGTGGATCGACGACCCAGGTGCTCTTGAGCTGCGCCTGGCGCGCGGCGACCCAATCGTTGTAGCGCCCGCGATCGGCCATGTCGGTGAGGACGGCGCGCGCCTTTTGGGCGAGCTGCCACATGGCCTCGACGTGCTTGCCGACGTCGCCAAGATCAAACGTGGCGAGCACCTGCGGCGAGTAGCGGCGGGCGACCAAGGCATACGCGATCTCAATGTCCTTGGGCTCGGCCGCGGGCGTCACCTCAAGCACGTCAAAAAATGTGCTGCCCTCCAGCCGCGCCATGCGCGCGCGCAGGTGGTCGCGAATATGCGCCAAGGCCCGCCGCCGCGGCGTCGCGCGGTCGATCGGATCGGGCGTGAGGGTGATCGCGCCGACCGAGGCCAACACCCACAGGAGGCGCGCGGCGTGCCACGCATCGATGGGGCCCTTCTTCAGCAATTGCTGCACGGTGAAGGTGCCATCGAGGTGGGCACAGAATTGCACCTCGGGGATTTGCAACGCGCGCTTCTGCCGCAACATCGCCAGCACGTCGGTTGAGGTGCCATAGTGATAGGTATGCCAACGCAGCGCGCCGCGCACGAGTTCGAGATCGGCCGTGCCTTGCGCCGCGACGATCTGCGCCGCGTCATCTTCCGGGGTCGCCGCGGCAGTCAAGCCGAGCGCGGCGCGAGCCAGGCCGCGGGTCATCGCCGCCGCGAAGCGCAGACGCGCCGCCTCGCCGACGATCTGCGCTAACTGCGTCGCCGCGACGTCGCTGCGTGCGTAGGCGATCCGCGCCGCCTTGGCCTTGGCCTCGTTATCGCCGCGCATGCCACAGGCCACCAGGCCTGGGGTGGGGTCAATCGTGCGCCAGCTCGAGAGCGTTGCCTCGAGCCTGGGGCCCAACGTATCGATATCGATGAGCACGACGTCGTAGTCGCCGTGCGATCGCACGACGGGCCCCGCCGCGGCCGTCGCATCCCAGATCGCTTCGATCTCGAGCGCTTCCAAGGATTCTTGGAGTTGCAGGCTCAGGCCAACATCGGCAAACGCAAGCAGGACGCGCACGACCCTAATTCTAACATGCGGTCGCGAAGCGAGGGCGGCCGGAGGCTACGGGTTTATCCACGTCGGTTTTTGATCTTTGGTTGTCGGCGCTGGCTGTGGGGCGGGCGCGGGGGGCACCGTCGGCGTCGTCGCTGGCGCTGTCGTCGCGGGAGGTGTTGTCGTGGGTGGTGTGGGAGCGGGCGCTGGCTGTGGCGTCGGGGCCGGTGGCGTCGTCGCTGGAGTCGTCGCCGGAGTTGTCGCCGGAGTTGTCGCCGGGTCCGTTGCGGGGCTGGTCACAGCAGGATCGCTGGCCGGGGCCACCGTCGGCGTGGTTGGTGGCGCGATCGGTTTGGCCACCGCGACGGGCCGGCGACGAGGCACGCGCGGCGCCGGCAACGGCCGCGTTGGCACGGCGACGAGCGAGGCGACGACGGTTTCGCCAGCCTTGACGCGCACAGAGGCATCGCGAAAGCCGGGCGCGGAGACCGTGGCCGAAAGCTCTATGTCGCGTGGCGCCTGAACGGCAAAGGGTGCGGGGCCGCTAATGTTGGGGCCGATCGAGGCCGGAGGAGCAACAAGCGTGACTTGCGCACCGGGCGCACTGGCGCTGATGATTGTCTCGACAAGCGCTGGCGCGACGACGGGGGCTCGACCTGCGTTGGCGCCGGCGTGGGTTCAATGGGGGCGGGCGTCGGCGCGGCAGAGATGGTTTCTTGCTCAGGCACGGCTGGCTCATCTGCCGTACGTAGCCCGGGCAGCACCAGCAGCACAAACGCCGCTGCGGCCGCCACGACGCCAACTGCGATGGCCGCATATAGGCCGCCTCGCCGCTTCGGCATCGCCGCGCTGCTGCCAACGGGTTGCGCGGCAAGAATTGACGCCGTCGACGGTCGTTGCACCGCGACGGTATGCACGTCGGAATGCGTCGATGACGATGACGCCCCACCTGGAAACATCGGCGCTGCCATCGCCACCGTCGGCTCCTCGGCGCCACGTTCATCAAAGCTCGCGTCCATTAGGTCAGACACCGTAAGCGCGTCGGTGCGTTCACCCACCATGCCGATGCCAGGCCGGGTCGGCTGTGACAGCAGCTCCGAGGCCGCGGCCGCTCGCCCAATGTCGCTGTCGGCGAGCTGGCGCTGAATCTCTGAGACGGGTCGCACCTTGGTGGATTGCGCTGGCTCGTCGCTGAAATCGTCGATGGCATCGTGCTGGCCCGTTGGCGCGGCCGCGCGCTGGATCGTGCGATCATCGTCGGCATGGTCGACTTCGTCGGCAACGGTCGCGGCATAGCGCCCGACCGCATGCGGTTGCGTCTGCGCCGTGTTCTCTTTGGTCGCGTCGTCAAAGCTGACCGGTGGGCTCGACATCACCTGGCTTGGCCGGCCCTTGTGCGCGAGCACGCGGTCGAGCACGAGCTGGCTGCCGTCGTTGAGGCGATCAAAGCGCACGCCCATGCCGCTGACCGCGGTCGGGCGGTTGGGATCGCTTTCGCGAATCCACACCACCGTGCCATCGCCCCCCATCAAGGAGGTGGCGTCGCGCAGCTGAAATTCAAAGCGCAACGTGGTGCCAACCGTCAGTGGCGTCTTGGTTCGAATAAAAATGCCGCCATGCGAGATGTCGCCGGCATAGCGCTGCACAAACTCGTCGACCGAGCCGCTCTTGAACTTAATCTTAAGCGTAACGGGTGCACGCCTAGAGGGAGTGTTTGCAGGTTCCACGCCCGTTTATTGTAACAGGATCGCGCGTTACAAGCATGCGGCGCGCCGAGTTGCTGCCACCATGTAGGTATAGCTCCCACGAGGTTGCGGCTCCATGGCTAGCCCGCGTACGCTGCGCCGCATGCCCAGGCAGACATCGATAAACCTTAGGGTAGCCGTAGCGCTGTGCGCGTTGTGGTTGCAGGTAAAGCCCTCCTGGTCCGCCTCGCATCCGCCGATCACGGGGCGTGCCGGCGTGGTCGCGGCCGATGACGAGCGCGCGTCGCGTCTGGCGGCGGGCATCTTAGAGCGCGGCGGCACCGCGATTGACGCGGCGATCACGGCGGCGCTCGCGGTTGGTGTCGTTAACCCACAATCATCGGGGCTTGGCGGCGGCGGCTTTGCGGTGGTCTACATCGCGGCGACGGGGCGCTTTTATGCGTTTGATTTTCGCGAAACTGGGCCAGCCGCGATCTCGGCGGCCTTGTTTTTTGAAAACGGCGCGCTCCACCCCACGCGCTCGCAGCTCGGTGGCCTGGCAGTCGGCGTTCCCGGCGAGCTCGCGGGCTTGATTGCCTTACATCGCGAATTTGGCGTCTTGCCGTGGCGCGATTTGGTGTTGCCGGTCGCACGCCTGGCGGATCGGTTTGACGTTGGCTGGCATGCCGCGCGCGCGGTTGCCGACGCGGGCACGCCCTATGCGGCCGCATTCGCGCATTGGCAGCAGGGTGGGGTCGTCGGTAGGCCGGCGCTCGCCAAGACCTTGCGCGCGCTGGCGAGCAACCCAATGGCTATGTATCGCGGTCCGCTGGCGCGCGAGTTGGCCGCCTCTGTCGTCGCGGCGGGCGGTGTCATTACCGAAAAAGATCTTGCAGATTATTCCATCGTGACGCGCACGCCGCTGCAGGGACAGTGGCGCGGCCTGCGCGTCGTCACCATGCCGCTGCCGTCGTCGGGCGGCGTGGTGTTGCTTAGTTCACTTGGCACGATTGCGGCGAGCGGCCTCGATCTCGCGAAATTCGGCGCCGGCTCGGCCACCGCGTTTCACGTCATCGCCGAGGTGCTCAAGCATGGCTTTGCGGATCGCAGCCGCTACCTCGGCGATAGCGCGGCTTCCGCGACGTTTCTCGCCGAGATGCTGCAGCCCGCGCGGCTGGCGCGGATGGCAAAGCGCATCGATCTAAAGCGTACGCAACCCATCGCGAGCTATGGCCAAGGGCCGGCGGCTGGGCGTGGCCTGCCCGAGGATCGCGGCACCAGCCATCTTTGCGTCGTTGACGCCGCGGGCAATGCGATCGCGCTCACCACCACGGTCAACGGATATTTTGGAAGCGGCATCGTTACGCCATCGGGCATCGTGCTCAACAATCAGATCGACGATTTCACGATCGAAGCTGGCACGGCCAATCTCTATGGCTTGGTGCAGAGCGAGCTGAACTTGGTGGCGCCGGGCAAGCGCCCCTTGTCGTCGATGACGCCGACCTTGATCGCAGATGACAAGGGCATCGTCGGCTGCGTCGGCGGTTCGGGCGGGCCCAACATTATTTCGGCAACGTTGCAGGTGCTTCTTAATGGGCTTTGGTTCGGCATGGATGCCGAGGCCGCGGTAAGCGCGCCGCGCATTCATCATCAATGGGCGCCGGAGACGCTGCGGGTCGACCGCGACGTCGCGCCTGAGGTAGCCGATGCCCTGCGCGCCAAGGGGCACAAGCTCGCTGGCGCGCCGTACGGCCAGGTGCAGGCGATTTTTATTCGCAATGGCCTCATGGAGGCCGCCAGCGACCCGCGCAAGGGCGGCAGGGCGGCGGCGGCTAGGCCGGGCAGCAAGCCAAAAACGCGCCGGCCGTAGGGTCGTGCAACCTGTTCACGCGCGGGCCCTTAGGGTAGTGTCCGCGCCGTGGCAATTTCTCGAGTCTTAGTCGCCAATCGCGGGGAAATCGCGGTTCGCATCATGCGCACCTGCAAAGAGCGCAATATCGAAACCGTCGCGGTCTATAGCGATGTCGATCGCAAGTCACCGCACGTGCTCCTCGCGGACTACGCCGTGCAGCTGGGTGGCGCGGCGGCGCGCGAAAGCTATCTGCGCATGGACGCGATCTTGGAAGCCTGCAAGCGCACCGGCGCCGACGCGGTTCATCCTGGCTACGGCTTTCTCAGCGAAAACGAAGAGTTTGCGCGCGCGTGCGCGGCGGCGGGCATCATTTTTCTTGGGCCATCGCCCGAGGCCATTTACGCCATGGGCTCCAAGACCGAGGCGCGCAAGACGGTGATGGCAGCGGGTACGCCGGTGGTGCCCGGCGACAACGGGCCGCAAGGCAATGGCTTTGCCTCGGCTGAGCAGGCCGTCGCTTCGGCGAACAAGATCGGCTACCCGGTGTTGCTCAAGGCCGCAGCCGGCGGCGGCGGCAAGGGCATGCGGCTGGTGAACAATGCGGCCGACTTGCCCGCAGCCTTCGACGGCGCGCGCCGCGAAGCCAAAGCCGCTTTTGGCGACGACACCGTGTATCTCGAAAAAGCAGTCCTCGCGCCGCGGCACATCGAGATCCAAGTATTTGGCGACAGGCACGGCAACATTATTTTCCTCGGTGAGCGCGATTGCTCGATCCAGCGCCGCCACCAAAAGGTCATCGAAGAGGCGCCGTCGCCTGCGGTCAGCGACACGCTGCGGCAGGCCATGGGCAAGGCCGCGGTGGCCGCCGCCAAGGCCGTGAGCTACGTCGGCGCTGGCACCTGCGAATTCTTGCTCAGCCCGGACGGCGAGTTTTATTTCTTAGAAATGAACACGCGCCTGCAAGTCGAACACCCGGTGACCGAAATGATTTTCGGCGTCGACTTGGTCGGCTGGCAGCTCGACGTGGCTGAAGGCAAACCCTTGCCGACGCAGGCCGAGGTCGATGCGATGCGGCGCGGCCACGCGATTGAGTGCCGCATCTATGCCGAAGATTCCGTAAAGTTTTTACCATCGCCTGGCACGATAACCGGCCTGCGCGTGCCAGATGGCCCGTGGGTGCGCAACGACAGCGGCTGCTACGAAGGCAGCGAAATTTCGACTCACTACGACCCGATGATTTCAAAACTCATCGTGTGGGGCGCCGATCGCGCGGCGGCGGGGGCGCGTATGCGGCGCGCGCTTGACGAATACGACGTGCGCGGCATCGACACCAACTTGGCGTTTCATCGCCAGTGCATCCGGCACCCCGGCTTTGTCGAGGGCAAATACGACACCGGGTTTATCGGGCGTCACCACGCGGAGCTGCAGCCCGCTGCCGCCCCAGGCCTTGCGCTCGATGCGGCGCTGATTGCCGCAGCCCTGGCAGGTGCGGGCAAGCCAGGCGCCCCCGCTTCAAACGGACGAGCTGCCGCGGCGGCGATGTCAAGTGGTGCGGCGACCGATTGGTCTAACTGGCGCCGCGCGAATTTGCCGCGCTAGCCTAGGCATAGCGGTCTCTGCCAGCAGTAGCGAACCGGGTAGGGTGATCTGAATCAGGTCTAGCGTCGATCGCGCTTGCACGCGCTGCGCGAGGCCGGTAGAGCTTGCTTCCGACCTATGGCGAATCAAACCAAGTTCGTATTTGTGACAGGCGGGGTGGTGTCATCGTTGGGCAAGGGGATGGTCTCGGCCACCATTGGCGCCCTGATGGAAAATCGCGGTTTGCGCGTCGCCAACATGAAGCTGGATCCGTACATCAACGTCGATCCGGGCACGATGAATCCAACGCAGCACGGCGAGGTGTTTGTCACCGACGACGGCGCCGAAACCGATCTCGACCTTGGCCACTACGAACGTTTCGTCTCGGCGCGCATGTCGCGGCTCAACAACATCACGACCGGGCAGGTTTACAGCACGGTCATCGGCAAGGAGCGCCGCGGCGAATACCTCGGCTCGACGGTGCAGGTCATTCCGCACATCACCGATGAAATCAAGTCGCGCGTGCTGCGCTGCGCCGAAGGCCTCGACATTCTCATCGTCGAAATCGGCGGCACGGTCGGCGATATCGAGTCGCTGCCGTTTCTCGAGGCCGTGCGTCAACTTCGCGTCGAACTCGGCTTTCAGAACACCGTCTCGGTCCACGTCACGCTGGTGCCTTACATCGCCGCGGCGGGCGAATTCAAGACCAAGCCCACCCAGCACTCGGTGCAAAAGCTACGCGAGATCGGCATCGTCGCCGACATCTTGGTTTGCCGCTGCGGCACCAAGCTCAAGGAAGACCTCACGCGCAAGCTCGCCATGTTCTGCAACGTCTCGGCCGACGCGGTGTTCGAGTCGATCGACGTCGACACGGTCTATCAATTGCCGCTGCTCTTTGCGCAGCAAGGGCTCGACGACAAGCTGTGCAAGCTGCTCAATATCTGGACGCGCGCGTCGCAGCTGGGGCCATGGGAAGAAGTCGTGCGGCGAGTGCACAATCCCAAGCGCACGGTGCGCATTGGCTTTGTCGGCAAGTACGTGCAGCTGGTCGAATCGTACAAGAGCCTCAATGAGGCGCTGATTCACGCCGGCATCTTCCACGAATGCAAGGTGGATATTCGGCACCTGGACTCCGAGCTCATCGAGACCGAAGGTGCGGCCGCCATCCTAAAAGACGTCGACGGTATCTTGGTCGCCCCGGGCTTTGGCTCGCGCGGCACCGAGGGCAAGATCTTGGCCGTGCAGTACGCTCGCGAAAACAAGATCCCATTTTTTGGCATTTGCCTCGGCATGCAAATGGCCGTGGTCGAGTTCGCGCGCAACGTATGCGGCCTCGCCGGCGCCAACTCTACCGAGATGGCACCGCAAACGCCGCATCCCGTGGTCGACATCATGCACGACCAACGCGGCCTTGCCGACAAGGGCGCGACCATGCGCCTCGGCGCCTATCCCTGCGTGCTCAAGGCCGGCAGCAAGGCCGCCGATATTTACGGCACGAGCGAAATTTCCGAGCGCCATCGCCACCGCTGGGAAGTCAACAACAACTACCGCGACGCGCTCGAGCGCCACGGCATGGTGCTCTCGGGCCTCTCGCCAGATGGCCGCCTCGTGGAAATGGTCGAGCTGCCGCAGCACCCGCACTTCGTCGCCTGCCAATTTCACCCCGAATTCAAATCGCGCCCCACGGCGCCACATCCGCTGTTCGCCCGCTTCGTTAAAGCCTCCGCCGACCGCGTCGTTGCTGCCAAATAAGGTCTCTCGCGCAGGCGCGGCGTGTTCGCGGTGACCGGCAGGTGGGCGCACGTGTCTTCCTGATCGCAGATAGATGGAGGACCGGCAGGTGGGCGCACGTATCTTCCTGCTCGCAGATAGCGACCCTCCCGGGCGAAGCGAGACGGCTGTGGTATCCACATCCGTCGGTGCCACGAACACCGCCCTGCAATCTATGCTCGCGGAAGAAACGATGCGCCACCTGCCGGTAGGGTAGTGCGCGCTGGCGTGTTCGTAGTGGACCGGCAGGTGGGCGCACGTGTCTTCCTGCTCGCAGATAGCGACCCTTCGGGGTCGTGCGAGACGGCTGTGGTATCCACATCCGTCGGTGCCACCAAACACCGCCCTGCAATCTATGCTCGCGGAAGAAACGATGCGCCACCTGCCGGTAGGCCTGCTCGCCGTGGATGCGCACCGCTAACGGTTTGCTTGAGCACACCGAGGCTCATGCCGGCCGACGGCGCGACTGTCCAACCTACGCGCCTTCCGCGTCGCCACGGCGCATTGAGCCGCGTGCCGAGGCATGGAGAGGCCCGCGAAAGGATGCCGGGGCCGCGCGTGCCGTAATTGTCTGCCGCTTTATACGGACGCCTCTATTTTATGAGATCAAACACCGGCGCTACATCGCTATCGGTTAGTTTTCCCTGAGCCTGGCGCCGCGCCAAGTGGGTTAGTTTAGAAATCGCCAGCGAATAACGACTCAGGCGGCTGTCGGTGCCCAGGGTCTCGAGTTTCTTTATGAACTTTTCGAGGTCTTGGCCGCTGACCTTGCGAAAATCAACCCACAACTTTCCTGATGCCGGCTCGTACCCCGCCGATGGGGTCTCATCTTCTTCTACCATCATATTCACATCATACGTGGGTTGCGATATTGCAAACCAGGTGACTCGCTTGGCAACGGTGCCTTCGGCATCGTCGACTTCGATCAACGAGGTATCATCGTGAATTTCGACTACTAAGTCCCCTATGCGGCTAAAATGGCGTCGGCTCTGTGCGAATCGCTTGGTCTGGCCGAAGTTGTCTTTTCTAAGTATTGCCTCTGTCTCGGTCGAATGGGACCGCATCAGCCTTGGGTGCAGATGATTATTTATTGTGCCCTCATTGCTTTCCGGCGGTTGCTCCCAGTCGCGGGCGGCAACGGCTAGAGTCCTCCGTTTTGTGAGCGTGACGCTGCTGGTGCGAGTGTCCACATCATGTAATGCGTAAAATTCTCTTCTTTGCACAGGAGCATTCGTATCTTTGCTGTGTACGGTTAAGCCTCCATCGATTTGCCAAAGTGATCCTGCGAGCCCACCGCGATCGGTTGGGCCGATATACACTCTCGGATCGGTTTCCAACCGTTCTATGACTTCGAGTCTGTCGGGGAGCGCTTTTAAAACTTTTGTTTTAAATTGCTTCGCGGAAACGGGGCGTTTGGCTGCCGTTTTGACGGGCGCGATTTTTAGTTTGTCCGCTGCCGTCTCAGAGTGCACGAAGGCCCCGACCACTAATGTCAGTGCAATGCCAAAGGTTAATTGCTTCATTTTGTAGTTAATTAGCAAAGATGGTGCCAACACTATCGGCTTGCAGATGTCCCTTCCATTCTGCACGGATAGTCATAACTAACTAATATCGCGACAGATCCGCTGATGGTCCTGGCGGATTCCAGCGACAGCCGAACGCATTTGTTGGCTCGTCTGCATGCCTTGTGATGACACACGACCCCAGTTGCCACGCTTAGCCCTGCTCGAGGGCGCCGCCGCGCATGTCCATTGCTACGCCGCCTTGAGCGCACTTGGCCTGCGCCCGGGCTTTGCGGGCGCAAACTTCTTGGACGTCGCGGCGACGACCTTGCCCAGCGCGGCCGTAACCCGCTTGTCAGCGAGTGCTCGCCGCAGATCGTGGAGGCGCTGGAGATTGAGCCAGAAATCCGGCGTCATCCCGAAGAACTTGCCAAACAGCAGCGCAGATTCCACGGTGATGTTCCGTTTGCCGTTGGCTATGAGCGTCACGTAGTTGGGCGCCTTGCCGATGGCTTTTGCCATGGCATAAGGCGTGACGCCCATGGGCAGCAAAAACTCCTCCGTGAGAATGACCCCGGGGTGAATAGCCGGGCCTCCGTATGCCGGCCTAGTGATAGTCGACGATTTCGACATTGACTGCTCCTCTCTTAGCTTGGTCCCAAATAAAGCAAATACGATACTGGTCGTTGATGCGAATTGAATGCTGGCCCGCGCGATCGCCCACCAAGGCTTCCAGCCTATTTCCCGGTGGTATGCGCAAGTCAGCCAGCTCTCCCGCGGCATCGATCATCAATAGTTTCTTACGGGCTAACGTCGCGATGGCCTCAAGTCTTTTGACGCGCTTGCCTGCCCAAATGTCGGCAGATCCCGCATTTTTGAAACTAATGATCACGCTAGTAAATATGTATCAGAATAGTATATTTTGCAACTGAAATCGCGCAGCGTGACGCCCGTCACCTCGCTGCCCGCGGACAATCCGGTCCGGCCTTTTCCGTGGGTGGGTAAATGCCGGACGCCCGCAGCATCAGCACTTCGTCGTCCGCAACGTCACCCCGGATTCAAATCGCGCCCCACTGCGCCGCATCCGCTGTTTGCTCGCCTTGTCAAAGCCTCCGCCGACCGCGTCGCCGCCGCAAGTTGAGTCGCCCGCCGACGCGTGCGACGCCCCACGATGAGACGTTTGGGCCGCGCATTTAGGGAACCACCACCCGGCGATGGTGTCATGCGTCGCATGGGTCTGCATTTGGCTAGGTGGCTTAGCTGGTTCCTGGCATTCTTGATGGTCGGCCTTGCTCCTCTTGCGCGACTTGGCGCCGAGCCGCCCAGTGAGGTGCCGGTGCAGCTATTCGTCACCTCCGAGCGTCCGCTCATTCAGCGCGCGGATGATGGCAGTTGGGAGGTGACGCTGGGCCGTGTTTTCCCTGGCGCTCAAGTAACATTGATCAAGCGCGATGGCGCGAGGTCGGTGGTGAGCACGGATATGTTTATGACCAGGGTCCGTGGCGCAAATGGGACCAGCATGGTTCCGCTACAGATTTGGATCGATACCGAGGCCCTACGTGCGGTGCCCGTGGCGCTGGCGCCTTATCAATTCCCACCAGGGCGAGCGGTGCTGCACCCAAAGCGGGACGTAAGAGCGCACGCCTACGGAGAAGGCGGCATAGATGTATCATGCGGTCCGGCGGTCATCGTCGAACGAAAAGACCACGAGGTAAGGCTAACGTCGTACCAGCGCGGCTTCGAAATTTCCGGATGGACCAGCGACATCGAACGCGTATTTGGTGACCCCATGGGATGCTATCCACAACACGATCAAGAGTCGGTGCCTTCCATCGGCCGCGGCGAACAGAGTCAGGCGTTACGTCCGGTCGTGCTCGTCCCCATGCGCAAGTTACTTAAGAAACCAATTTGGTGGCTCGTTGAATCCCACATGAGCCAGGCTGGCAAGCCACAATTTGTCTGCGAGAAGTACGGGTTAACCGACAATGTGCTCGCTAGCAGTGATGCATTTGGTGAGAAGGTCTACGCGTACGGCGTCAGTGGCCTCGACGATATCGATAGCTCAAGCTTTACTCTCTGGGGCCCCAATAATTTTGGCAGTGCCATGACGTTTAGTCCCGTCGGCTTCGAAGCGACCAAGATCTACTTTGGAGCTGAGACGCCACAGGTGACGTTATGTAGGAAAAACGAAACGTGCTCGCGTCAGCACGTCGAGTTCAACCCATCAACCTCTCACGTTTGGTTTCGCGCGCAGGCGACGTGTCGCCAGGCGGCGCGTGCCGCAATGCGAGCCGTAGAAGCAGCAGGGCCGAGGGAACTCCGGGCACTAAAGGTATCAATACCTTTGCAAGACTAGCCCTGGTTTGGCGCCTTGCCGACTTTTGCCATGGCATAAGGCGTGAAGCCCTCGGCAGCAAAAAACGTCTCCGTTAAACTGCCCCTGGCACGGGTCCTTAGCCAGCCTGACGAACCAAGAGTTACGTGCAACGGCAGTGACTTGTTTAGCGAAATGGGCAAGGGTGGGCGCTAGGATGCGCGGCGAACAGAGCAAGGAGGCTCACTGGGTCGTGAGGGTCGGTTTCGCGCTGATCGCGCTTGGCGGGTGTAGCTATCGCCGTGCCGTAAAAATTGAGGCGCCGGTCGCCGAGGCTCAAAGGCTCGTCGTGGAGGAGAGTAAGGCGCGCGGCTACTACGCGGGCGTGAAGGGGAACAAGGTCGCTATTCGCGGCGTCAGCAAATACAATCCGGGCTACCGCGTCGAGTTCGAGGCCGAGGTGACGCCCACCGAGGGTGGATCGTATGTAGAGTTGTCTTCCGGGCCTCCCGACAACCATACCCATAACGTGTTTCCCGACCATCCGGAGCGCTCGTATAGCGATTGGATAGGATTTGACCTAGTCGTTGGCGATCGGCCGGCGACGTTGGCGCCTTACTTTCAATACACTGCCGGGCCCGAGCTGCACGGTTCGGGCACAGACCACGGCGCTACGTTTGGCGGCTTCCTCGCCTTTCGCGTCATGGCGCGCGGCGCCGCGACGAGCAACATCTCCCAGCGCAGGCTTGCTTGGGTCAACGTGGGCGCCGACTGCGATGTGACCGAATCAGATTGTCGGGCGTGGCTTGGGCTTACGTATGGCCATCATCGCTGGATGAAGCTCGCCAGCCACACCATCAAGACGAGCCCGGTCTTCCACTATCAGTTGGCGTTTGCGATGGCGCCCTGGCGCTCCTCAAATAGAGCATCCCTCATCCTAGTTGCACCCGCGTCGACGTTTGGGTTGGTTTCTGAAGTGAGTTGGAATTTATCTGGCACACGCGACACGACCTGGGCCTTGGGGTTTCGCATCCCGCTGCCGTTTTCGCTCGGCGGCGGTGGCGGTGGTCGCGGCGGGGGCGCGTTTGGAAATGGCCCAGGCTTTTTGAGCCGCTGATCCGCAGGTTAAATACAATTGTAACGCGATATGCGTGCCCGCATCGCAGCGACGCCATCGACGCCGAAAATGCGCTATCATGACGCGTGTTTGCCAAGCAGTTATTCGACGCGCTAGCCGCGGCTGACGTCCGCTACTGCGTCGTCGGCGGCGTTGCCGTGAACCTGCATGGCATCCCGCGAATGACCTATGATATCGACATCATGGTCGAGATGTCGGCCACCAATCTCGCGGCCTGCGCCGCGGCCATGAAGACGCTCGGGTTGATGTCGCGCCTGCCGATTCGTTTGGAGGATGCGGCTGATGCCTCGACCGCAACAGCGTGGGAGGATGAGCGCAACCTAATCGCCGCTACCTTTGTTGACCCAGCAAACCCGCTGCGCGAAGTCGATGTGCTCACAGCGCCATCGCTGGACCCAAGTGGCGTCGTGGCGCGCGCCACCGCGCTTGCCGGGGGGATTTATGTTGCAACCATTCCCGATCTTATTAGACTTAAAGAGCGGGCAGGTCGCCGGCAAGATCTTGCCGATATCGCCCATCTCAAACGGCTGCTACCATGACGACCAAACCAACTCACGAAAAGGCCGATGACTTGCCAGGCTTCACCTATGAAGTATCGGCCGAGCAAATGGCGCGCTTTGCGACGGCCACCATAGAGCAGCGCCTGCAATGGTTAGAAGACATGAAGCAGTGGTCGTGGGACAATGCCAGCGCAGAGGCCCGTGCGTCCTGGGCGGCGCTGCGGGCTAGGAAATAGGCTCAAAAGGCCCGTCGCAAAATTTCGCTACTTTGTCCGCGCGGCCAGCAATGCCACGGTTTCATCAATCCACGGTCGCCAGCTCGGGATCGAGACGGCATGGGTCGAGGTACAACCGGCATACACATACGAAATGATGCCTACTTGAACGGTCTTGCCTTCTTCCTCCCTCAGCAAGGCGCCTCCGGAATCGCCTTGGCATCCGTCGGTGATACCGGGCGCGGACGGCTCGATGTGAATCACATGCTCATCCACGCTCTCAACGATGACCGCTTTCTGGCGCTTGATGCCGGCATCTAGGCCGCCTGCCGAGGTGATGCCATAGCCCACGATTTCGACCGTGTCCTTTGGTTGGGGATTGCCCACGGCGAGGGGCATCACGGCAATGTCACTCAGGGGTGCGTCGAGCTCAAGTACCATAACGTCGAATTGGAAATTTGGAATTGTCTCTACGTCGGGCACATAACTTGGGTGCATTTCTGAGTCGACGACGCTGCGAGTGAAACGCGTGCCGTCCGCTGACTCAACGACAAAGGAACCAGCCGCTCGATAGCAATGCGCCGCGCTCAGCACATATGACGGCGCGATGAGCACGGCGGAGCATTCGCTAAATAGCGAGGTGAGTTGCCCGACGGCGGGATGGGCTTTGGTCGGTGCGCCGCCATTTTTGTTGTCGCCTTGATCGTCAGCTAACGACGTCTCATCGAGGTCCATGAAACACCCAGTTAATGCCGCGGCGACGAAAATGAGCGCGCTTGACGCACCGGCCAACGCCGCAGTTCGGTTAAGCAAGCGCGGCGACAGCATCGGTCCCTTCACTTCCTTTTCGCCAATTGGCCTATTTGATCGTTGACAGCATGGTCTCGGCGACGGTCGCGAGCTCTTGTCGTGCCGGTGATTGCTTCAGGCTGGCGACGAGCTTCTCAAGCGCGGGTTTAATCGAGCTCGCGGGATAGAGGTGCAGGTTAGACTTCATGCCCGTTATTTTTCCGTCGGCAGACACCGTCGCCGTGAGGAAGGCGCCTTTGGCGGTTAGTTGGTACTGCGTGTCGCCGTGGTCATGTTTCGTCACGGTCAGCATCACGCTGCGGCCGAGCGGCTTCACCAGCTTACGGCGCGTCGAGGTGCCGTTGACGCTGCCAGGTTCGCTCGAGCTCTTAATCTCGTGGGTTAAGGTCTGTCCATTGGCTTTTGTGTATGTCACATCAAGCTCCGTGAGCCGGCCTCGGAGCGACCAGCGCTTTGACTCTTTCTTGGTCACCGTCGCACCCGTCGACGTCTCAATGGAGGTCAATAAGTTGATCCCCGGAATCACCGCTTCGTACAAAGAGACCTTGCCACTATCGATTGTGCGCGTGGCGAAGCCTTGATCGCCGCCACCAAACAAATCTTTTAGGATCCCCTTGATTGGTGAAACGCCAACTGGAGGTTGGAAGGTTGTGGTTGTTTTTTTGCCATCACCGGCAGTTGTTATGCTCGTGCGCTCTTTGCGACCCATGACCTTGGTGCGGGTCTCTACCCTGTAAGGCTGCGAGCTAAGCGAAACATCCAAGAACTTTGAAGAGTTCTTTTGCGCTCTTGTTCTCACCGCCTTGGCGGGGCCGTTGGCATGCGCCGCTTGGAGGACACCGTCGGCCGCGCTGGCATACAGCCCAAACACGACTAGCAGATGGAGCTTCATTTTGTGGCGCATGGCGCCTAATGGAGCAAATCTCGTGCCGGTGCGGGGCGCGCTCAACTAGCTGGAAACTCGAACTACCGGTTGTCCAGCCTGGCGACAAATGGCCCCTCCTTTAAGGGGTCTCGTTGAAGGTCCACGCTGCATCACTGGTGACAGGCAGGCGGAGGGTGGCACGACCGACCTCGTGGCCCGACGTTGTTTTGAAGTCGATGACAAGCGCGCCTTCGTTTTCGTACAAGCTCGAATCGATGTCGGTTGGCTCAGGCGAGGATGGTTTGGGTGAAACCGCGCAGTTGCCAGACGGCGTAAACACGGCGTACTGGGTATGCGTTACGACCCCATCATGTGGTGCAAGCCGAGGGCACCGCAACTGTCGTGCGCCACTATATAAATCGCGCGTGCCCGGCTCCGTGTACGTTGCGTCGCCTACGAAACCGATCGGCTAGATGATTGGGATTGTTCGAAACGAGGTCGAAAAAAATTCCCCGCGCCAACGTAGGTGTAGCGCAATGTCACACATCGTTTTGAGCCGGCTTGAGCAATGAGCTGACGCTCCCACCTTTACAGTCGCTATTGGCGCCACCTAAACTGGTATTACCCTTGCATAGCGGCAGCGCTCGCAGGGCATCGAGGGAGTTGGCATGGGTTTAGAACTGCGGCAAGAACTGAGGCTCTCGCAACAGCTGGTGATGACACCGCAGCTACAGCAGGCTATTCGCCTGCTGCAATTGTCGCGCGCCGAAATGGCCGACATGTTGCAAGACGAGCTGCTCGAAAACCCAATCCTCTCTGACGACTTTGACGATGAAAACACGCGCGCACGCGACGCGGACGGGCTCGCCGAGGGCTCGCTTGAGCACGTCGAGCGCGCCGGCAACACCGAAACGCCGATGGAGGCCGACTCCGGCGCGACGCTAGAGGTAAAGGGTGACGCGACGGCCGTCAATGAAGTCGACTGGGAGTCATATCTCGACGACTACCAAAGCGGGCCTTCATCGGGTCCGGGGATTCGCTTTGACTCCGACGAGATGCCTTCGCTGGAGGCAACGCTTACCAAGCCGCCGTCGCTGTATGACCATCTCGCCTGGCAGCTCAAGATGTCGCCGCTAAGCGACGCCGAAAAAGAGCTAGGCGTCGCGATCATCGGCAATATCGACGGCGACGGCTACTTCAAAGATCCACCGCTGCATGAGCTCGCGAGCGAGCATGGCATCGACCTCGATACCGCCGAAAAGGTGCTCGAGACGTTGCAGACGTTTGAGCCGGTTGGCGTAGCCGCGCGCAGTTTGGCGGAGTGCCTGCTGATCCAAGCCATCCACATCGGCCAAGATGACGAGATCGTCGTCAAGATGATCAAGTCGCACATGGGCAACCTTGAGCGCAAGAACTACCCGGCCATTGCCAGGGACCTCAAGCAACCGCTCGATGAAATCTACGAGGCCGCCAAAGTGATCTTGGAGTTCAACCCGCGGCCAGGGCGCGAATATTCAAGCGATGATACCCACTACGTCACGCCGGATGTCTACATCCACAAGGTGGGCGATAAATACTTTGTTGTGCCCAATGACGACGGCTTGCCCAAGCTGAAGATCTCCGGCTTTTACAAGGCCGCGCTGGGCAACACGCAGGCGTCGAAGGACTACGTCGCCGACCGGCTTCGCGCCGCGCAATGGCTCATTCGCTCGATTCAGCAGCGCCAGCGCACCATCGTCCGCGTCGCCGAGGCAATTCTAAAATTTCAGCGCGAGTTTTTCGAGCACGGTGTCACGCACCTCAAGCCCCTCATCTTGCGCGACATCGCCGATGACATCGGCATGCACGAATCAACCGTGTCGCGGGTGACCACCAACAAATATGTGCACACGCCGCAGGGGATCTTCGAGCTCAAATTCTTCTTCAGCTCGGGCATCGCGCGTACCAACGGCGAAGACGTCGCGGCCGCCGCGGTCAAGAATAAGCTCTCACATCTCATCGAAGGCGAAGATCCTAAGAAGCCGCACTCGGACCAGAAGCTGGTCGAGCTGCTTAAAAAGGCCGGCATCGACATCGCGCGCCGGACGGTGGCCAAATACCGCGAACAGCTCGGCAAACCGTCGTCATCGCAGCGCAAGCGCGTTTTCTAGCGCGGGGAAGGGCTGTAGTTTACTACCCGGGCGCGCAATTGCCAGCGACCTAGTAAAATTTGACGTGCGCCATTGTCGCACGTCGTGACGCGGTGCCCCGTTGCATTTCTAGCCAGTTAAACCGCGCTGCCCGGGGTGCGACAAAGGTCGCCGACTTAAATTGTAACTGATAGCGACTTTTAGGTAGTGACACCCATCTCAAGGCGCTACGCTGAAGTTACGCACGGCGTGTTACGACAGCGAAACATTTTGCTCGGCGCACGTCGTCGCACCAAACCAATGGAGGACCGTATGCAATTTTCCGTTACGTTTCGTCACATGAACTCCACCGAAGCGCTAAAAACCTACGCGCGGGAACGCATGGACCGCGTGCGCAAGTATCTGCCAGACCCGATCGGCTGCCATGTCGTGCTGAGTACCGAGCGCCATCTGCACCGCGTTGATGTCACCTTTACGATGCACAACGGCGACGCCATCAGCGCCAACGAGGTTACCGAAAATATGTATTCGGCGATTGATCTCGTCATTGCCAAGGTCGAACGCCAGGTTCGCACCAAGAAAGGCAAGCAGCAGGAGCATCGAACCCGCGGCACCATACCCGCCGACGGCCCAACGCCTCAGGTCGCTTAGCGCGACCCGCTCCGGCGCCCGCGTTTTTTGCCGGATTTTAG
Source organism: Myxococcales bacterium (assembly GCA_016716835.1). Lineage (NCBI taxonomy): Bacteria > Pseudomonadati > Myxococcota > Myxococcia > Myxococcales > Myxococcales bacterium. The sequence continues at coordinate 1,729,174 of JADJUW010000001.1, read as the reverse complement.
GTGACCGCAGGGCTATGCCCCGATCGTTCGATGGTAGCGTTCGGGCGGCATGAAAATTGTCGACCTCATACGCCGCGACACGATCGTGCCCGCGCTTGCCTCCGTGACAAAACCGGAGATCCTGCGCGAGCTTGCGCGTTGCGTGGCGAAGGTGGCGCCGACCGTCGATGAGGAGACGCTTTGGCGGGTCTTGTCGGAGCGCGAGCAGCTCGGTTCGACCGCGATCGGCGACGGCGTGGCGATCCCGCACGGCAAGCTGCGCAATGTCCACGACGTCGTCGCCTGCCTCGGGCGCGCGCCGGCAGGCGTCGACTTTGATTCGGTCGACGGGCAGCCGACCTATCTTTTTTTCGTGCTCATCGCCCCCGAAACGTCGACGACGGCCCATCTAAAGGCCGTGGCGCGGATTAGCCGCGTCTTTAAAGACGAGGCGTTTCGCCTGCGCCTGCGCCACGCGCCGGATGCCGCCGCCATGTATCAGGTGATCGCCGAAGAGGATGCCAAGCACTAAAGGGCCCATGGATCGCAGCATCGCCGTTGAACGCCTTCTCGCCACCGACGTAGAACTCGGCCTGCAAGTCGTCGCGGGTACCGGGGGCTTGGGTCGGCAGATCTCGGCGCCGCGGATCCAAAAGCCCGGCCTTGCGCTGACCGGCTGGCCCGAGCAATTGCATGACGCGCGCGTGCTCATCATCGGCGGCACCGAAATTGAGTATATGGCCGCCCAGGCCGACGAGGCCCGCGAGCGCGGCATCGAGACGATTCTCGCCAGCCAGCCCGCCTGCGTCGTGGTGTGCCGCGGGCTGGTGCCACCGGCTCAGCTGCAAGTCGCTTGCGAACGCAACGAGGTGCCGCTGCTCGTGTCTGCGCTTGCCACCGCCGATTTCATCGCGCGCGTTTCGTGGTGGCTGCAAGACGAGATGGCGGTGCAGAGCGCGATCCACGGCGTGCTGGTGGACGTCCTGGGGCTCGGCGTCTTGCTGCTTGGCAAGAGCGGCATCGGCAAAAGCGAAACCGCGCTGGATCTGGTGATGCGCGGCCACCGGCTCGTCGCCGACGATGTGGTGGCGCTGCGACAAAAAGGCGCCGTCGTGATTGGCGCGGGCGCGCCGCTTATTCGCCACCACATGGAGATCCGCGGCATCGGCATCATCAACATCAAGGACTTGTTTGGCGTCAACGCGGTCCGCGAAAACAAAAAAATCGAGCTCGTGGTCGAACTCGTCGAGTGGGACGATCAGGAAGATTACGAGCGCCTCGGCGTCGATGTCACCTACCTCGATTTATTGACCGTGCAAATTCCAAGCTTGCGCCTGCCGGTACGACCAGGCCGCAACATGGCCAGCATCATCGAGGTGGCCGCGCGCAACCAATTGCTCAAGATGGTTCACCACGATTCAGCCAAGATTTTTCACGATAAACTGCGCAACGCCCTGCATGCCGTCAGCGGCGACCACGTCGATATCGATGCCGCGGAATAGCCATGCAGGTCGTCATCGTCACCGGACTATCAGGCGCAGGCAAGAGCACGGCGTTGCGCGCGCTGGAGGACACCGAGTTCTATTGCGTCGATAACATCCCGCTGCCACTCGTCGATGCCTTGGTCGAGCGCCTCGCCAACGAAGGCGAGTTCGCCAAGCTCGCCGTAGCCATTGATGGCCGCCAGCGGCGACACCTGCCAGAGTGGGAGCTGGCGCTCGGGCGCTTGCGGGCCCAAGGCCATCGGCTCGAGGTAATGTTTCTCGAGGCGAGCGAAGAGGCGTTGCTCCGCCGCTTCTCCGAAACCAGGCGCCGTCATCCGCTCTCGGGCGAGGACTTGCCACACGGCGTGCGCCTTGATCGCGAGCTGCTTGCGCCGCTGCGCGATCAGGCGATCGTGGTCGACACAAGCAATCTCAACGCGCACCAGCTCAAGGCGATTATTCAGGATCATTTTGGCGGTGATGGCAAGCTGGCGGTCACCTTCGTCTCGTTTGGCTTCAAGCACGGCTTGCCGGTGGATTTCAATTTGGTCTTTGACGTCCGCTTTCTCCCCAATCCCTTTTTTGAGCCAACGCTTACCGAAAAAGACGGCCGCGATCGCGAGGTGGCGGACTATGTGCTCGGCTCGGAGGCTGGCGCCGAGCTGGTCGACCACATCGAGCGCCTGCTGCGGTTTTCGTTGCCGCAATTTCAGCGCGAGGGCAAGCTCTACGTCACCACCGCCATCGGCTGCACCGGTGGTCGCCACCGGTCGGTGGCGATTGTCGAGGAATTGCGCCGCCGCCTAGGCGGTCAATGGGATATCCTGCTGCGGCATCGCGACATTGATCGAGGGGCATGAGGGCGCGAAGGAAACACTATGGGCAAGGCAAATGGGGATATCGAACAGGGTGCGGGGCAGGCGGAAGCCGACGTGGACGCGGATGGCTCCGTCAAGCGAACCATGCGCATCGTCAATGAGCTAGGCCTGCATGCGCGCGCGGCCACCAAGTTCGTCCAGCTTGCGAGCAAGCACCCCTGTGACGTTTGGGTGGGTAAGGACGGCAATGAGGTCAACGGCAAGAGCATCATGGGCGTGCTCATGCTGGTCGCCGCCAAGGATACGTCGATCACCGTCCGCGCGCGCGGGCCGCAAGCGCGCGAGGTGGTTGAGGCCTTGGCGCAACTCGTCGCCGATCGCTTTGGCGAGGACAAATGAGCACGCGCGACGAATCTCGCCACGAAATCCGCCGCGAGGGCGTCGCGGTTTCATCCGGCATCGGGATTGGTCGCGCCTATTTGGTCGGGCGAGATACGCTCAACACGCCGAAGCATCACATCAGCGACGACGAGTGCGAAGATGAGGTGGCGCGGCTGCGGCGCGCGATCGCGACCGCGGATAAGCAGCTCGCGACCATCAAGAAGAAGCTAGCCTCCGAGAACGACTACCACATCATCTCCGCGCATCAGCTTATGCTGCACGATGAGCACTTGGCCGACGCCGCAGAGTCGTTTATCCGCACCGACAAGATTTGCGCCGAATGGGCGTTGCGGCGCGCCGCCGACGCGGTGCGCGTGGTCTTTGAGGCGATCGAAGACGAGTATTTTCGTGAGCGCAAGAGCGACATAGATTTTGTCTGCGAGCGCGTGCTGCGCGTCTTGCTCGGGCGCGACGTCGGCCCGATCAATCCCAACCCTGACGCCGTGGTGGTGGCCTATGACCTATCGCCGGCGGACACGGCGCAGCTGCACAAATCGGCGATCGCGGGGCTCTTGACCGACGCCGGCGGGCGCACCTCGCATACTGCGATCATCGCGCGGGCGCACGAAATTCCCGCCGTCGTTGGCCTCGAAGATGCGAGCGAACTCATCGAAACCGATGATCTGATCATCGTCGACGGCACCAGCGGCGTGGTGATCATCAATCCTACGCCGGCCACGGTTTCGGTGTATCGCGAGCTGCAACGCAAGGAGGCGGCCGACGACGCCGCGCTGCTTTCCAATCGCACGCTGCCAGCCACCACGAAGGACGGCGTGGCGGTGAATCTGTTTGCCAACATTGATGGCCCCGACGAGGTCGACGCCTCGTTGGCCTATGGCGCGCGCGGGGTTGGCCTGACCCGCACCGAATATCTTTTTATGACCGCCGGGTCGATGCCAAGCGAAGAAGATCACTATCAGTCGGCGGCAGATATCATCGCTCGCATGGGCGGCCTGCCGGTGACCTTGCGTACCTTTGACCTTGGGTCGGACAAGCTGTCGCGGTTTCTCGACGCCTCGCTGGAGGAGGCCAACCCCGCGCTTGGGCTGCGTTCGATTCGCATGTGTCTATCTGACATGGGCATGCCCGAATTTCGCAAGCAGTTGCGCGGCCTGTTGCGCGCCACCAGCCACGGCAACACGCGCCTGATGTTTCCCATGATTTCTGGGGTCGAAGAGTTGCGGGCCGCCAAAGCGGTGCTCGCGAGCGTTAAGGCCGAGCTCGCGGCTGAAGGCATAGCGTTTGATCCCGCGGTCAAGGTGGGCATCATGGTTGAGATGCCCGCCGCGGTCTTGGTTGCCGATCAGCTAGCGCGCGAGTGCGATTTTTTCTCGATCGGCACCAACGATCTGATTCAGTACACCATGGCCGTCGATCGCGTGAACGAGCTGGTGTCGTATCTATACGAGCCGCTGCATCCCGCGATCCTGCGCCTAATTAAGATGACCGCCGACGCCGCGCGCGCTGGCGGCATACCGGTTACGCTGTGCGGCGAAATGGCAGGCGATCCCATGCTGGCGCCGGTCTTGCTGGGGCTGGGCCTTACCGACCTTTCGATGAGCGGCGTCGCCATTCCGGAGGTCAAGAGCATCGTGCGCCAGCTTGCGATGCGCGACTTAAGGGCGCTGGGCGACCGCGTGCTTGGGTTGGCCTCGGCCGTGGATGTGCGTCAAGCGGTGGTCGATGAGCTAGCGCGGCTCGGCGTCCAGTGGAGCTAGCGTGCGTCCCAGCCTCATCTTCGCGCTGCTAGTCAGTTTGGCCGCGAGCGTGCTCGCCCACGACGCGGCGGCGCGGCCGCTGGCATCGTGGTTTGCGCGCCGCCACGACTATCGCACCATTGAGACTAAGCATTTTATCATCCACTTTGACGCGCGCTTGCTCGCCGTGGCGCGGCGCGTGGCAACCGTGGCCGAGCACGCGCGCCCAAGGGTAGACGCCGAGCTGGGCCATAGCCCGCGCGCCCGAACCCACATCGTGGTGCGTGACGAGACCGATAGCGCCAATGGTTTTGCCTTTGCCGTGCCTCGCAACGCCATCACGGTGTACGCCACGGCGCCGACGACCGATTCCGATTTGGCGGACTACGACGACTGGCTTTATTTGCTGGTGGCTCATGAGTACAGCCACGTCGTGCACCTCGACATGCAGAGCGGCCTGCCGCGCGCATTCAATGCGGTGTTTGGCAAGCGCTGGGCCCCTAATCAAATTGCACCGCGGTGGATCATCGAGGGCATCGCGACCTACCTTGAGTCGCGGCTCACCTCGGCCGGACGCATGCGCAATAGCCGCTTCCTGATGTACCTGCGCACGGCGACGCTGGCTGGGCGGACGCTTCGCCTCGACGAGTTGTCGGGGGCGCCCGCGCGGTTTCCGCGTGGCACCGGGGCGTACCTGTACGGCGCGCATTTTCTTCACTACATCTTTACCTCGCACGGCAGCGGCGCGCTAGCCGAGATGACCCACGCCTACGCGGACGGCGTCATCCCGTTTGGCCTCAATACGAGCATCGTCGCCGCGACGGGCCGCGACTTTGGCGCGTGGTATCGCCAGTGGCTGGGATTTCTTGCCGGCAAGAGCGCGCTGGAGGCCGAGGCCGTGCGGCGCCAGGGCCTCGTCGAAGGCGTCAATCTAACCGACGACGGCGAATTCTATGGCCAGCCTCAATACGACGAGGCGGGTGACACGCTGTATTTTGTCGGCACCGACGGCTATAGCGAACAGCGCATATTTGCGCGCACGATCGCGCCCGGCTCCGGCTTGGCGCAGGTTACGCCGGTGATGCGCGCTGATGAGGTGACCGGCTTTGATGTGCGCGGCGCCGAGCTTGTGTTCGATCTTACGCGCCAGCACGACGTCGACTACTATTTTCAAGACCTCCACGCGCGGCCCGTAAACGGCGGTGCGCTGACGCGCCTGACCAAGGGCCTGCGCGCGCGCGACCCGGCATTTTCACCCGATGGCACGCAGCTCGCCGTGACCCTAGGCGGCGCCGACCAGGCCGATATCGCCTTGCTCGAACGCCGTGGCGCCTCGCCTCACCCGCGCATCGTGTTCGCCGCGGGCGCGCACGAGGTGGCGAGCAAGCCGGCATGGTCGCCCGATGGTACGCGGCTCGCCTTTAGCCTGTGGAAGGTCGGGGGCGTGCGCGATATCTATGTTGTGGAGGTGGCAAGTGGTGCCATCGTCCGCCAGCTCACGGCCGATCGCGCGCAAGACCTCGATCCGGTGTGGTCGCCCGATGGCGCGCATATCTACTTCGCCAGCGATCGCAGCGGCATCTACAATCTCTACGCCTATCGTTGGGAGGACGCCACGCTGTGGCAGGTGACCAACGTCGTGGGTGGAGCATTTGCGCCCACGGTGCATCCAGGCGGCGGCAAGCTCGCCTATCAGGGCTTCGTTGGCGAGGGCTACGACGTCTTCGAGTTGCCGCTGCAGCCCGAGACGTTCCGGCCCGCGCCGCCATATATCGATGCCCGCCCTGAGGCGACGTTGGCGCGCGATGGCGAGGTGGCGATGAGTCGCCCCACGGCCTACCGCCCGCTCGCCACCCTGGCGCCGCAAAATTGGCGTTTGGAGGTGCTCGGCGGCAATCTGAGCCAGCAGCTCAATATAGCCACCGACGGCAGCGACGTCGCCGGCATGCACGCCTTCGTGCTCGGCGCCACGGTCGATCTGTCCGACGGCCGCGCCTCGGTGGCGGCGTCGTACAACAACCGCGTGTGGAAGCTGCCATTCTTTCTCGCGGCCAGCCGGCGCCACATCGTGCGCGACGAGGTCCCATTTTTTGATGCCACGTATGCTTATGAACAAGAAGCAGTCGGCGGGCGCGCGGGATGGTCGGTGCCCTTTGACAATCCCGCCTATGTCTCGTGGAGCCTTGGCTTTGACTACGCGGTAGATTGGGTGCGGCTGACCGCTGGTGGTGGCCCAACTCTCGATCCGCAAACACCGGTGCCGCCGCGCGTGCCCGAGGCGTCGCGCGTTGCCAGCCTTGGCGTGCGCGGCTCCGTTGGCAACGTGCGCGGCGATCGGATGACGATCGGGCCGCAACGTGGCGCCGATGCCAGCGTGGCGTTTCGCGTCGAGGATCCGGTGGTTGGTTCGCACGGCTCGTCGGCGAGCGTATCGTGGCTGGCGCGGTGGTACGTGGAATTGCCGTGGGGCCAGACCCCCGCGCTGGCGCTGCGGCTCGCCGGCGCGGTGCGTTTGCAGCAAGGCGATGCGACCCCGTACGCGCTTGGGTCCGTACCTGAGCAAGATCTAATCGCCGCCATCCTCGATCAGTCTCGGGTCAGCTCCAGCGGGTATCTGCGCGGCTATCAGCCACGTGCCTTGGCCGGCAAGCAATTTCACTTGCTCAACGCCGAGTATCGCCAGCGGCTCCTCGATGTTGAGCGGGGCGTGGCGACGCTGCCGGTCTATGTGCGGCGGTTGCACGGCGCGTTGCTCGTCGATGCCGGCGCGATTTTGCAGGCGCCAGGCGATCCGCCCTGGCAGGAGTCCATCGGGGTTGGCGTTGGCGCGGCCGTGAGGCTCGACACCCTCTGGGGGTATGGCCTGCCTGTGACCATCGAAACCGGCATCGCCCGCGGGCTGACCAGCCTTGGCGTCACCGAGACGTGGGTGTCGTTGACGGGCTCGCTCTAAGATCGGCGCCCGCTCGACAGGCGTAGAGCTGGCGCATGACTGCCGCATCGTCGAAATCGCCAATCAAGACGAATTCGCTGCGAGCGGGTGCGAGGGATGCGGCAGAGGAGGGATCCGGAAAGGTAATGCCGAGGTAAGCGCCAGCTTTTTCAATAAAGCCAAGGCGAGGCTCGCCGGCCAGCGCGATAAAGCCTTTGACACGGGCGAGTGAATCGCCAAGTGCCGCGAGGATCTCGAGGACATGCGCCGCGACCAAGGGCGCCGGGTCGGCAAAGACCATGGCATGCAATTGGCCATGATGGTGGCGATGCGATGTTGCGGTCGCTGCCGCCTGCGCGTTGTCATGCGTCGCCAAGCTCATCCGCACCGCGGGCGCCAAGGGCCGCGTTGCCAGCAGCCAATGGCAGAGATTCATCGCGCCGGCGTCGTCGTCGGGAAAGCTCGCGATTTCGGCGTGGGGGGCGTGCGCGATGATGCCGGCGCGCGCTCCGCTCAGCGTCAGCTCGCTCGCGCGGTCTAGCTTGGTCAGCAAGACGCGGTCGCTCGCGTTCAATTGTTCGCGCGCCTCGTCGCGGGCCGCCATCGTGGCGGCACCCACCTCGGCATCGACGACGGAAATAATGCCGGCGATGGCAATGCCGTCGCGGACGTCGGCGCGCACGGCGGCGAGGCCTTCGATGATGGCCATGGGCTGGGCGATGCCCGTGGTCTCGAGCACGAGATAGTCGGGCCGCGTCCGCGTGACAATATCGGCGATGCCATCCCAGAGGTCGTTGCGGATGTCGAGCTTGCAACAAAGACAGCCGCCGGCAAGCTCGAGGATATCGCCGCCGCGACGCAAGATCAGCTTGCCGTCGATGGCGATGCGACCGAGCTCGTTGACGAGCACGGCGATGCGCTTGCCGTGCGGCGCCGAAAGCAGGCGATTGAGCGTGGTTGTCTTGCCCGCGCCAAGCCAACCGGTGAGAATCGTAAAGGGTAGTGGCGTCGCCAGGGAGCTTGCGTGAGACATGGTGCCGCCTGGCGCGCCCTAGGCCTCATCGATCAGCGCTTGCAGACAGGTCTGCGCGATGCTCGATTCCCAATCGCGATACGAGACATAGTGGTAACGAATCACGCCTTTGGCGTCGATGACGAAGGTTTCCGGCCAACCGGTTACGCCCCACGCCGCGCCAATGGGGCCAATCACTTGGTCGGCCGCCGGCGCGTCGAGGAAGACCTCAAACGGGGCGCCCTGTGGAAACAACGCCCGCACATCGTCCCAGCTTTCATTGCCGGCAAGCGTAAGGACCGCGAGCTCGTCGGCATCGGCGCCTCGGGCCATGCGAGAAAGGCCGGGCTTTTCCTGTTTGCACGTCTTGCACGACGCCTCCCAGAAATTGACCACGACGACCTTGCCTCGGAAATCTGACAATTTTACCTGCTTGCCGTCATACCGGTTAAATAACGCCTCTGGCGCCGCTACCGGCAACGCGCCCAGCTTGGGGTTGACCGCTTGTGAGCGCATGCCGGTGCAGGCCGCACGCGTTTCCCGTGAGGCGGCGGGGTTTACCATCCAGATGTAAAGGCCAACCAACACGCTGGCCGTGGCCAAGACGACGGCCAGCGCGACCAGCTGCGGTGGGCTTGGCACGGTCGTGGTCGATGGCCTGCCCGCGGGGGTTTCAGAGGTGCCCATAACTACCAGTGTAGCTCGTTTTGGGCTAACCTGAAACTCGTGGCGCTGGTCGGTGAATTTGCGACGTTTTCGCTTGAGGATCTCATCGATTGGGCGACGCGACGCGGCGTCGTGGCGTCGGTACGGTTTCGCTGCCTCGACCCAATTCGGCTGCCAACGACGTTCGGGCGCGCGGGCACGGCCGGCGAGCAATATGACCAAGGCTCGCTGATCGACGACCGCGAGTTAACCTTGTTTTTGAGCCACGGCATGCTCGTCGGTGCCGGCTCGTCATCGCCGCAAGAGCAGCTCGGTGGCATCTTGGCGGCGTCGGGGCTACTCGGCGATGAAGCGAAGTTTCATGCCGAGGAGATGCAGCAACAGTCAACGCTAGGTCTTGGAAAAATTCTTGAGCTGTCGCACGCGGTGCCCGAGGCGACGATCGTCGAGGTGGTGAGCACCAAGATGTTCGAAACGGTGAGCGAGCTGCTGAGCTGGCAGAACGCGGCATTTACGGTCACCCGGGTGCAGGCGCATCACGTCGGCGTGCCCGTCGAGTTGCCGCTCGACGACGTGTGGCGCTTTGCCCTGGAAAAGTCCGATTCGTGGCGGCGCTTGCGCGCGCTGGTGCCACACGACGAATTGCGTTTCTTTGCCCCCGGTGCCGCGCCGCCGGCGATCCTTGGCAACGCTGACCTGCACGACATTTGGGTCAATGCGGTGGGCGGGCGCTCGGCAGGGGAATTGGCGGCACGGCGCCTCGGGCAGAAGACCGCGGTCTATACGCGCCTCGCCGATTTGCTGGAGGCCGGGCATTTGCAGTACGACAAGCGCCGCACGCCACGCAGCGACTCGGCCGCCGAGTTTGCCTCCGGCGCGCTGTCGCGGCTGCGGCTCGGCATGCTCGATGATGCCGTGAAATTGCTGCAACGGGCGCGAGCCCTCGATCCCAAGGATGCCATCGTCGTGCAGGCCGAGCAGGCGCTCGAGCGCGCGGGCCACATGGTGGCGGCGCTCGATATCATGCGAACGATTCGCATACCAGTGCAGTCGGGCGCGGCGCCAAGCGGGTTATCTGACGCCGAAGATCGCATGTATCGCCGCATCGACGGCGTGTGGGACGTGATGTCCTTGGTGCGCAATAGCCAGCTGCGCGAAGGCGATGCGGTGGCCGCTTTAGCCAAGCTCATTCATCGCGGCTTCGTGGCCTGGAAGACGCCATCGCCAGGTCAAACACCAAGTCCCCTTGAGGCGGACCTTGGGACGGATCTTCAAGCACCAGCCCAATAAGCACAGGTTGTGCCGGCACCTCGGCAAAGGCCGGATCGATCGAAATCCAGCCGTGCGTGGCGCGCACGACCAGCCAGCGGTGGCGAATGAGGCGGCTGCTTGCCGCCTCCAAACGCCACCCCGTCGCATAGCGAAAGGCGATGCGACGCTGCGCCAGATCGGCGCCGAGTTGTGCGCTCATGGCGCGGCAATCCCCAAGCCCCGTCCCGAGCTGCAGCGAGGGCGCCAACTGTTTGTGCAACGCCGCCATCATCGTGGTCAACACGCGCGGGGTGGTCGCGACTTCGCCGGGTAGGAGCGGCAAGGCAGCGGCAGGCAACGGCGACGGCGTTAGGGTGACGTTCACCCAGTATCCGTCCGCCGTGACGGCCTCGCGTTGGCCGGGAAACCGCATGGCGGCTAGTGCTGGCGACTGCGGGCGATGGCGCGCGGGGACGAGCACGCCATCGGCTACACGCTGCGCCTTGACCGCGGTGAGCGCGAGCAAATCCGGCGGCGTCCACGCGACCTGCGCCAGGTGCGCCGTCGTTTTTTGCGCCGTCGCGCCGTCGCTGCTGGTAACGACGTCGGGCAATTGGCCGGCGCTACCAGTAACCGTGCTTGTCAGCTCGCCCCACGGGTGATGCCAGGTGATGCGCCACGCGGTGCCCACGCTGGCGCTTTGCGGCACGCGCTCGATTCCCGCTGCAAGCCGCAGCCCCTCATACGCCGGGTCAATGCCGCATGCGGGCGCAGACTGCCCCATCGCAAGCCACGTCGCGGCGAAGACCGCGGGGATGCAGGACACCGCATCGATGTCCGGCATGAGCGGCCGAGTGGAGGTCGCGCCACCCATTGCCGTCGTCACCTCGCCTGACCAACGGCCGTCCGCAAACGTCGCGTCGTAGATGGCGTGAAAGTCGACGGGGGCCCCGGCACGCGTGAAGGCGACACGCTCCTCGCGGCGCATCGTCACGCCATGCGCCTGTGCGTCCATCGTTTCATGCGCATAGCCAATTTTTTCGCCGTGCAGCGCGAGCTCGTACCACGCGTCGCTCGCGATGGCCCCCGTTTGGGCCGCGTCCGCCGTAGAGCTCAGCGGCGCGGCCGCGTGACGGACAGGGGGGGCGTTGCAAGCGGTGACCGCGCCGAGGCAGCCTAGCAACGCTTTATTGACTACGCTCAACCGTCCAGCCCTTGGCCTGCAGCAGCTCGACGACACTGCCAGGCCCAAGCAGGTGCAGCGCGCCAACGGCGACAAAGGTTGGGCCTTTGGCCGCGGCCGCCTCGATGCCTGGGATCCATGCCGCGTTGCGCGTCAGCAAGAGATCTTTCATCATGGCGTCCTGCTCGGCCGGCGTGACGCCCATGAGCGCCGCCTGTTTGGTGTCCTTGGAAAGCGCGAGCAGCCCTACGTCGTCACCGGCGCGATACAGCGCGAGCAGCTCCTGGTTGCTCTGCTTCATCGTTTCGACGTGATCGAGCATGGCAATCAGCGTCTTGGCGGTAATCCATTTTTCTAGCAGCGCGAGCTGCGACGCCGCGCTCTCGAGAAAAATCACCTCGGCCCCAGCGGTGCGGGCGGCCTGGATTAACTTCATATCCATAAATCCGGTCTGCGGCAGCCCTTGCATTTGGACCAGCGTGGCGGCCATGGCGGGGCGCAGCATGTTGGCACCGGCGGCCTGTTGCTTACCCACGACGGCCTCGAACTTGGCAAAGGCCTCGGCGCCGAGGTCGTCCCTCAGCGTCTTGCCATCCTTGCGCAGCACGACGCCGAGCAAGGTTGGGTCATTGATATCGGCCTCGACGACGAGTTGTTTGGACGCCGCAAAGGGCTGCATGACCGACGGTGGCAAGGCCTCAACGTTGACCCCCAAATGCATGGTGCCGAGCAAATAGACGGTTTGCGTGTCTTTTTTAGCGGTGTAGAAAAAGGGGCGGGTCAGCGCTGGCTCCGCGGGCGCGGCAGGCTCGGCCGTGGGCGTCGCGGTTGCCGCCGACCCCGGCGCCTTACTAGCCCACGGATCGTCAGCCGAGGGCTTGGCTGTTTGTTCCTTGCCGCGACAGGCGGCCAGCAGGGACAGCGCAAGCACCGTCGCCGCGCCTAAGCGGCTGCGAGTCGGGCGCTTCATTGACGCTCCACCTTCCAGCCGCGCGCCTCGAGCATCTTAACCACGCTCTTGTCGCCGACGAGGTGCATGGCACCTACCGCGATAAAGGCGGGCCCGACGGCGGCTAATTTCTCGATCGGCGCGATCCACGATTGATTGCGCTGCTCGAGCATTTCAAATTCCATTTGCGTTGCATCTTTTTCGGTCATGCCCATCGAGGCCGCGCTGCTATCATCTTCGGCAATCGCGAGCAATGCGGCCTCATCGCCGGCGCGATACGCGGCGACCAAGCCATCATTGACGGACTTGAGTTTGCCGACGTTGTCGATCATGGCCGCGACGACGCCCGCGGTCATCCATTTTTCCAGCAATCGCATCTGCAGCGAGCCTTCTTCCAGATAGGCCAGTGGCTTGCTGCTCTTGTTGGCGCGCTCGATGACGCCAATATCGACGCCAGGGGTGATCTCAAGGCCATGCATTTGCACACGCATGGTCGCGACAAAGGTCTTAAAGCGCGTTAGCCCCATGGCCTCTTTTTCACCAAGTAGCGCAACTAGCTTGCCCCACGTCGCGGGCCCAAGCTCGTCCTGCAAGGTACGCTTGTCCTTGCGCAGCATGCTTGCCATCAGGCCCAGATCTTGGATGTTGGCCTCGATTGCGACTTGCTTACTCACGGCAAACGCTTCCCACACCGAGGCGGGCAATTCGTCGGCCGAGACGCCCATGTGGATGGTGCCGAGTAGGTGTACGGTTTGATCGCCCTTGGTGGCCGTCCAGAAAAGCGGCTTGGCCACGGTTGCGATTGCGGTTGGGGCAGGGGCCGTCGCCGTTCGATCGACGTCGGTAATGGCCACGCCAACCGGCGGGACGCTGGGTGCCGAGGTGGTGCTTGGCTTGGCGCATGCGGCGCCGGCGACCAGGGCCAAGAGCAGGGAAGGAAGGGTTGTGGCCACGAGGCGTCTGCGTTGCATGTGGGCACGCTAGCAGGCCGCCCGTGGTGGCGCAAGCGACGCAAATGTGACGCGCCCACCAACCCCGCCAACGGGCAGTCAGGTACACTGCCGCGGTGAAGATTTTACTTCAAAATGCCGCTGTCGCCGCGCGCACGTCAAGCCCCTTGCATGTAGCCAAGGGCTTGGTAATGGCCGCAACTCTCCTCGCGGCTTGCCATGGGGCGCCAAAGCCGTTGCCGGCGACATCGCCGCGCACCAATGGCGTGACCGCGGAGGCCAAAACCATCACCGTCGTTGGCATTAATGACGTTCACGGCGCCATCGATCGCTTGCCGCTGCTCCTTGGCTACGTCGAACACCTGCGCGCCATGAGGCGAGCCGATAAGGGTGATGTGGTGTTGGTTGACGCCGGCGATATTTTTCAGGGCACCTTGGAGTCAAACCTCGGCGAAGGGCAGGTCGTCGTCGACGCCTACAACGTCATGGGCGTCGATGCCGCGACCCTCGGCAACCACGAATTCGATTTTGGCCCGGTGGGGCCCAAGGTGACCCCCGCGTCGCCCGACGACGACGCGCGCGGCGCGATCAAGGCGCGCATGGCGCAAGCCAAGTTTCCGTTTGTCTCGGCCAATATCGTCGACAAGGCAAGCGGTGAGGCGGTGTCGTGGCCTGGGCTTGCGCCGTCGGTGATCGTCGAGAAAAGCGGCGTCAAGATTGGCTTCATCGGCATTGCCACCGAGTCAACGCCATATACGACGATGCCCGCCAACTTCGCCGACGTCGCGATTTCGGATCCGGCCGAGGCCATCGTCGCTCAGGCCGCCGCGCTGCGCGCGCGCGGCGCCGTCGTGCTGGTGGTGCTCGCCCACATGGGCAGCTCATGCAAGGATCTGCATTCGCCGCACAACCACGCCTCGTGCGACAACGATGGCGAACTGGTCAAGGTGGTGAAGCGCCTGCCCGCAGGGGTCGTTGACGTCATCGTTGGCGGCCATACCCATGCCGGCATGGCGCACTGGATTAACGACATCGCGGTGATCGAATCGTTCGCCTCGGGGCGCGCCTTTGGCCGCGTCGACGTCCGCGTCAGCGGCGACAAGGTCACGGGCGTGAAAATCTTTCCGCCCCACGACCTCTGCGCCGGCGACAAGGCGGCGAACGACAACAAGCCGAGCTGCATTTCGGGTTGGTATGACGGCACACCGATTGCCTCCGATGCGCGCATTATCGATGTGATCGCACCCGCCACCCGCGACGCGAAGACGCTGCGCGGCACGCCGGTTGGGGTTGTGCTCGCCGATCAGTTTACTCGCAGCTACGGCAATGAATCGCCGCTGGGCAACTTGTTCGCTGAGCTCATGCTGACCATGGTGCCCAAGGCCAACGCCGCGCTCACCAACGCCGGCGGCGTGCGCGCCGAGCTGCCCGCGGGCGAGCTGACCTACGGTGCGCTCTATGAAGCCAACCCGTTTGATAATCGCGTGACCGTCGTGATGCTCAATGGCGCCCAGCTCAAAAAACTTGTTCGCGGCAACCTGACGCGCAAGAGCGGCACATACCTTTGGGCTGGCTTTAGCACGGAGGCGACCTGCCAACGCGGCGAACTCGCGCTCACCCTGCGCTGGCCGACCGGCAAGGTGGTGGGCGACACCGATCCGGTTCGCCTGGTGACGAGCGATTTTCTTGCGAGCGGCAGCGTGTTTAAGCGGCTCAATCTGCCGGAGGACCATGTCGTGATGACCGACAAGATTATTCGCGAAGAGATGGTGGCCGCCCTCAAACGCAAGGGCGGCACGCTGAGCGCGAAGCAATATTTTGATCCAAAAAAACCGCGGATGTCTTTGCCGATGCCGCGGCCCGTAAAATGCGGCGCCGACGTCGTAGAAAAAGGAACCGAACTCGATGACTGATAAGCCTTCGTGGACCCCGATTTCCTGGCAGGCGCGCCCTGCGGCGCAGCAGCCGACGTATCGCGATGCCGGTGCGCTGGCCGAGGTTGTGCGCACGATGGGCGAATTGCCACCGCTGGTGACGTCGTGGGAGGTCGAGGCCTTGAAGCGCGAAATTGCCCGGGCCGCGGCAGGCGAGAGCTTTGTCTTGCAGGGCGGCGACTGCGCCGAGAGTTTTGCGCAGTGCAAGTCGACGCCGATTGCCGCGACCCTTAAGATCTTGCTGCAGATGAGCCTAATCTTGGTGCATGGCTCGCGCAAGCCCGTGGTTCGCATCGGCCGTTTTGCAGGGCAGTATGCCAAGCCCCGGTCGTCTGACAGTGAAACTAAAGACGGCGTGACGCTGCCGGCCTACCGCGGCGACTTGGTCAATGAAGAGGCGTTTACGCCGCAGGCACGCGAGCCGGACCCCATGCTGCTGCTCCGCGGCTATGAGCGTTCAGCCTTGACGCTAAATTTTGTCCGTGGCCTCACCGCGGGAGGCTTTGCCGACCTGCAGCACCCCGAAAACTGGAATCTCGCGTTTGCGGCCAATTCGCCTTATGCGCAGACCTACGCCCGCATCGTCGCCTCCATTCGCGACGCGCTGGCCTTTGTCAACGCGGTCAGTGGGGTGAACGCGCAAGTGCTCGAGCGCGCCGATTTCTACACGTCGCACGAGGGCCTCTTGCTGTGGTACGAGCAGGCGCAAACCCGCAGCGTGCCGCGGCGCGATGGTTGGTACAATTTGTCGACACATATGCCGTGGATTGGCATGCGCACGGCGCAGCTGGACGGCGCGCATGTCGAGTTTCATCGCGGCATCGCCAATCCGCTCGGCATAAAGCTTGGGCCCGCGATGACGCGCGATTGGTTGCTTGGGTTGCTCGACGTGCTCAACCCGACCAACGAGGCCGGGCGCATCGTACTTATCGCGCGCATGGGTGCGGGCAATGTGCAGCAGGGCCTGCCGCCGCTAATCGAGACCGTGCAGCAGGCGGGGCGCAACGTGCTGTGGATGAGCGATCCAATGCACGGCAATACCGAAACCACGCCGCAGGGCCACAAGACGCGGCGCTTTGACAATATTTTGTCGGAGCTCAAGGATAGCTTTGCCATCCACGCCAAGCTCGGGTCGCGCCTTGGCGGCGTACACTTTGAACTCACCGGCGAAAACGTCACCGAGTGCATCGGCGGCGCCGGCGGCCTGGCCGAGGGCGATCTGCACCGCGCCTATAAGAGTCGCGTCGATCCGCGCCTTAACTACGAGCAAGCGCTCGAAATGGCGATGTTGCTCGCCGAGCATGTGCGCGGGTAGATGGTGGACCGGCAGGTGGGCGCACGTGTCTTCCTGCTCGCAGATAGCAGCCGTCCGGGGCACAGCGAGGCGGCTGTGGTATCCACATCCCTCGGTGCCACAAACACCGCCCTGCAATCTATGCTCGCGGAAGAAACGTGCGCCCACCTGCCGGTAAGTTTGCTCGCGGAAGAAACGTGCGCCACCTGCCGGTAGGTGTGCGCGCCTAGAGCGACGTGCGCAGCGACCAGATTTCAGGGAAGAGCACCACGTCGAGCATTTTGCGCAGATAGCTGACGCCGCTTGTGCCGCCAGTGCCGCGCTTAAAGCCGATGACGCGCTCGACGGTGGTGACGTGGCGAAAGCGCCACAGGCGAAAGGCGTCTTCCAAGTCCGTCAGCTCTTCGCCGAGCTGGTAGAGGTCCCAATAGCGCGCGGTGTCGCGATAGACGGCAAGCCACGCCTGTTCAACCTCGGGCGAGGCGGCATACGGCGTGGTCCAGTCGCGCGCGGTATGCGACGCCGGCACCGCGATGCCGCGACGGGCGAGCAGGCGCAGAGCCTCGTCGTACAGCGAGGGCGCCGCAAAGGCGGCCTGCACCATGGCGAGCAAATCGGCATGGTGCGCGTGCGGCGCCAACATGGCGGCGTTCTTGTTGCCGAGCGCAAACTCGATGCAGCGGTACTGCGCGCTCTGAAAGCCGCTGGAATTGGCGAGATATGGGCGAATCGCGCTGTACTCGGGCGGCGTCATGGTGGCCAGCACGTCCCACGCGTGCACCAATTGCTCCATGATCTTGCTAACCCGCGCCAGCATCTTAAAGGCCGCGCCGAGGTCGTCGGCCGCGACGCGCGCCATGGCCGCGCGCAGCTCGTGCAACATGAGCTTCATCCACAGCTCGCTGGTTTGATGCTGCACGATAAACAACATCTCGTTGTGATCGGGCGAGCGCGGGTGTTGCGCGCTTAAGATCTCATCGAGATGCAAGTAGTCGCCATAGCTCATCGCCTGGCTAAAGTCGGTCACAGGCGTGTCGGAATTAGTTGCCACAGTACGCCTCCAGCTCGCGTTCGATAAGGTCGATTGCAGAGTGCCAAAACGCCGGCGTTGTTAGATCAATACCCAGCGTCTCCTTCGCGACCACCTCAGCTGGCGCCCTGCCGGTGGCGCGCAGCATCTTGATGTAGTCGGGAATGAAGCTAGGCCCCTGCGCCGCAAAGCGCGCGTAGAGCCCCTTGGAGAACAAATAGCCGAACGTGTAGGGGAAATTGTAAAACGAAAGGTCGGGAATATAAAAATGCAGTTTGGACGCCCAAAACAGCGGATCGAGGCCGTCTTCTCCCAGCGTGTCTCCATAGTTTTTGCGCTGAGCGTCGGACATCAGCGCCTTGGTCTGCGCCACCGAAAGCTCACCACTCGCGCGTTGGCGATAGAATTCGCACTCGAAATCAAAGCGCACCGGGATGTTGAGCATAAACGCGCTGCAGGCCTCGAGCCGAGTATCGATCATGGCCTCGCGCGCCGCGGGTGAAAGCTCGCCAGAGGCTAGCAGCGCGTCGCATACCAGCTCTTCGGCAAAGGTCGACGCGGTCTCGGCGAGCGTCATTGGGTATTGCGTCGCCCAGTATGGCTGGTCGCGCATCACCCAATTGTGAAATGAGTGGCCGAGCTCGTGCGCCAGCGTCTGCACGTCGCCCAGCGCGCCGTGATACGTCATGAAGATGCGCGTGGTTTGGTTAAGCGGAAAACCCGTGCAGTAGCCGCCGGGCCGCTTGCCATCGCGGGTTTGCCAGTCGACCCAGCGTTCGCGCTGTGCCGTCTGCGCCATGCTGGCTAGCTCGGGCACGCGCGCAAACGCCTGGTGAATGCGCTGCCACGCGCCTTCAATAGGCAAACGCTCGGCGCCGGGCTGAGGCAGCGCCGCCATGAGGTCCCAGAAACCAAGCTTGGCGAGGCCGAGCTTTTTTGCCTTGGCCGTGAGGTAGCGCCGCGGCACGTCTTGCCGGTCGCGCACCGCGCCCATCATGGCTTCTAGGGTGGCGCGCGCGATGCCGGCACCGTGCAGCGCCGGCGCCAAGAAATCGTCGATGCCGCGCCGCTTGTACAGCGTCAGCCGTGTGCCGGCGATGGCGTTAAGCGCCGCGTTGCACGACTCGGCAACCGAGTCCCACGCCGCATTGCTGCCGTCGAAGGCGGCACGCCGTGTGGCTGGGTCGGCGTCTTCGAGAAACGTCCGCGTCATCGCCACGGGTTGCCGCGTCGCCTTGCCGCCGGTGACCATCTCAAACGTCAGCGAGCCCGAAATTCGATCGTAGAGCCGGCTCCAACCCGTCAACGAGCTTGGCGACAGATCGGCTGCGAGGCCCTCAAGCGCCGGTGCCATGGTTTGCCCCGCCTTCTGCCAGGCGCGCTTCACGTAATAGGCGACAGGGGCTAGCTCGGGCCGCGCGAGCATGGTGGCGAGCTCGTCGGCGGGCAACGCCACCAGCGCGCAGCGCACGTCGATCCAGCATTTCTCTAACAAAACGCCAAGCGCATCGACCTGGGCACTCGCCGCAACCGCCGGCGGGTTGGTGCCCTGCGAACACAAACAGCCCACATACGAGCGCGCTTGCTCGAGCCGCGCCTCAAGGTCTTGCAGCGTCACCAACGCCTGCGCGGTTTGCGCGGCCGTTGCCGCCTGCGGCACACTCAACGCGCCGAGGTCGCGGCGCAAGGCGTCGATAAAGCCGTTATAGGCGGGCGAGTCGAGCCCCGGGAAAAACGGCGTCAGGTCCCAATCGCCGGCATGGTCTGCGGTGTTCATGCCAACGACGCTACCACCAGGGCCGCAAGCAAGGCAGTAGCCGCGCGCGTGCGAAAGACGCGTTGCCTCCACGACCGGTCGTGGCAAGTTACATGTACATAAGGTGGCACCTGCTGTCTCAACGCAGTACCCATTCAAATGGGTGAGGCCTCTGAGATGCCCGAGTCCCGCTTCGGTGACGTTGGGGAGCCTGAGGTCGAGCGTCGTCAGCTGCGCGAGCCCGCAAGGGGGATCAGGCAAGGAATTTTAAGGGGGGAATTGCGGCTGGTCGCGGTGGCCGAGCAGGTCAGCAGGGTTGCAACGTGCCGGATCGCGCGGAATTTGAAGCCTTCAGCGCACTGATAGATTTTAGAATGTGACCGTCGTGCAGGCAGAAGGCCCTACGGGCGTGCCTGTTTGACGCTATCGGCGATGCCGATGCCAGTCTTGAGACCGCCGATTACCGCCGTAAGGCCCGTAACGATAGAGGATGCCGAGAAGAACAGCATGCCGATCGATTCGGATAAATATCGGCCACCCTCTACTGCTGCGAAATCGCCCGCCACGACGGCGCTCAGATAGGCGGCTGTCCCAGCAAAGACCGTAATGCCTAAGTCACGCGCGATAGAGCGAGTTGATCGCTTTTGCTTGGTCGTTGCGTCCTGGATGCTTCGGGTCGCCGTCGAGGGTTTTGCGACGGGCTTCTTCGTGAGTCGCATCCTGCCTTAGAGCCTGGATGAGGGTTGACGATCTACATTTCCGGTTGCGCTGCGGCTCGATGCGGAAAATTTACCAGCACCTGCCTTGATCGCCGTGCTACGTCCCGCTGGGGCACCTCGTTTCTGAGCATAGCTCGGGGTCGCGATAGTGATGCCGATCAGCATCGTCGAAAGTGTAAGCCACGTCATTGAGGTTCGCGTTGGGTTCATCATCGTTGCATACCGAATGCAATACCGATGCCATTTCGCAATGGGTAGCCGTTGCCCGTGGATCGCCTTGCCGTCCCGTGGCCATGGGCGTGCACGTCGATGTCACTGGCACGGCTGGGGTGTTGAGGCCTCACTTTGCACCGCGGTTTCGTGGCGCCAGTAGCAGGTGACACGCGCCCCTGCAGA
Organism: Myxococcales bacterium; assembly: GCA_016716835.1. Lineage (NCBI taxonomy): Bacteria > Pseudomonadati > Myxococcota > Myxococcia > Myxococcales > Myxococcales bacterium. Next base: position 1,708,683 of record JADJUW010000001.1, on the reverse strand, counting down.
ATCCAGATTTTGCTAATCGGGCGGGCGTGATGCGAGAATTTCCTCGCCCTCGCCGTTGGTGGCTTCAAGCCAGTCGCGATGCGTAATGTTCGAAACCAAGCGCGCTTGAGGTTGTCAGTGGCAAGTCACTCAACTTCTTGGCTGCCGGCGGGGCCTCCGACGCATCACCGACCGCCAACATCATCGATACCTGGCCAATCTCAGTGATCCGATGGCTTCCAAACCCTCAGGTTCGGCACGGCATACGCCACCAGCCATGCTCGGCCACTGCATCCAGCGTCGCCGCTGCTGACGTCGGCCGTGGTTCGAGCCATAACCGCCGCCGGCTTCCGCAAAACCATCCCTATTGTATTGAGTAGGAGGTCTTAACTTGACCGGCCTAAAACCCGTCGACGCGAATCAGCTTGCCATTGTCGGGCTCACTGGACTCAATTACATAAAGGCTTCCGGCATAATAGTCGAGCGCTTGGGTCAGCGTCCCCAGTGTAGGTACAGACTGTCGTGTTGTGGCACAATTGATCGCGCTGCAGACTGAAACACCCGAGGGGCGGGTTACCCACGCCATCTTGCCGACGCCGGCTTCGATTAGGCTCTCATTTGATTCAGACCCGGTTACCAGCGGCACAAACGTGTCTTTGCAATCGGTAATTTCACACGCGCTGAGCTGCCCGGCGGAAGCCATCATCATCGTACCCTCATGAAGCAGCAAAGACTGTAGGCCGATCACCAGCGGTTCGCTGCCCAACAAATTTGTAGGCGGCGTCACACAACCGGTCAGCGGGCAGCGGAAAACCCCCGCGACTTCTGGCGGCACCCCATAACGGGTAAAATAGACGTCTTGATCTGTTGCCAAGATCCCTCGGCAATCACCTGGATCTTGCACGATCACCTCAGGCGCTTGCCCGATTCGCAGCCGCAACAATTTAGCCGACGTGGCATCGGCAATGTACACATCGTCACCGCGTACATGCAGCGCGGTTGTATGCAGCGCTTGCTCCAGCAGCGGCTCGACGCTGCTGCAAGCTGGCAAGGCGCAACGAAACACCCCGGCATTGGTGGTCCAAATCAAGTGCGCGTCGGTGTGGGCCAACTGGCGCAACGGCTGATTTGGCACCAGCGGCGCCAGCGTCCCTGCACAATCCACCAGCTCGCAGCGGTCGATGCGATCGGCGATTTGATCCCCGATAAACGCATAGCCATCCGCCACCGCCAAGTTCACGGGCCCGAGGAGGTTTTCGGCCAAGGTGACACTCTCCAAGGGAGGCAATGGTTCGGCATCCAAGGGCGCATCGAGCATGGGAGCGTCCGTCGGGCCATCAGGTGCCGCCGATGAACCCGAACACGCCACCAACACAACCCCTGCCCATATCGTATAAATAAAGTGTTTCACTCAGGCATCATGCAAAAAACAATTTTTAGATACAAACAAAATACAAAACCGAGCCAACTCGAATGGCGCTCACGTGGTTGGGCCGCCCCCATATCCGTGGCGACTAGGGTCACTCTCGGCTCCCGATTAGCCTGTAATTGCCGGATGTTAGATCCGGTGCTGCGTAGTCACGTTCGCTTGTGCCGATCCACGCAGTAGCGCAGTCAACCACCTAAATATTGATGGGATTTCGGGCCGAGAGTGACCCTTGCGGCCGTTGCAACTCAGCCAGCCCCCTGCGGCTCTTATCACCCACCGCCATTTCGGCCTGAAATTTCCTATCCCCACAGACGTCGCATCTGCGCCGCGCCTGGGGACTTTCGACCCCGCCTCCATCTCGTTTTGGTTTGAACGCGGAACCAATGGAACATGCAGATGACCGAGACTACTTGTTCCGGGGCTGGCCTCGGAAACCCAACACAACATCCAATATCTACTTATGTTGCCGGTGGCGACCCTGGTGTTCACTTAGAAATTGCCGGTGCTGACGATTTCTCTGCTGCGTGTGCCTGAATCTAATTAGGCTGGCCGCATGCAAATCCATCTTCAGTTGTTGTTAGCCCTTGGCGTTTCTTCAGGTTTCAGCTACGCAGGTTCGTGCGGAAGCGGTGGAGGATCAGAACCAGATTCTCCAGACATCTGGAGTAATGATGTCCTTTCCATATCCAAGGCACAGGCAGCCGATCAATCACTAGGGAAATACTGGCGCGCCGACAGCATCGATTGTCTGTTTGGCGGCGCAGATGGAGGTTTTTACAATGGCGGCGCCCAGGTCCGGGATACGTTTCTGATTCCGACGAACTTGGACCAGGCGTTCGAGGATAACGATTGGTACTCGTGGTTTGGCGCCGCGTACCTTAAATGGACATGGGATGACACCGAGGGGCGCACGTGTGTTCTAAAATTCCACGACCCAGGCAATGTCCTATGTTCGCCGGATGCCGCTGGTTGGTGTCAGCGTTCCATGTGGGTGCGAGAAGTGTCCCTGGTCAATATTCAGCCCATCGAATAGCTGATGCCGGTACAAACGTCAGGCCAACGTCCGCACCTCTGCTGCGCGATCGCCTTGGCGGGTTTTCGCGGCGGCGATAAATGCCGTAACATCTTTGGCGACTAGGGTCACTCTTGGCGACTAGGGTCACTCTCGGCTTCCGATTAGCCTGTAATTGCCGGATGTTAGATCCGGTACTGCGTAGTCACGTTCGCTTGGATGTGATCACGCAGTAGCGTAGCTAACCGCTCAAAATATTGATGGGATTTGGGGCCGAGAGTGACCCTTGCGGCCAAAAATCTTGCCTGCGAGCGACCCGGTGGCGGCGGCCTTGAGGATAGGAAATTTTAGGCGGAAATCGGGGAGGGTGGAGGGGCCGAGCGGGGCAGGCTGGGTTCAGGATGCCGACTCCGGGGGATTTAGAGCCCTCAGGTCACTGACTTTGACGTTCGGTCTGAGACACGCTAGGGTCCGCCACAGTCGAGGCGCTCGCCTAACCAGAGTTCGGACACCGTTGCGTCTACGCCGTCACCGCGCGCCCAGGCGCGAAGTTCTTCTTGCGTCGGCCCCTCGCCATGGTCGCCGTCGGCGGACTCTGCCGATGACGAATGCATGACGTGTACCGACTACCCTTGCGCCGGCATTCGACTAGCGGCTCTTCGTCGTCGAACCACTTGCAGGACAAGCCACGATCGAGCACCTCGGCGAGTGTGGACGAGGTGCTGACATCGTCGGGCGTTACGACTCGCGCGGCGTGGTTGGAGGCAACCAACTTGACCATTGCCTTGCCAACGATACTTATCGTGAACGGCCCAACTACAAGGTTGCGCACGGGCTTGCGCTTCGCCGTTACGCACTCAGGATCTTCGGTCTCGACCTGAAACGGCGCAAGCGCCGCGCCGACGATCGACGCGTCCGCGTGGTCACCGGCAGACAATCCATGGATGCCATTGCGACCGAGGCGAATCACGGGCCAGTTGGCATCGACACTTGGTGCAGCGTCGGGCGTGGCCGAGAGTGTGTCGGTGATGGGTTCCGGTGATGGCAACGTGGCCGGCGACTCACCAGACCTGTCGGCGACGAGCACTTCGGAGCCCACCGCTGAAGTGGGGCGCGACTGAGTCGAGCTACAGGCAACCACGAGGCTTGCGAGCGAAATGCGAACTATCGACATGACCCCTAAATGCCTGACATCCAGCGACTGTGCAACCCGGAACATGAGGATAGGAAATTTTAGGAGGAAATCGGGGAGGGTGGCAGGGGCCGAGCCGGGCAGGCGGGGTTCAGGATGCCGACTCCGGGGGATTTGGAGCCCTCAGATCACTGACTTTGGTGGGTATCTCGCGCACGTCGAAAACCCCCACTATCTACGTACCTAGCGCAACGCGGCCTGAAGGTCGCAAACGTGCCGTTGGTCCTCGGCATCGATCCACCCGAAGAGTTGGTGCAGTGCGATGATCGCCGCGTGTTCGGGCTCATCATTAACCGCGATACCCTGTCGCGCATTCGCCAGGCGCGCCTCAAACATCTCGGCATGCCAGAGGACGCCAGCTATGGCACGCGGCAGCACATCGAATCGGAAATTAGCTTTGCGCGCGATATCTTTCGCAAGCACCACACCTGGCCGGTGATCGACGTTACGAACCGCGCCATCGAAGAGACCGCGGCGGACATCATGCGGATCTACAATTCGCGCATGGCCTAAATGGCCCGGAAGACACGTGCACCCGCCAGCCAGCCGCCGCTCCACGATGCTCCAGAGGTGCCCTATCCGCGAGCGCGCGGTCGGGAAATTACTCGCTCATATCAAGGAACATGCCGCTGATGCGAATGCGTTTTTCGGGCGGCAGGCCGCTGACATTGCCTTCTCTGTCGACAAAGCGCCAGTCGACATCTGGCTCTTGGCGCATATCGCGGTAGCCGTCGGACACATCGGTTTCGATGAGCTCGATATGTGGGCAACCCGACTGATTACAGGTATCCGAGCTCGTCGCCGAAAACGTGGGCTCGATGTCGCCGAGGGAGGCGGGCATGGTTGGCACGTGCAACGAGGTTCGCTCGGGCGAGCCAATAAATGTCCACGTGAAATAGGTGGGCGCTTCGTCTGGGCCCGTGGTCCAAAAGAGCATTGCGCGAAATGCATCGGCGGCCGCACCAGGGATTTGCTCGCTCCAGCTCAGCGTCTTGTCTTCGAAACTGTACAGCGGCCACGATAACATCGGCAGCGCCATGGCAGGGTAGCTGTTGTCGTAGCGATTGGCCGTGCGTTGTTCGCGAATAATCTGATCGCTAGCGTTGCTGCGATGCAGTTCGATCAAGACATTGGAACCATCGCCGCCATCCTGCGACGGGATATCGATGGTAACCGCGTTGGGCTCGGTATCTAGATCGTCGAGGCCATAGCCTCGCCCCATCTTAAAGCCATCTTCGGTGGCATTCCACAGCGCCGAAATGTAGTTAAGGCCGGCAGGGAGCTGCGTCAGCGCAACGGTATAGGTGCCGCCGGGCAGCCAGGTTGCGCCGGTTAGGTCAATCGTGCCACCCGCGGCAAACGTGTGGCCGCTTGAGTAGATGCTATAGGCACTGATTGGAAAATCTTGCGCCAACGCGAACACCGAAAACTCACCATCCTGGCAAAATCCGAGAAATTCAATGTCGCCCGAGGTGCTGCTGCCGATGTCTTCTTCGCCGCACTTGGTGTGAATAATATAATGATCGTTGTTGCCTGGCCCCACCGGCAGCAAGACTTCCATCGAGCCGACATAGTTCCAGTCGCGGCCCGCCTTGCGCCCCATGACGAGCTCATCGCCCGGCTCGATTTCAAAGATGGTGGTTAGGTCGTAGGAGTTGTCGTAGGGCCGGACGACAGTAATTGATCCGCCGGTGGGCACCTCTTCGACGGTGGCAATGCCATCGTCATTGGTGATAAGGGTCTCGAGGTAGCCGCCATCGGCATCGTTCACCACCACGCTGATGCCTGGCAGTGGCCCGTTGCCGACGACATCCAGCACCAACACCGTGGCGGGACCGTCAGGCGGGGGTGGCGGCGGCGGTACGGGTGGCAATTGCTTTTCGACAGGCGTGCAGGCGAGCAGCCAAATCGCGAGGGCGGGTAGGTACGAGCGCGCGGACATGCGGCATTGTAACGCAGTCGTGGGGCGCGCGGTATGATCGTACCCACGACCAGGCCCAAAGGCTGCCGGACCACGGTTTGGATAGAGAGCTCAACTAGATCGGCCAGTTGCTCGCGGGCAACGAACACTGCGTCAGGGCGCCCCTGAGCGCGCACCCAATATTTTTGCCAACCGCAACGACGTCGTACGTTTGTGGGGCGCTTTGTTCGGTGGCAAAGATGCGCACCACGGCTTTGGTGCCTTCGGTGGGCGCAGGCATCATTGGGTCGGCGGGACCGACGGCCGTAATATTGGCGGCGCGGTTGGGCAGTTGGCGGATTAGATCTGCGTCGAGCGCTCCACCGGCGGGCGCCACCACCGGCACGCCCCCCAAAAGCAGCGCCCAGTCGCCACCGCCGCGATCAAGCGCCACGTGCCACTCTAGTTGACGACCTCGACCGCCTTCATCGCAATGGGCGCGTGTTGCGCATAGGTTTTTTGCATCCAACCCGCCGGGTCGCCGGCCACGCTCCACGGCGTAATGCGAGAGCTCTCGTAGATTTCAGGCCGGCCGCCCAGCCGCACCGCGGCGGTTTGCCCGGTGGTCAGCCCTATGTAGATGGTTTGCTGCCGCCCACCCATGGTCACGGTGAGCTTGCGATCGTATTCGTTGTCGGCAACGTGCAACTCCGCCTGCCGTTTTAGATCTGACGTGATGGGCACGCTCGCCTCGGCGTCGATGAGCGCCGCCACCAGCGTCGCGATCTTGGCCGGATCGACCGGTTGATTGTAATGCGACGCAATCACCCATGCCTGGCCTTGCTTGGTAACGGTTACCGCGGGACCCGGCAGCGTGGTTGGAACGCCATCTTTGAGAGGATAGGAAATTTTAGGCGGAAGTCGGGGAGGGTGGAGGGGCCGAGCGGGGCAGGCTGGGTTCAGGATACCGACTCCGGGGGATTTAGAGCCCTCAGATCACTGACTTTGCTGGAAAATTAGGCCGTTTGGACGTCGGCGGACGCAGGCCGGCGCGGCGGCCAGGCGCGAGCTGGCTGCGGCGGTTGAAACGTCGGTCACGGAAACCAGGGCTACGGTGACGCCCATGCCCAGCCAGGTGCAGGCGGCGGGGCGCGGCCTGGCGGTGGGGCGGTCGCCGCCTTGTGCAGGCCGAGATGCGAGAGAATTTTGGAGCTGACGTCGGGGTCGATGATTTCGGTAATGACTCTGAACTTGCCGGCGCAACCTGGCCGCTGGCAGCGCGTGAGGTCGGCGGGAAACACGCGGGCGAGCAGCTGCGGCTATCCCGCCTGCAGAATCGCGTGCGCAGCGCGGCGAGCGACGTCACCGCGACGGGCGAGCCCGCCGACGAGCGCCCGCATGTGCGGCAGCGCGGCCTGCATGGCGCCCTGAAAATCGGCCTCGATAGCCTGCTCGGACATATCCAAATACGGGTCGAGAATAAACAATTGGCCGCGCGCTAGGTCGAGGTAGGTGAGCTTGGTCGTAAGCGGCATGCTCGCACCGCAAGCGGCGCAGGTCGCCTCCTGAAACGTGCCGGCTAAGATGTCGTCACGAACATGCGGATGGCGCGTTACGTTGAGCGCGATCGCAACTCTCGCCGTAAACGGTGCCGCGCATCGCACGCATGCATACGATCGCTCGACGAACGTGCTCATTTCATCGTGCCCGACCAGTTGGTATCGCCGGGTACGAAGTCTGAGCCCATTGCCACCAGCGGGTCGATGAGCGGCGGTCGCGTTGCTGCCTCGTCGTCGGCCACCTTCGCCGTTGCCCCCGAAACGGCGGCATGGTCCTTGATCGACGAATTCGCCCGCACCCCAACCGAGTATGCGCCCGCGCGGGGGCCAATTTCAAGCGTGCGCCCAACAGCGGTCGCAACCAACGAAGATTTAAGGGCGCGAAGATCCGGCTACATCGACTTGGGGTCGAACTGGGCCGCCAGTTGGGCAAAGGCGCCGTGGCCGGTGGCGCGCAACTCGGGCGTTAAGGTCGCCATGCCGCAGCGGAATTTGAAGGCGTCTTCGTGCAGCTGGTTGTGGAAATACGTGAGGTGCAGCGATGGCCCAAACGCGCCGCTGATGTCGAAAGCGGTGACGTAGAACCCCGCGCCGAGCTTGGCAAGCAGGATCGCGTTATTGCACGGCGCGTGCTCGCTGCTCACGGTGTCAAAGCCGAGCTCGCGGGTATAGGCGAGGGTGCTTTGCACAATTTGCTGATAGATGCCGCGGCGTCGCATGTCGGCGCGCACCACCGTGTTCCACATACGATAATTGCCGGGTCGGCTAAATTCGCCGCAAAACTGCGCCACCACCTCGCCACCAAGACGCACCAACGTAAAATCGCGAAGGGGCGAGGGCGGCCACAGCGGCAGCTCCGCCGGCGGCTGGCGGCTAAAGCGAAAAAACACCTCGGGCGGAAAGTGCGAGCTGAGCTCGCGTTCAAAGGTGGCCCAATACGTCTCCATTGAAACGCGCTCAAGCTGATAGTTGGCGGCAAGCGGTGCAAAGTTGCGATCAAAGCAAGCCAGGGCATTTTGCATGCAGTTAGCATAACCATAAACGCAGGGCCGTGCGCGACTTAGCTGGGCAACCTCGTAACGTCGCGTGCGCTGTAAGCATCGCCATGCTACGACCAGGCATGTTCAATCGCCTGCTCGACGCCAGCATCGTCGCATCGTTTGATCGGCGTGGCTACGAGCGCCATGCCAAGGACTTTGTCCCCGGCGAGCTCGAGGTCGATCTCACGGGCAAGCACGCGCTCGTGACCGGTGCCACCGCCGGGATTGGCCTAGCGGCTGCGACGGCGCTGGCAAGGCTCGGCGCGCAGGTTTGGCTCCTGGCGCGCGACGCGGGGCGCGGCGAGGCGGCATGCGACGCCATCGTCGCCGCGGGCGCTCGCGTGCGGCCAAGGTGCTCTTGTGCGACATCGCCTCGCGCGCCTCCGTGCGCGCCGCCGCGGCTGCGTGGTGCGGCGAGCCCATTGATATTTTGGTGCACAACGCTGGCCTCATGCCGAGCCAGCGAATTGAAACGAGCGACGGCCTTGAGCTTTGCTGGGCCACCCACGTCGCCGGGCCGCACCTGTTGACCACGTTGCTCGCGCCGTTCCTTGCGCGCGCAAGCGGCGCGCGGGTCATCTGGGTGTCATCCGGCGGCATGTATTTCAAGAAGCTGCGGCTAGATGATAGTCAATGGCGGGCGCGCCCCTACAACGGCACCAATGCCTATGCCGAGACCAAGCGCGCGCAGCAGGTGCTGGCCGAGCTGTGGGCCGAAAAATTAAAAGCCTCGTCGACGACCGTCGTGCATTGCATGCATCCTGGCTGGGTCGACACCGCCGGGGTGCGCGACGCCATGCCTGGCTTTTACCGCCGCATGCATGCAAACTTGCGTACGCCAGCGCAGGGCGCCGATACCATCGTGTGGTTAGCCGCAAGTGTGCGAGCCGCTGCCTCTTCCGGAAAATTCTGGTTTGATCGCGTCGCGCGATCGCCTTATCTCTTGCCATTTACCCGCGAGTCGGCCGCTGCTCGCGACGCGCTATGGGCTATGGCGTCGGCTGCTTGACATAGGATAGGCATAGCATCGCGCCACCGCCCGCCACCGCTGCCATTACCAAGGTCCATGCCATGAGCTGGCCATGGCCGATGAGAAATCCCCCGAGCGGCGGCGCGAGCGCCATCGCAATCGAGCCGAGCGACTGCGAGACGCCCATCACGGCGCCTTGCTCATGCGCGCCGCTTGCCTTGCTCAAAAGGCTGGTTACCGCGGGCCTAAGCACGCCGTTGCCGAATGACGAAATCGTCGCCACCACCAAGATCCAGGTGATCGAGACGCCAAAATCGAGCAAGGCGTAGGCAACCGCGCTGGCGACAAACCCTGCGATGATCAGCTTGCGTTCGCCAAACGCTTTGACGAGTCGGCCGATTAAGCCGCCTTGCAAAATGATGCCCAGCAGCCCAGTGTAAGCCAAAAGCAGACCGACCTCGTTGGCGCCCCACGGCCGGCTAATCGCGTCGACGATGACCGTGTACTGGCGCTCGGCGAAAAGCGCAAAGTTACTGACGAACAGCGAGAACGAAAACTGAAACACGAAAAATAGCACGAGGAGCACGGCGAGCTCCTTGCGTGCGAAGTAGCTGGCAAAGCCGCGCAAGTCGAACACGCTCGCGCGGCGACCGGGGGCAGGGGCGGCGAGCGCGCCGTCGGCCGTCGTGGCGACGGGCTCGGCGGCCGGGGCCTGCGACGGCGGCAGGTCATTGGTTAGCAGCGTCGCGGTGCAAATAATACTTAAGGCGCTAAGTGCCGCCGCCACCACAAATGGTGCATGCAGCCCATACGCCGCGGCGATCTTCCCCGACATTAAGGGCCCGAATAAAAAACCGATGCCAAAGGCGACGCCGATCACGCCAAAGGCCTTGGCGCGGTTTTCTGGCGTCGTATGGTCCGAAACATAGGCCTGCGCGATCGACAAATTCCCCGCCGTCGCGCCGTCGAGCATGCGGCCGAGAAACACCAGCCACAGGCTATTGGCCAGCGCCAGCATGATGAAGCCCAGGCAGGTGCCGAGCTGGCTGATGAGCAAGATCTTGCGGCGGCCATGCGTATCCGACCATCGTCCGAGAATCGGACTCGAGACCAGCGAGCAGGCGGCGTAAACCGACACCAGCAGCGTCGCCACCAGCGGGCTGGCGCCAAAGTGCTCAGCATAATATGCGAGCAGGGGGATGACGATCGTCATGCCGAGCACATCGACCAAAACGATTAAGAAAATCGGCAAGAGGGGAGAGCGGTTGCGCACGCCCGCCGACCTTAGCCTGTTTTGCCACAAAGCGCTGCGTTACGGCATGCGATGCAGCTTGAGCAGATTGCTCGTCGCGCCCGAGCCGACTGGGACGCCCATGGTAATCACCACCAAATCGCCGCTCTTGGCGAGATGACGGCTCGTCAACTCTTGCTCGATCTGATCGGTCAGCTCGTCGATAGAGGCGCACGACGGAATCAGCACCGGGGTGACGCCCCACACCAGCGCGAGGCGGCGAAATTGCAGCTCGCTCGAGGTCATGGCGATGATGGCAGCCTGCGGGCGGTATTCGCTGAGCAGCCGCGCTGCGCCGCCGCTGTTGGTGACAACGACGATCGTCTTGGCCTTCATCTCTTTGGCCGAGATGGCCGCCGCATGGGCGATGGCGTGCGCCGAGACCGCCAGCTCAATCTCCGGCGGCGACAGATATTGTTGATAGTACGATGAGCTTTCGATCTCGCGCACGATGCGGTCCATCGTGGCGACGGCCTGTACCGGGTATTGTCCCGAGGCCGTCTCGCCCGACAACATAACGGCATCTGAGCCATCGAGCACCGCGTTCGCAACGTCGGAGGCCTCGGCGCGGGTAGGCCGCGGCGCCGAAATCATCGATTCGAGCATCTGCGTCGCCGTGATCACGAGCTTGCCCTTTTTATTGGTCAACTCGATGAGCTGTTTTTGCACCAGCGGCACCTTTTCGGGGCCCAGCTCCACGCCCAGATCGCCGCGCGCCACCATGATGCCATCGGCAACGTCGACAATGGCGGGCAGCCGCTCGAGCGCCTGCGGCTTTTCGATCTTGGCGATGACCGGGATGCGCAGCCCATCGACGGTGAGCAATTGCTTGCACTCGATCACGTCGTCCGCCGTGCGGACAAACGACAACGCAACGTAGTCGACGGCATGGCGCAGCGCGAAGCCAATGTCGAGCCGATCTTTTTCCGACAGCGCGGGCGCCGAGACATCGACGCCTGGAAGGTTAATGCCCTTGTTGTTCTTGAGCACGCCGCCCACCTCAACAATGGTGGTGACGTCGGTCGCCGTGACGTCGGTGACGCGCAGCGCGAGATATCCATCGTCAAGCAAGATCTGATCGCCCGGGCGCACGTCGCGCGGCAACGCGGTAAAGCTCGTCGACACCACGTTGTTGTCGCCAACCACGTCGGCGCGCGTCGTGACCGTAAAGGTCTGCCCGCGCACAAGCTCGGTGCTGCCGGTGCCAAACCGGCCAATTCGAATCTTTGGCCCTTGCAAGTCTAAAAGCACCGCGACCGACCGATTTCGCTTGGCCGCTTCGGCGCGCACGGTAGCAAGCAATTTCGCGTGATGCTCGTGCGATCCATGCGAGAAATTGAGCCGCGCGGCATCCATCCCGGCATCGATAAGTGCGCCAATTTGCTCAGGTGTTTCCGAGGAGGGCCCCAGCGTGCAAACAATTTTCGCTCTGCGCATCTTGGCGCAGTAAACCACAATCAGATCGCACGTGGAAGGGTGCGCACATAATGTCACGTGGGCGCGCTTGATTTGCGTCAGACGGGTCGTCTATAGCTCGCCGCAATGCTGCGCTACACCCAAGTGTTTCCCGTGGCGATGGCGTTGGTGGTCGGCGCGGCCGCTTGTACGGTTGAGCGCACGCCGCCCAATTTAGTTGGGCAGGATATTCGCCTTACGTTCATCCACACCTCGGATATTCATTCACGCCTGTTTCCGTATTTTCAGGTGCCAACGCGCTTTGATCGCGACTACGGCCTGCTCGAGCAAAACGGCCCATTCGGCGGCGTCGCGCGCATGGCCACCATCGCTAAGCGTATCCGTCGCGACTCGGCCCGCAGCCTGTGGCTTGATTCGGGCGACTGCTTTCAAGGCGCGCCGGTCTTTAACATGTTCAAGGGCGAGGCCGAATTGCGCGCGCTGTCGCAGGCCGGCATGGACGCCGCCGTCATTGGCAATCACGAGTTTGATCTGGGCTCGAACAACCTGTTTGAGCAAATGGACAATTGGGCGCGCTTTCCCATGCTCGCGGCGAACTATATCTTTGACGATCCGCCCAACCCGGATATGCGGTCGCTCAAAGACATCGTCCGGCCGTATCAAATTTTCGATCTCGACGGCGTCAAGGTTGGCGTCATCGGCATGGCCAACTGGTCATCTATGACCGGCATCTTTGAGGGCGGCAATTCGCTAGGACTGCGCCCGCTCGATGATGCCCAAGTCGTAAACCACTACGTCGCGCTCCTGCGACCGGTGGTCGATGTCGTCGTCCTAGTGTCGCACCTTGGCCTGGATGAAGACGAGGGCCTGGCGGCGAGCGAGGTCGAAGATCAAAACGAGGTCCTGCCGCTAGCGGGCGTGGATTTGATCCTCGGCGGCCACCTGCATATTGTCACGAACCCGCCTAAACTGGTGCCAAACGACGAATTTGGCAACCAAACCGTGTTGGTGCACTCGGGCGCCTTTGCCAAATATGTTGGGCGTCTCGACGTCGTGGTGCGCATTGGCGAAAACAATGCCGAACCGACCAAGCGCAGCCGCATCACGGCCGTGAGCTACGAAAACATCCCCGTCGATGCGACGATTCCCGATGACCCGGAAGTCGCCGACATCTTGTGGCCCTACTCGGTGGCGATCAACCGTGACTTTGACCTCGATGGCGTCTTTGCCTTCGTCAATCCGCCCGAGCAAACCAAGGTTGTGCGCAACGATACCAGCGGCGGCGATTCGCAACTAGGCAATCTCGTCGCGCGCTCGATGCAAACCCGCTCTGGCGTCGAGGCGGAGTTTGCGCTCACCAATTCGCTCGGCATTCGCGCCGATTTCGAACGCGGGCCGCTCACCGTCGAGCAGATGTTCAACGTCTTTCCGTTCGAGAACACCATCACGGTCATGTATCTCTCGGGGTCAGAAATCCAGGAAATGCTCGATTTTGTCTCGCGCAAGTCGTCCGAGCGTGGCTGCCGCACCCAGGCGCAGGTGGCAGGCATTTGGTTTGACATGGTGTGCCGCGGCACCTGCCCCGATCCAAACCCAACCGACGACTACGTGCCGTCGGCCTGTGCGCGCAATGTCTATCTCGGCGAAAACTGCCGCGCCACGCCGGACGGCCCCATCGACACCAGCATCTGTCGCCCCGTCTTGCCAACCGGCCTCTACCGCGTCGCGGTCAACGATTACATCGCCAAAGGCGGCTCGGGGTTTGACATGCTCAAGCGCAATACGTCCAAGCAAGACACCGGCATTTCGCTGCGCGATGCGCTGGTCGTCTACCTTCGTTCGCTGGCCAAGTGCACCGCGGACGTAATCGATTTTACCGACATTGATGAGATGCGCACGGTCGTCGAACGATTTGGCAGTATTCCGTGTCTGAATGAGACCGTCGAGGCCCATGAGGGCCGGATTAATCCGGTGTTCGAATGAGGACGTCCATGCAACGACTCGTAGTTAACTGTTTGCTGGCGAGCGGAGGGCTGCTCTCGTTCAGCCTTCTAGGCGCCTGCACCGAGGTTTTGCCACCGCTGGTGGGCACCTCATCGCTCAAGGTCACGGTCACCGATCCGGTGGATTTGGGTACGCCCGAGCAGCGCTTGGCGCCGCTGACCTCGGTGTCGATCTCGTTAGAAGCCTATGGGCATGACGGCGCCCTCGATACTGGTTTTTCCGGTGCCATCGACCTCTACTCGCAGTTTCTCGGCACGCTGACGCCCAAGCGCGGCACGGTGCCGCTCGCCCAAATTGAGATGACCGCCGGCGTCGCGGGCCCGATTACCGTCGAGCTGCCACAAGTGTTTGGGCCGACCTTTATTTGGGCCGAACACGCGCAAGGCGATGACGCCACCTGGGCCACCGGCACCTCGCCCGTGATGTGGTTTGAAGACCCGTTTACGCGCGATCTGCAGCGGCCCGTCGACGAAGACGCGCTCAATGCGCTCGAGACCTCGCCGCTGGCCAACAAGCAAGTGCGCGTCTCGGGTTCGCGCTTTGGCGCCAGCGGCCGGCTGGTCGTGACCGGGGTCTATACGCAGGGCTACACCGTCTCCGACGTGCAATGCCAAGACGATGATGGCACGCCGCCGTGCATCGCTGGCGATTACGATCACATGTACGTCTTTACGTTTAGTCGCCCGCGCGATGAAGATGGCGAATCGATCGCGCGCGGTCAATTCATCGATGGCTTTGGCGGGTCGGTGCAGGACTTCAATGGCCTCACGGAACTCAGCTTCCCGCAGACCTTTGCGAGTGACCGCAGCGTCAATGAGGCGCGCGTGCCACCGCCGGCCACGGTGGCGCCGGCGTGGTTCACCGATACCATTCTATTTGAGCGGCAAGAGGCCGGCCTCATCGAGGTGGTTGACGCCATGGTTTGTCCGCTCGACGACAACTGGCTCGGCTACAAGCAGTGGAAGCTCGACGTCGGCCTTGGCTGCGGCAGCAGCGTGGTCAATGTCATAAGCACCGGCATCATCGAAATCGACCCGACGGTGCTGGCGGGCACCACGGTGGCGCGCGTGGTGGGCACGTTGCGCCCGGTCAATATTGGCACATTTAACGTTTGGATCATTTTCCCGCGCGATGCGGGTGACGTCGTAACGAACTAGGTGATGTATGCAAGCACAAGCCGTCCGAATTCTTAACGCCTGCCTCTTGGCGGTCATGTTGCTACCCGCGGTGGCCTTCGCACAACCGCGAGGTGCCGCGCCCGCGCCGGCAGCGCCCGCGCTGTCGCCTGAGCAGGTGCAGGCCCTTGTTGACGACGCCGTTGCCAAGGCACTCGCTGCGGCAGAGGCTAAGGCCGCCGAGGAAGCTACCTCGACCGCAGCGGCCGATGCCGAGGCAAAGCGTCAAGCCGAAGCGGATCTCACCGCGCGCGTCGAAGCCAAAACCGTTGAGGTGCTCAAGGCGGCGCTCGAAGGCCACAAGGCCGAAACCAAAGAAGCATCGCATTTGCGCGGCGAGAACGGCTTTATGGACGTTCGGCTCAACTTCACCCTGACCAATGAAAACCTGCTCGCCAAGCCGGGCGAGACCATCCCGAGCGTGCCGGGTTGGCGCTTTGGTCGCCCAAATTCGCTAGGCACCTTATTCTTTGACAACTACGACACGCGCTTCTCGGGCTACGAGACGCTGTCGCATGCGGTGATGTACCGCAACTATTCGAAAGACAAGCTCGAAGTCGACGCCGCCTTCGTGCTGCGGATTAACGAGCTCACCGAGCGCCGCATCGATTTTTCTGATGCCGGCTCGTACATCGCCGTGAGCTGGTACAAAGACCCAACCCGCAAGGACCCGACGCGCCTCAGCCTGACCGCTTTTCCAATCTCGGCCGACCGCTTCCGCCTTGGCTACAGCTACCGCCTGTCATGGGGCGGCAGCGAGGAATACCGCCGCAGCTCGCAGGCCGTGCCGGGCGTCAAGCTGCAATATGACACCAAAGACGCCTACGCCTTTATCGGCGCCAAGAGCGCGGTCGTGCTCGACAGCGCGACGGCCGAGCAAGTCTCGGTGCTCGGATTTCTCGGTGGCGCCGGCTACGACGTCTCGGACATGATTCGCGTCGAGGTCAATGGCGGCTACTTTAATCGCGGCTCCAACGAACTCGAAGACGTCAACACAGAGGACGTCGAGCTGTTCGGCGGCTCCGTGCAAATCTCGGCCCACGACGGCATGCCGGTTTCTTCGTCCATTGACTACAAGCTGTATAAGAACGACTCCGAGCGCGTCGGCCGCCTATTTCAGAAGACCAAGTATAAGCCGGGCCTTTCCTGGCTGGCGATGGGCGAGGCGACGCTGCTCGGCCAGACGCTCAAAGACCCTGAGGCCAGTGGCTCGACCAAGATCCAGTGGGGCCGCGCCGGCGACGTCAACATCCGCGTCATGCAAGACCGCATCCGCTTCCGCGCCGATCTGCAGTACCGCGATCTCGCGTACATCCTGCACTCGGTGCCGTCGCTGCCGACCTATTCCGACTTTCCAGTCGCCTACGACATCACGCCCAATTACTTCGCCGCCCTCGGCGTCGACAAAAACTGGAACGATAAGTACACCGCCGGCATCGTGCTCGGCATCGAGATGCCGGCGACGCTCACCTCGCCAACGGGCATCCCCGGCGACACCGCCGCCACCGGCGAGTCGACCGCGGTCATTCGCAACAGTGGCGGCCAGACGCTGATTACCATCCTGCCCGCGGGCAAGAGCGCGGTGCCGCAGTTCGCCGGCAAGCTCTCGGGCCAGATCGACTTCGGCGACGTTTTCTCGACTTTGCTCGATGTCTACTTTAGCCACGACCCCAACCAAACCCGGCTCGCGCGCGACGACGCCGAGTCGACGTTTCGCTACGAGTTCGGCGAGTTCAATCAGCTGGGCGTCAACCTCACGCTGCAAGCCAAGTTCTAGACAGAACGCGGACACGCTAGTGTCCGAATGCTGGAATCGTACGCTTGTGGTTCGTCAGAGCCAAGCCGCGACAACCCAAGCGCGCTCGATGCGGCAGGCGCAGCCGTCCGGCTCATAACAGATCACATCTCGGATCGCCCTTGGGCGGTGGCGCTGAGGTTCCAGCCATCGCTTAGCGCCAGTTGGCGCGCCTGCGCCGCCGCGGCCCGGCACGTTGAAGGCAACACGGATCAGTCACAAGCAGACCACTACCTACCCGCGCGGCCCATCGCGCCGCGGATCAATGAGGCCGTGCCGGCGCCATCCGGTGGTGAGAAGCCAGGTCGCCGCCGGCGCGACGGGAGGATCGTGCCGCGGCGCCGTTTCAGCCACCCGAAGTGTTGCCTTACATGTCGGCGAGAAGCCTTTAAACCACGCCGCTGAGGTGCAACGCACATCAACTAGCACCCGCGTGCTCGTTTGGCCGCGTCCAGCAGCAACGCGGTCGGGCTTGTGCTTAATGCTGTTAAGCAATACGTACACGAGCGCGTTGCGGACTTCCTTGGGCACAGTGAGGCGACGCGCGTAGTAGCGGTCGCGCCAGACCTTTTCGTCGCGACCCAGAACCCGCTTGATGGCAAGCGCGATGCGAATTGCCAGGCTTGCCATGCCGCGGGACATCGCGTGCTTGTCGGCCGCTTCTACCAACAAATGAACATGCGTGTCTTGGATCGAAAATTCAGTGATGCGAAACGCGCCGCGGCTGGCTTCGCCCTGCTGCATAGCGTGAACTTGACGCATGGCGTGCGTGATAACGCGAACCAGGCGTGGCTGTCGGAGGCTAGGCACATCTTGCAGCGCCTTCATCGAAATGTGCAGCGGATGCGCGGCCTTATGCAGTGGGCGCAGTGCGTGCGATACCCCCGCCACGTCGCCTTTGGGCTTGCGACCGGCGCCTAAACGCTTGCCGCCGCGGCGCGAGCCGTCCTTGGCCTTGCGATGGGGCGTGCCAACGGCCAGCGCGAGTTGAGTGCGCGACTTGTGTTTTCTAGTAGATTTGGCGCCGCCCTCCATTGATTAGGCATTAGTATGCAATTTGCGCGACTGACGCAACTGAAATCGAAAAGGGTAAAATAAATTGACGCCCCCCCATCAGCGCCCGGCCCGGGGAATCGTCAACTAAGCTCCTGGCCAGGGCAGGGGACCCAGCAGCACAATTGTCCGACCTGCTTTTTATCACTTAGCAGCCATGTTCCATTGTACGACGTGGTCGCAACGATAGCGACCGGCGCGATCTTCGCAGCTGCGCTGGTTTTGCGATGGAGCGCCGGGGCGCTGGCTATGAACTGCCGCGCCCGGCGCCTACACGTCCAGTCTCGCACGTGAATGAGGGATTTTGAGCTCAGCGTTGGGCACCTCGAGGGCACGCTGAGGCGCATACGTCTGGTTTCTCATTGTTGACAAACCGGTACGCGGCCTCCAGGTCTGCGGGGGCAAACTCTCCGGCGGGCTATCGACAACATCTAAGGCAGGACAGCGGCGGCGAGCCGGCTAACAGATCAGCATGATTGCGCGCCAGGTCGCTTGGGCCCCAAAAGATGTGATGGATCATGAGCCAGACGGATGCGCCTCGGCATCGCTGCAGGCGTGCACCGGCATTTGTAATCTTGACTCCGCCACCCACTGCGTTCTGTCCAAGGCCGCAAATAGCCGCAGCAGTGCGCGCTACGTGTTCGGATCAGAGCCTACCAATTACCCCAAATGATGAGGCGGCATTTGTCAGGCGATTTCCCTAGCAAGTTTATTACACCGCGTACGGCAAGAATGAAGGTTGCCCATTCTCGCTCGTCGGGATCGTCAAACACAGATGGCGTGGAAGTTAAGATTGCTTCCTCTACTTCGTTCCAATAGGCATGTGTGGGGTCTAGTCTGGCTCCCTCTATTCCATCTCCCTCATTGAAGTCGCTGATGGTTAATGGTGTGGCATTGACTGGAACGCCGCGGCGGGCAAACAAACCTCCGGCCGAATGTTTGGCTAGACCAAATAGCCGCTCGCTAAAGCCTCCGCCGCTGAGACTAAAGGCTGAGAGCGAAATGACGGTAAGCCATGCGTGCTCTTCGGTTATCGCTTCTTTTTGGCTATCGAGATAAGTAACCTCTATCCATCCATCTACGTCGTAGGGCATTGAACGACCGTAAGCGCGTCTCTGTAACGGGTCAAGCTCTTGCATCTACCGAGCCGTCACGATCTGCTTAACCACCGCATCCGCGCCATCCCAGCCAGAAGATCACAGCAGCAGTGCGCTACATGTTCGGATCAGAGCGTTTCGCGAAGGCACGTTGGCACCATAAATAGACAAGCGCTTCGCCCTGAGCGCAAGGCGTCGTGAGCAGAGCGAACAGCCGTAGCGATGAGACGAAGCATGTAGTCGCGCGCCGCGGACTACCTAGGTGATCGCGCGGCGCTCGCGCGGGACGTAGGGCCTGGCGCCGCTGTAGAAGACCTGCATGAGCGATAGGCCATCGGGGGGCGCGGTTTGGCCGGCCTGCGTGCGGTCCTTGCTGGCGATGATGGCGGCGACGTCGGTCTGTTCGGCGCGGCCCAGGCCAATATCGACCAGCGTGCCAACGACGATGCGCACCATGTTGCGCAAAAACGCGTTGCCGTGGATGTCAAACTGCAAGAGGTTGGGGTCGACCTGCGCCGCCGTGACGCTAAAGATCTCGCGCACCGGCGTCGCCGCGTCGCAGCCGATGGCGCGAAACGCCGAGAAGTCGTGGGTGCCGACGAAGGCCGGCAGCGCGCGCGCGATGGCGCCAAGGTCAATCGGCCGGTCGACATGCCACATGCGGCCATGGCTAAACGGGCTGCGATCATGGCGCGTCAGCACCTGGTAGCGATAGTGCTTGGCAGTCGCTGAGTAGCGCGGGTGCCAGTCGTCGGCGGCCGGCGAAACCTCGACGAGCGCAATCGACGGGGGCAGCGCCGCGTTGGTGGCACGCCGCAGGCCGAGGTCTGGGATCGTGTTGTCGATCTCGCACACCGCGACCTGGCCGTGCGCATGCACGCCGGCATCGGTGCGCGAGGCGCCAACCACGGTGACGGCGTGGCCGACCACCTCGCCCAGGCAGCGCTCCAAGTGCCCCTGCACGGTTGGGCCGTTTTGTTGGCGCTGCCAGCCACAGAGCGCGCTGCCGTCGTATTCGATAACTAGCTTGACGCGCCGGATCATGGGTGAACGCGTCGCCCGCCTAAAATTCGAAGTCGACGCCGGCAAACCACGTCGTATCGCCGACCGACAGCTTTTTCTCGCTGCCAAAGCCATCGACCTTGCCGCCTTGGATCTCGGCATAGAGGCCGGCATGCTGCGTGCCCGATTCGCGCATCGACTGCATCGCATCTTTGTCGATCCAATCGAGCCGTAGGGAGATGCCGACCGCGCCGACCACGCCCAGGCTGGCCCCAAGCGCCTTGTCGTCGGCGCCTTCGATGCGTGCAACGTCGCCGTTTGGCGCCTTGATCCACCACAGGTAGTAGGCCACGCCGCCGCGGGCATAGGGCACCAAGGGAATCTTCCACTGCTCGTGCAGTTGCGTCAGGCGATAGGAGACGCCGATCGACATCGGCATGAGGCGAAACGAATTTGAGTCTGAGCTCGCCCTGGGCCGATCTGGATCTGTTGGTGATGACCCCTGGCGCCAGGCATTGGCGGTGGTACTAAAAAAACCGATGTTGCCGGCGATGGCTACATGGCCGGCGCGCCGAAAGATTATGCGCTCGACGTCGAGCACCGGCATCACGCCGCCCGTGCCAAACATGGATTCGTAGGGTCCGGGCTCGTCGCCCAGCTGGGCGTCGATGCCGGGGACGTACGGCCCGACCTTCAGCCCTACGCGCCACGTGACGGGATCGATGCTCGGATCGTCGTAATCCTCGCTGCCTTCGTCGCTTGCCCAATAGGGCTCGTTGTTGGACTGCGCAAAGGCAGGGCTTGCCGCCAGCGCGAGAATAAGTACGCCAAGTGCCACGGCAGGCCGTAGCAGCCGAACCTTAAGACGCTGCCACGTCGCGGCGGTTAGGTAGTTGCGCGCCAACCATGGCAGCGCGGCTAGCAAGACGCACAACCATCCCAGCCAGTGCCACAGCAGGGCCATGGCCACCAAGGGCAAAAGCGCCACGCCAAGCAGCACCTGTACGGCTGGCTGGCTGGCCCAGCTAGCCTTGCCAAAGGCCGCGTAGTACCGGGCGGTGAGCCAGCGCCCCAAGGCCGTGCTGGCAAGCGTTTCATCACGGAAGGCGCGTAGACCATTAGCAATACCGCCATCCCCGCCATAGACCTGCGCGATCAAGCAAACGCCGCCTTCTACGCCCGAGCCTCGATCATGCAAATCTTCCCAAAAATCCGTCGCAGGCACCGGCGTCACCGCATCGGTGACATAAACGCCTGCGGCATTGCCTGCCTTGTCGATCGCAACCAGCGCGACTTGGTAAGCCACGCCGTTCTCCAGTTTTTCAATGCGCATGGAGGTCGCGGATGCGGTCGCGGTGCCGCAGACGTGGGTTTCTTTGAGTTGCGCCAGCGCCTCCACCGGCGGCGGGACCGGGTCGGGTTCCTCGTCGCCCAGCGTCACCGCGGTGAGCCCAACCTCATTGAGATTGAGCTCGCAAAGGCTGCGGACGGTCGTGAACTCAGCCGCTGGTGCCGTAGCGAACGCCGCATCGCCGTCCGGTTTTACGCACAATGCTTGATAGATATGGATGTCCTCGAAGCGCTCGGTGGGCGCCGTCCACGACAATTCGATCGCCGACTCGGCGCCTTGCGCGGCCGTCAACGTAGGGATGGGCGGGGGCTGTGAATCGGTGGTGATGGTGGCCGACGAGGCATAGTCGATCGATCCATCGGCGTCGCTGTCGACCAGGACCCAGATGCCGCTGTTTTGCACGTCGTCTGAGCAGGTGGCTTCCGTGGGCTCCATCAGGCGAAACAGCGAGAGCTCTTTGACTACCGATTCAAGCGCGAGCGTGTCGATGTCGGCGATGCCTGCGTCGTCGTCGCGCGAACACGTCGTCGCGCGTTGGTCATTATTATCGCATTCGCTGCCGTACCAAATTTCCGCCGGGCGATTGAGGTCGCTGGTCGATCCCTCAAGCTTGAGCTCAATCCCAAACGTCTTTTCCTCGCCCGCGTCGCTCTGGCCACAGACGCAGTGCGCCTTGTTAAAATACCGCGCCGTGGCGTCGTCATCGGTAGGGATTTCAAGGTCGCCGCCGCCCTCTCGAATCAAGATCTGCTCAAAGACGACCTCGCCGCCATTGGGCAAGGGGTCGCCCGTCGCGATGCTCGTCGCAAGCACGGTCAGCGCGGCAATGAATGACGAGATTTTAACTGTTGTCATGGCGTGCCTCGTAGGGATTGCACGCCTCGTGCCAAGCCCAGCATGGCTGCTGGTGTAGCATGCCGCTTTTGCGAGCCGCAACTTACGCTGGGTTTGTTGCGGTGAAACCCACCGACTCGCCAAAATGGCAAGAGCGCCACGCTTGGGCTGTCACTTTGGCCGCGCGGCTGCCTCGGCGATTCGCCGCAGCGATTCGGCTTCGAGCTGCCTGGTGGCATCTCGAACCGGTTGCGCTGCGGCCGCCTGGCTGCCCCACTGGGCGGCGTAGTAGGGTATCAGCACCGCCTCGGTAAATGGATGCCACGACGGGTCGCGCGCGCCCACCTGACCCAGGAATTCGCGGGGCGTGGTCGCGGGTGAGCGCGCATGCCCATGCGACGCCAGCGCGCGTTCGACGCGAGCAAAAAGCGTAGCGATCTCCCCCAGCGGTCGCATAGGCGTCGAGTCTGACGGTGTCTTCCGCCAGCGCCAAAACGCCCACGCCGCGCCCAAGAGGCCCAGCGGCAAGACGATAAGGTACCAGCGCGCAGCCAGCCACCCAAGCGCGGCATTGATCGCCGATTTTACGGCGGCGAGCGCGCCAGCGATGCCACGGACCACGCTGCGAATGAGCCCCATTTGACGCCCAAGGCTATATTCAATCACCCATTGCGACCACGCAAAGCGCAGGCTGTCCATCATCCGGCGCAGCTTGTCCAAGGGGCCGCTGGCGCCACGCCCCATCAGATCCGCGGCGCCGGTCGCGGTGGCGTCGAACGTAACCCATCCAGCCTCGCCCAAATACACCTCAGCCCATGAGTGGGCATCGCCGGCGCGGACGGCGATGTAGTTGTCGTACTCGTTCCATTCGCCGCCAAGAAAGCCGTTGACCTGGCGCGTGTAAAGCCCGACCTCACGGCCGAGAATTACAAACGCCGAGGCGAAGTATTCGCAGTGACCCGCCTTGCGCTCGAATAAAAAATAATCAATCGGCTCGAGGCCGCCGGGGTCCTTAAGCTCGAGCGAATAGCTGAGATTGCCGCGTAACCAGTCGCGCAGGCGTTCCGCCTTCTCGTAGTCGGTGGCCGCGTCGCCGACAATCGTGCGCGCAAGGTCGCGCGTGCGGGTGGTGATTTCGCTCGGGATTTGCCGATAGGCCTCAAAGCGCGGCGAGGCGGTCTGCACGCGGCCTTGCGCAATGAGCGACGCGCGCGACGGCTCTTCGATGCGCGAATAGGCGACGTAGGTGAACGCCTCGCGGCGGTCGAAGCGAAATTCATCGTTGCGTTCGCTAAAGCGCCTGCCGGCGCGTGGTGGGGGGACCGGGTATTCGACGGCGACAGGCATGGAGGCGCCAAAGAGCACGTTGGTGTCCAGCGGTTCCAGCCAGATTTCCTGCCGCACTAAGTCGCTCCGCGGCACGCCGCTAAAGGCGGCAAGCGTGCGCCGCAGGCGGCCTGGGCCCGCGCTCGTTGCCGTGGCATCGGTGCTTGGCGCCACCGGCGAGCGGGTCCACTGGCCCATGCTGTAGTGATCGAGCGCGGCCCCGCGCCAGCGCAAGTACGGCGCGGAGCGACCCTGATACGGCGCATCGACCTTGACGCGCATGACGATGGTTTGATCGCGCTTGAGCGTGCCGTGGCCGCCCAATTGCACGCCGTCCGAAAACCCCACCATGCTCACGGATTGCTGCTGGCGGCCGGCAAACCCGACGCCAACCCGCGGAATGGACAAAAACAGCAACACGGTGGCGGCAAATACCGCCAACGAAACCAGCCCGGTGCTGAGAAAAAATCGGCGATCGACGAGGCGACGCGACGACAAGATGCGCTCGGTGGCGAGCTGGCGCGCCGCTGGCTGCGCGTGGCCGGTCAGGATGTTTTCTTCGACGTCGCGTCGCAAATGCAGCAACGTAAACGCCCACGTCGAGGTGATAACGAACACCGCGAAGCACGCCGCAAATAACACGCCCGTGTTGAGCACGGAGGCGGCGATGAGCATGGCCACCGAGAGGAAGACGAGCTGCCCCCAGTCGCGATTGGTGCGGCGCTGACAGGCTTTGGCGACCGCGAGGAACACGATCAGCATCGTGCCGCCGCCGAGCAAATCGCCGCGGGCGACGACGAGCAGTAGGGCATACGTCAGCGCGATCATGGACGCTACCGTCCACGCCGTTTGGTGGCGCGCCAGGTCAAATCGAGGCGGCTCCATCCACCAAGACGCGATGAGGCCAAGGGTGCCGAGCACCGCGGTGAGCGGATCGACCGCGCCACCGCCAATGAGCGCGACAAACGCCGCGCCAAGCATGACATAGGTGGTGAGCTTATGGGCCGCCGCGAACTGCATTAGACCTCGACCACCATGGCTTCGGGCCGCGCACCCCCGATGGCCAATTTGGGGCGCACAAAGACCCGCGCGCCGCTTGGCAATTTAGACGCCGCAAACGGCGTCGCCGCGTCGACCAATGGGGCGAGCGCAAGTGCTCGCAACACGGCCGCGGTGTGCGCGCGCCCCCCGCCTGGGGGAACCGCCAGGCCGCGGCCAATCACCTCGACGAGATACCCGCGGTCGAGATAGAACGCCGCGAGGCTCGCCGCATAGCTAATCGCACGCTCATAAGCCAGCCGGCATGCCAGGCCGCTGGGCGAGTGGTTGGCGACGAGCGCGCGCGCCTCGTCGGTCACGCCATGCTCGACATAGATCGACGTTTGGTGGGCCTGCTCTTGCTCGCGTTCGCGCACCATGTAGCGCCCCATCTTCGCCGTCGAGCTCCAGTGAATCGACCGCCGGTCATCGCCGAGGCGCTGCTCGCGGATGCCATAAAATTCGCCGTCGCGCCCAATCTTTGATGCCGAGGTCTCGCCGCGGCGGGTGGGGCGTGGCGGCAGCGCGCGCACCTGCACGCGCGCGGGCAAGACCATGATCTGCTCAGGCAGTGCGATGATGCGAGTCTTGTGAAAAAAACCAAACGGAAAGCGCGTCGCAAGGCGCACGCCGCTGATATGGTGCAGGCCGCGCTGGGTAAAAATGTGGCTGTACGTGAGCGTCTGCGCCCCCGCCGCCGCGATGCGCAGCACGTAGCAGCGCTTGTCGAGCGCCGCCCCATCAACGACGTCGGTGACTTCCAGCGAATAGGCCGCGCGCGAGCCATGGCGATTATGCGCGGTCAGCTCGATCACGACCGGCTCGCCGGCAAACACCATGCTTGGCAGGCGGCGCTCGATCTCAACATCGCGCAAGGCCCATTCGGACAGCACGCCTGAGGCAACAATAAAAGATAGCAGCCAGCCGACCAGCAAGTAGAGCAGGTTGTTGCCGGTATTGATCGCCGCGATGCCGATGGCGATGGCCAAAAACGTGATCCATTTGCCTTCGCGCGTAAACGTCAGCTGGCGCAGCGCGGTTGGGCTGGCGATCCATGCCTGCAAGCGGCGCCACCGCGAAGGCGATGCCTCAGGCATGGCAAGGGAGGGAGCGGCAGCGAGCATCGCGATGGTTAACGGCCTCAGGTCGGAACGACGACGCGCGCCAGGATATCGTCGATGGCGCGGGCACACTCGGCGCGCTGGGTGCCGCCGCCATCGTACATGCCGCGCAGGCTGATGCGGTGGGCCAGCGCCGGTTGGGCAAGCTGCTTGAAGTCATCGGGCACGCAGTACGTTCGGCCTTCGCAGAGCGCTAGCGCTTGCGCGACACGAAACCACGCCAGCGCGCCACGCGTCGACACCCCCACCGCGATCGATGGGTGCCGGCGCGTCTCCTCGACCACGTTCATCGCATAATCGAGAATGCGCTCGTCGACCGCCACGGCCTCAACAGCGTCTTGCAGGCTGAGCACGGTCGCCAAATCGAGGGCGGGCTCGAGGCGCGCCACCGGATCGGCATTGGTGCGCTCGCGCAGCACCTCGCGCTCAATCGCGCGATCGGGATAGCCGAGCTGGATGCGCAGCAAAAAGCGGTCGAGCTGCGATTCCGGCAGCGGGTAGGTGCCAAATTGCTCGGAGGGGTTTTGCGTCGCTAGCACCATAAAGGGCTGTGCGAGGTCGTAGGTCTCGTCGTCGACGCTGACCTTGCCCTCGCTCATCGCCTCGAGCAAGGCCGACTGGGTGCGCGGCGTGGTGCGATTGATCTCGTCGGCGAGCACGATGTTGGCAAACAGCGGCCCGCGCTTAAACTCAAACTTGCGGTCGCCCGCGTCGTAGATGTTGACGCCGATGATGTCGGATGGCAGCAAATCGCTGGTGAACTGAATACGGCGAAAGGCGCCGCCGACGCTGCGCGCCAGCGCGCGGCCCAGCGTCGTCTTGCCAACGCCGGGAATGTCTTCGATGAGCAAGTGGCCACGCGCGAGCAGCGCCGCCACCGCAAGGCGGATGGGGCGCTCCTTGCCGCGAATCACTAGGCCAATGCTCTGCTCGAGCTTGCCGATGGCGGCGGTGAGGGTGGCTTGCTCGGCCTTGGCGCTCGCGGCGGTCAGGTCTCGCGACGGGCGGGGCAGGGGGTCACGCGTTGAGGCGGGTGCGGTGGCGGCCATCGCAAATAGTATAGCCAGTTTGCCGCAGATGGCTCGCCTAGCTATCCAACGAAATGATGTAGGTGGCTTCCCGCCACCAGGTCGACTAGGGCCTAGCGGCGGGATTCCATGAGCAGCCGCAGCACATACCAAAACAGCGTCGCGATGGTCGAAAACAGCATGAGCGCCGCGGCGACATGGTGATTGGTCGGGAACGTCTGCATCACCATGCTGGTCTGAAACAGGATGTACCCCGCCATCAGCGCGACCATGGCGCCAGAAAACAGCGTGCCGAGGTTGAACCCAAAGATCAGGGACAAAATGATGATGCCGAGCGCGGCAAAGCTCAGCACGGTGAGCACACCGCGCATGAACGAAAAGTCCTTCTTGGTGATGAAGACGATACTGGTCAGCCCGACGAACACAACGCCAGTGATGCCGGCGGCCTGCATGATGGTTGTCTGCGGGTCGAAGTTGCCCGATTTGGTCCCCATCGCAATCGCGATCCATAACATTGGCTGCACGATGAGTGACTGGGCCACGACGAAGAGGGCAAGACCTGCCAGCTGCACGCCCTGCGACGTGTTGGAGCGCGCCATGCGTTCGGCCGCATAGCCTACGGCCATAAAGGCACCCATCACGAGCAGCCACGACCAGCGGCCACCCATGGCCATCTGCGACCAGCTCAGCGATAGCTCCGGCGTCAGCGTCATCATGCCAGCTGTAAGCCCGACCCATCCCAGCAAGGCGATGCCGAGCACGGTGTAGGTGCGGCGCAAAAAGGCCGTGCGCTCGCTAGAACTAGCTAGCGCCGCGACATCGCCACGAGCGGATTCAAAGTGTTGCATGGAGGCAAGCTAGCACCCGCCACCCGCATGCACAAGCAGGCGCCCAGGCGCCGGCTATTTGGCCCGTGGGGCGCTACTTACCCTTGAGCTTCTTGATCTCGGCGATGAGCTCGGGAACGGCCTTCTCCCACGACGCCACCAGGCCGTAATCGGCGACGCCAAAGATTGGCTCGTCCTTGTTCTTGTTGATTGCGACGATGGTCTTGGAGCCCTTCATACCCGCGAGATGTTGCACGGCACCGGAGATCGCGACCGCGATATACAGCTTGGGCGCGACGATCTTGCCGGTTTGGCCAACCTGCCAGTCGGCGGGCACCATGCCCGCATCAGTCGCGGCGCGCGACGCGCCCATGGCGCCGCCGAGCAAATCGGCGAGCTCTTCAAGCACTTTGAAATTGTCGCCCGATTTCATGCCGCGACCGCCGGACACCACCACCGACGCGTCAGTGAGTTGTGGCCGCTCGCTCTTTTGCGACTCGACTCGCTCGACCTTAGCGCCGAGCGCGCCTCCGGCGGGAGCAGTTGCGGTGACAATCGTCCCCACGCTCGCGAGCGCGGCCGCGGGTTCAAACTCTGATTGGCGAACTGTCACGCAGACGATGGGCGTGCTGACCTCCACCGTCGCATATGCATTGCCGGCATACACCGGACGAATGAATTGGTTCTTGCCCGTGCATTTCGATACTTCCGACGCCATGCCCGCCGTAAGCGCGGCGGCCGCGCGCGGCATGAAATCTTTGCCAATGGACGTCGCGGTGGCCGATACGAGCGTGGCCTCGTGCGCGCGCACCAGCTGCGCCACCACCGGCGCAAACGTTTCGGCTTGATACGGCTCCAGCGCGGGGTCATCGACCACCACGACCTTGGGCGCGAACGTCGCGGCGTGCGCGCAGCCGCGGCGGCGCCCTTACCGATGAGCGCTATGATGACTTCCCCGCCATGGCCGCCGGCGGCTTGGCGAGCGAGCGCGAGATTGGCCAGTGCCGAGGGCCGCATCGCGGCGCCTTCAAATTCGCAGATTGCTAAGACATTTCCCATGGCAATAATCCTTTCAAGGGCCGCCCTAAAGCGCCTTAGCCTCTTCAACGAGTTTTTTCACCAGCGTCGCGACGTCGGGCACAATTTGGCCCGCCGTACGAGGCGGCGGCAGGGTGACAGTGGTTTCTTTCACCATGGGCGTCGCAGTGGTGTAGTCGGCCAATGCCTTGACCTCGAGCGGCTTTTTCTTGGCGTCCATCTGACCCTTCATCGACGGTATGCGCGGCTCGTCGTGGTAGGTGAACGAATCCGGCGTCACGCCGTTCTTGACCGACTTGGGCGCGACGATGCGCAGGTCGACCGTTACGACCGACGGAAAGCCGACGCGCTTGTATTCGACGCCGGCGTCGACCTCACGGCCTACTAGCAACGATGCCTTGTCGGCGGCCAGCTCGATATTGCCGGCGAAGGTCGCCTGCGGCAGCCCGAGCACGCCCGCGAGCAACTGGCCAACCTGGCCGGCATCGCCATCAACGGCTTGCTTGCCCATGAGCACCAAGTCGGGTTTTTCTTGCGCGTAGATCGCCGCGAGCACGCTCATAACGACGTGCGCATCTAGCGAGGCATCGACGGCCTCGACGCGAATCGCGCGGTCGGCGCCCATGGCCAGCGCGCGGCGCAGTTGCGTGCCGGCGTCTTCGCCGCCAATGGTGACGACGACGATCTCGCCTTCCTTGGCCTTGGTCTCGCCATTTTCCAAAAGGCGCAGCGCGGTTTCCAGCGCGTATTCGTCGAACGGATTGATGATCCAATTGGCGGCCGAGAGGTCGATGACGTTGTCCTTCACCTTGGTCTTGAGCGCCGGATCGGGCACACGTTTAATGGGAACTAGTATCTTCACGTTTATTTCCTCCGCAGAAGGCCTTGTAGCACGAAGGCAACCGCCGACTCGGCCGTCTGCCCCAACTCAAACTTCGTTCGGCTCGGCTTACCATGCCCAGGTCCGCCTGGCTCGCTGGTTTCGGGCAACAACAGCCACGCCAGCGCAAGCTCGTCTAGCATGCCAAAGATCATGCGCGCCAGCAGGGGCGCGGTGCCCGAGGTGACAAACTCGCCTTGCTCTTGGCCGCGCGCGATGATGCCGCTGATGATGCGCAATAACTCGGCAAACGGGCCCGCCGAGTATTCCTTCATAAACTTGGAGCTTTGGCGCAGCTCGATGGTAAGGACTTCGGCCACCGCGGGCTGGTCTTGCACCAGCTTTAGATACGTGCGAATGAGGGCCGCCATTTGCTCGGACGGATCGCGGTAGGGCGCGATGGCCTGCGTAAGCACCGCATTGACGTGGTCGACCCGCGACTCAAACAGTGAAATCAGCAGGTCGTCCTTGTTCTTGAAATAGAGATAGATCGTGCCATCGGCGACGTTCGCCTCTTTTGCGATTTCACTGACCTTGGCGGCGAAAAACCCCGAACGCGCAAACACCTTCTCAGCCGCCACCAAGATACGGCTGCGCTTTTCCGCCTGCTTATCGTTAGGCGCCTCTTCCGGCGGAGGTTGCGGCGATGAATGAGCCGTCATTCAGTCGGAACCTAGCCGAATTGACACAGCTCGTCAATTGGCGCTGTCCATCTTGCCGCCGCCGCCTAAAGATCCCGAAACAGCCGCGATCAATTGCGGAATAGCGCGATGTCGCATACACGTTTAGTACCTATGAAGCTCTCTGCGCGCTTGCTGTCCGCGGCCCTAACCATCGTGCTTTGCCCCGTCTTGGTTGCGGCCTCCTGCAAAAAGAAGGAGCCAGAGGGGCCCACGGCAGACCCCCGCGAGGTGATGGCGGCTGCCGATAAATCGTCCCCCACCACCACCCCGGCAGCAACCGCCAAGGCTGCCACCGTCGATACGACGGCCGTGCCGGGCGTCGACACGAGCAAGCTGGCGACCGCGCAAGCGACGCTGTTTTTCAAGCTGGTCGATTCCTTGCAATCGCCGTGCGGCAAGGCCCACAGCCTGCGCACCAGCATCACCACCGATGCTAGCTGCATCCGCGCGCCGTTTGCCGGCAAGTATCTCGTCGCCCTCATCGAAGAGGGCGCGACCGAGGAGCAGGCCAAGGCCGAGTTCGAAAATCACTACCAAAACCCGCGCAAGAATTACACGTTTTCGCTGACGCCACCGCTGCAGGGCCCCGCGGGCGCACCGCTTGTACTAGTTGAGTTTTTTGACTACGCCTGCCCGCATTGCGCGCGGTTCTCGCCGATTCTCGACGACGCGATCAAGGCCTTGGGCGGCAAGGCGGTGCTCTACTACAAGAACTTCCCCCTCAAGCACAACGCCGACTCGCCCATGGCCGCACGCGCCGCGCTTGCGGCCGATGCGCAAGGCCGCTTTTCCGAGATGCACAAGATGCTGTTTGCCTCGGTGGGCAAGCACAAGCGCGCCGACGTGCTGGGCTACGCCAAGTCGCTTGGGCTTAATCTCGCCAAGTTCGAGAAAGACCTCGACGCTGCTGCGGCCCGCGTGGAGGCCGACAAGGGCGAGGGCACGGCCGCCGAAGTTGACGGGACGCCGCGTCTCTACATCAACGGCAAATCGTACGACGGCCCGATGCATCCGATGTTTCTCCAGCTGTGGCTGCAGGAAGAGCTCGCCGTGCTCGAAGCCGCCAAGAAGTAGGTACCAAGAAGGCGCTTGCACGCGCGCCGCCCGTCCTGGCTAGCGCGCGCTAGCCATTAGCTTGAGACTCAAGCGCCGCGGCCTGGTCGTGCGCGCGCAGCGCATCGATGATATCCCCAATATGCCCGTCCATGACGGTTGGCAGGTTGTGCTTGGTTAGGCCTATGCGGTGGTCCGTGCAGCGGTCCTGCGGGAAGTTGTAGGTCCGAATTTTCTCAGAGCGGTCGCCCGAGCCAACCTGTGACTTGCGCATGCTGCTTTCCTCGGCCTGGCGCGCCGCCTGCTGGGCATCGAGGATGCGCGAGCGGAGCACCTTCATGCCCTTGAGCTTGTTCTTGTGCTGCGAGCGCTCGTCTTGCATGGCCACCTGGATGCCGGTGGGAATATGCGTGATGCGCACCGCGGAGTCTGTGGTGTTGACCGATTGCCCGCCGGCGCCGCTGGAGCGATACACGTCGATGCGCAGATCCTTGTCTTCGATCTTTAGATCGACCTCCTCGACCTCCGGCAGGACCGCCACCGTGGCGGCGGAGGTATGGATGCGGCCTTGGGTTTCGGTCGCAGGCACGCGCTGCACGCGGTGCACGCCCGACTCGAACTTGAGCTTGGCGTAGACGTCCTTGCCCTCGATGAACATGACGATTTCCTTGTAGCCGCCCGAGCTGCCCTCGCTGGCGCTCATCAGCTCGACCTTCCAGCCGTTGCGCTCGGCAAACCGCGTGTACATGCGAAACAAGTCGCCCGCAAAAATCGCCGCCTCGTCGCCCCCGGTGCCGCCGCGAATTTCGAGGATCGTGTTTTTGGAGTCGTTGGGGTCCTTGGGTAGGAGCAGGATTTGGATCTCGCTGCCAAGCGCGGCGCGGGCCCCTTCGAGCTGCGCCAGGTCCTCACGCGCCATGTCCCGCAGCTCGGGATCGGTTTCGGTATCGATCATCCCACGCGCCTGCGCGATGTCGCGCTGCATCTTGTCGTAGCGGCGCCACGCCTCGACGATGGGCGAGAGCTCGGCGTGCTCCTTGGAGAGCGCCATGAACTTAGCGCGCTGGCCAATGATTTCGTGATCGGTTAGCAGCGCTCCCACCTCGTCGAGCCGACGAGAGAGCGATTCCATCTTGTCTATGAACCCACGTTGTTCGAGCATACGACTGGTTCCGCGGGCCTGCGGCCATGCGGCATGCTGTGTCTTGAGCGAGACGCCGTTGGCGCCTCAGGATAATTAAGCCGAGGCCTTCTTGCCGTACTTCTTGTTGAAGCGATCGATGCGGCCTGCGGAGTCCATCAGCTTTTGCTTGCCGGTGAAAAACGGGTGGCACTGCGAGCAGATGTCGATCGAGAAATCTGGACGCGTCGAGAACGTGTTGTGCACGTGGCCGCAAGCGCAGGAAATCTTAACCGGTCGATAATGTGGGTGGGCGACTGATGCTTTCATGACATACCTCGTTTCCGAAACTCGGGATTCGGGTGAGCGGCAGTGTCTATCAGGTTTTCGTTAAAAGCGAAAGCGCCAGGCTGCAAAGTGCACGCCTGGCGCTTAAGTAGCTAAAATTAAATAGCTTTAGTTAATTATTTCGCCCTCACAAGCGACGGGTTCGCCACAGCGGCCGGACGGACCGCAGGTGCCCTCGGCGCAGTGCGAATCGGAATCGCAGAAGGCGCCGTTTTCGCCGGGTTTGACGCAGACGGGGTCAGGTGAGTTGATAATTTCGTTCGAACAAAAGAGGCCGAGGTTGCAGTCTCCAAAACCAGGTCCCCCGGAGGTCAGCGCAATAAAGCCGCATGGATCGCCCTCGCTGCCTGGATTTTGGCAGGTCGCCGGGTCGCCCTTATCGGGACCAAACCGGCAGGTCAAGAAGAGGCCACAAGGCGAGCCAAACAGGCGTGGGGAAAGCTCATCGCACTCATCGCCAACGTCTGCGAAGCCGGACATCGCAGTACATTCGCCGAGATTTGAGCCGACCTCGTAGACGCAGCCCAGGCCACCGCCGCAAAGCTCGATACAGTTGGCGCCCGCCGTGTCGGGGAGTTCACAGGTACCGGTCAAGGCATTTTCGGTGGCGGGAATGCAGATAAATTCATTGCCGTCGCATAGGTCGCCGGGATTATCGCAGGCGTCACCTTCCGCCGCGACATCGATCGCCTGACACGCGCCGATGCCGCCTGCGGCGACGGAACCCGTGATGCACTCAAAGCCGTCATCGCAGCTGCTATCGCCATAGCATGGTTCGCCCAGGGTGCCGGTTTCGCAGGTGTCATTGATGCAGTAGCTGCCATTGCCACAAGACGCGCTGGCGCAGGAAGCGCCATCGGCGGCGTACGCGGCGCATTCGCCGAGCGGTTCGCAGGTGGTGCCGCTGCCTTCGACGCTGTCGTCGCAGTAAAACCCGTCGCCGCATTCATTGTCGGCCGAGCATGGGTCGCCTGCGCCGCCTTGGCCAACCAAGATATTTTCGCAGGCGTCGCCATAGACGTCTTCACCGATAAAGAGATCCAGGCAGGTCGCATTGAGGACGCCGTTGAGACAGGCCGTCGCCGCGGCGCTATCAAACTCGCTGCGTCCGGCGTCGATGGCTTCCTTGCCGTCCGCGACCTGCTGATAGCTGATGCCACCCAGCGGGAAGTAGCCAGGCACGACGTCGGCGCACGAGTTGTCGCCTACGTTGCCGAGCCCGCATGAAAGTAGCTTTTCGCATAGCGCGGTCTGAAAGCAGTCGGGAAATTCGTCAGGGTTGTCGATGGTCTCGCACGGGCCTGGTGGCGGCGGTGGCGGCGGTGGTGGATCTGGGTCGTCAACCGGTGGTTCATCGCTGCCTCCACACGCGACGCCAACGGCGCCAAACGCCAAGCCCACACAACATGCCAATACTAAACTTTGCAAACGTTTCATGATCCGGAACTCCCCTTGTAGAAAATAGGTGTGCGGCGATTCTACGGGGAGCGTTTTGCGTGAGGCAACGCGGGGCCCGGCGTAATTTACAAATTCGCGCGGTACTTATGTAGGTAGAGATACGACGTCGGCCATGGTGTAACGCCCCGCGGGACGTCCACATAGCCACGCGGCTGCCGCGACGGCACCTCGTGCAAAGATCCGGCGATCGGTCGCGCGATGTGAGAGTTCGATCCGTTCGCCGTCGCCGAGCAGCATCACGGTGTGCTCACCTATGACGTCGCCGCCGCGCACCGCCGCAATGGCGATTTCTTGGGCAGGACGCGGGCCAACCAGGCCGTGACGCTCGGCGGTGATGGCCGTGCTTGGCCAGTGGCGCGCCTCGGCGATCGCCGCGCCCAGGGCAAGCGCGGTCCCCGAGGGCGCGTCGCGTTTGTGACGATGATGAGCTTCCACGATTTCCGCGTCCCACGTCGGGAGTGAGGCGGCCGCCCGCGCCGCGAGCGCCAGCAGCGTGTTGACGCCCAGGGAAAAATTGGCGGTGACGAGCACGGGCACCTTTGCCGCCAGCCGCTCGATGGCGGTAAGCGCTTCCACGTCGAGCCCGGTTGTGCCGATCACGGCGGCACAGCCATGCGCCGCCGCGGCCTGCGCCGTGGCAAGGGTGCCCGCAGGTGATGACACGTCGATATACACATCGACGGAAGCTAAGACGTCGGCGAGGTTTGCGGCGTCGCGTCCGATACTCGCCGCACACACTAACGGCGCAGTCTCACCGCGCAGCACCTCGGCGATCGCCAGGCCCATGCGACCGCTGCCGCCGATGATGGCGACGCGTTTCATCGCAATTCCAGGCGCCCGAGCTCGGCGGCAAGCTTGCTGGCGAGCTCGCTGGTCGCCGGCACAAGCGGCAGGCGGAGTTCATTGGCGAGGCGGCCGACATGGGCGAGGGCGGCCTTAACCGGGGCAGGGCTAGTCTCCGCAAAAAGCAGCGAAATCAGCGTATGCAGCTCGAGGTGCAAGGCCGCGGCTTGTTGCATGCGGCCCGCGTGTGCGTGGTCCCACATCTGCGCCATCTTGGCAGGCGCGATGTTGGACACCACGGAGATGACGCCGTGGCCGCCGATCGCATAGAGCGGAAACGTCGTCGCGTCATCGCCTGCCAACACGGTTAAGCGCGAGCCGACGAGGAGCAAAAGCTCGGTGTAGCGGCTGAGCTGTCCGGTTGCGTCCTTGATGCCGACGATGTTGTCGATCGAGGCCAGCCGCTGCACCGTCGCGGGCAGCAAATCGCATGCGGTGCGCGACGGCACGTTGTAGAGCAAGATTGGAAGTTTGGTCGACGCCGCGATCGCCTCATAGTGGCGAAAGAGACCCTCCTGGCTCGGTTTGTTATAGTAAGGCGTTACGTGCAAGAGCCCATTGGCACCGACGTCGGCCGCGCGCTGTGAGAGCTCGATCGCCTCTGCGGTCGCATTGGCGCCCGCCCCGGCGATAACCGGCACCCGGCCCGCCGCGGTGCGCACAACGTTGGCCACGACCTCGACATGCTCCTCAACGCTAAGCGTCGCCGATTCGCCGGTCGTGCCGACGGCGACGATGCCGTCGATGCCGGCCTCGATCTGCCAGTTGACGAGTTGCTCTAAGGCCGGCAGGTCGACGCGACCATTTCGAAATGGCGTGACGATGGCGGTGTGGCAGCCTCTAAATAGCGTTGGCATGGGGGTCCTTTTGGCGCGAGCGGGTTTTACCAGACAACGCTGACGCCCGCGTTAAAATTCCTGGGTGGTCGCGGCCTGGGCTAGGAGCGCTTGGCTGGCGCGCAGATCGAGGTGCATTTGCGCGACCAGCGCCGCGGCTGAGTCGAATTTTGCCTCGGCGCGCAAAAACCCCCAGAAGCAGACTTCGACGTCGGCACCGTAGAGGTCACCCTCCCACCCAATGACGTGCACCTCGAGCACCGGGTGAGCCAGATCGGCAAACGTTGGATTCAGGCCTAGGCTGGCCACGGCGTGGCGCGCATCTGCTTGTTCATTGCCCTCGCCGCGGATGCGCAACGTGCAGGCATAGACGCCATTGCGCAGGGGCAGCGCGCGCTACCGCGACATTTGCGGTGGAAACCCAAGCGTGCGTCCGCGTTGCTTGCCGGTAACCACCTCGCCGGTGACGCAGTAACGCCGCCCGAGACACTTGCTGGCGGCGGCGAGTTCGCCACGCCCCAGGTGGCCGCGAATCCGCGTGGAGGAGATGGCGGCGTCGGCGTCGGCAATGGGCGCGACCACGATCACCTCGAGCCCGCGCGCCTCGCCGTCAGCCATGAGCGTGTGGGCGTTGCCGCTGCGCCCGGCGCCATACGTGAAGTCGTAGCCGACGACCACCGCGCGCGCGCCGAGTGACGCTATTAATACGTCATCGAGAAAGGCCATCGCGCTCAGGCTCGCAAACGCGGACGTGAACGGCTCGATCACGACCACGTCGGCGCCATGCCGCGTGAGCAACTCCGCTTTTTGGGAGGCATCGTAGAGCGCGATGGGCGCCCGCGATGGGGCCAACACCTGCGCCGGGTGCGGATCAAAGGTATAGGCCACGACGCGGCCAGAGATTTGTTCGGCGAGCTGCCGCGCCCGCGCGAGCAATGCTTGGTGGCCGAGATGTACGCCATCAAAATTGCCGAGCACGACGACGACTGGCGCGGCGGTGGCAAAGGCCGCTGATCCGTGCACAACGCGCGGGCTAGCGCTGGCGGTCTGGCCGGACATACCGCGCGGTATACAGGATCAGCGAGAAATCACAACAGGCGTGGGACCCACGCAAAAGCAGTCGCCGCGAACGTCAGGGCGAGCCATAGCGCGATGCGATGGCTGGGCCGCTGAGGCCGCGTCGCCAGCCACCCGATTGCGAGATTGGCGGTAATGATTGCCGTAAACGCCCACGGCCAGCTGACGCGCCAGGGCGCCGCCCACGGCAACGGCGTTAAAAGAAGCAGCGTCGCGCCAACCAAAGCGCTCGCTCCTGGCGCATGCATGGCCGCAACGGCGACGCCGCCAACGGCTAACACCATGGTGAACGCGCCGAACACGTCGAGCAGTGCCTCAAGCGCCGCCAACGTCGGCATTGGCGGAACGCCCGCTAGCGGGGGCCACCCCGGCCAATGCGTATCGCCCAGCGCGACTAAGCCAAGCGCGCCAAGCAACAAAAATGTTGAGGCGCCCCAACGATACACAACCGACGCGTGCTGCGTTTTCCAGGTCGCCCATCCCAGGCAGGCAAGGGCGATCGGCGCCAACGAGGGCGCTGCCAACGCGGTCAGCGCGGCCGTACCGCCCAGCGTTGCCCACCATAAGCGCGGCCGGCGCGCCGCTTCGGCGGCGAGCTGACGTTCGGCCAACAGCGCGATGCCAAGCGAGGCTATGGCAACCACCGGCCGCGGCGGGACGGTCCACCCAAGCTGCGCGGCGGCGACGGCGCCAGTCGCCGCGAGCGCACCAAACACGGGCCAGGTCGGCCACCCAAAATGCAACGCCAGCACGCGGGCCCACAGCAAAGCAATCGCCGCGACGAGTAGGAGATGGATCACCAGAAACGCACTATCTAAGATCGAAAAGGGCGGAAAACAGAACGCGGACACGCAAGTGTCCGAATGCTGGAATCGTACACTTGTGTTTCGTCACAGAAAGGCCGCGCAAACCCGTGCACGCCTGCAGCGATGCCGAGGCGCAGCCGTCTGGCTGTAACGAGGCTCGCGAAGCCGTACACCGCATCTATTATTGTCTCCGGCCCACCCAATGCGTTTCTGTTTAGGCTATGGGAAAATGCCGCGCTCGCGATAGCACAGCTCAAGGCGCTCGAGCCCGATCGCATAGGAGGCGGTGCGCCAGTCCGTCTTGTGGCTGGCGGCGTAGCGCTTGACGTTGTGATAGGTCTGCTTCATCCGCTTTTCGAGGCGGTCGAGCACGTCGTCTTCTTCCCATTGTTCGGCGCGCTTGTTTTGCAGCCACTCGTAATACGAAACGATCACGCCGCCCGAATTGCACAGAATGTCGGGAATGATATCGACGCCTTTGCCGACCAAGTAGTCTTCGGCTTCGGGATACGTCGGGCCGTTGGCGCCCTCGACGACGACCTTGGCCTTGAGCGCCTTGGCTTCTTTGAGGCCAATTTCAAGCTCCAGCGCCGCGGGCACAAAGATTTGCGCATCGAGGCCAAAAAATTCGTCTCGCGTGATCTTGGCGCCATTTTTATAGCCGGCAACCGAGCCCGTCGCGGCGAGGTGCTCGCCAAGCTTATGCGCATTGAGGCCCTCGGGATTGGCGATGTAGCCGCCGGCATCGCCGACGCCGATCACCACGGCGCCCATTTTAGAGAGCAGTCGCGCGGTATAGCTGCCGACGTTGCCAAAGCCTTGGATGATAATAGGACAACCGTCGAGATTGACGTGCTTGTCGGCGGCCCACTCGGTGATGCAGTGCACGACGCCTTGCCCGGTGGCTTGGCGGCGACCGCGGCTGCCGCCCGAGGTGACGCTCTTGCCTGTGACCACGCCGCGCACCGAATTTTTTTCGTGCTGGCCGACGATGTTCATATACGTATCCATCATCCACACCATGGTCTGCTCGTTGGTGCCGACGTCGGGTGCGGGAATGTCCCATTCCGGGCCGATGTTGCTGCCCAGCGCGGCGGTGAAGCGCCGCGTGACGCGCTCGAGCTCGACCTGCGAGTGCTCGCGAGGATTGAGCTTGATGCCGCCCTTGCCGCCGCCAAACGGAATTTCGTGCAGCGCCGATTTATAGGTCATCCACGACGCGAGCGCCTTCATCTCGTCGAGGTTGGCTTCGTGGTGGTAGCGCATCCCGCCCTTGAACGGCCCGAGGATGTTGTTGTGCTGGACGCGGTAGCCCTTGAACATCTTGAACTTGCCATCGTCCATGCGGACGGGAAAGTTCACGATGATCTCGTTCTTGGGTTGGGCGAGAATCTCGACCACGTCGGGGTCGAGCTTGATAAGCTTCATTGCCTTATCAATTTGATGGGTGGCAACGTCAAAGAGGTTGCCTCTATCTTTAAGGCTGGTGGCCTCGTCGGTGGGCCCCGCGGAAGCCCCGGTATTGCCGGCCGTAGTGGTTGCCTTTGTCTCTATGCTCATGTGATCCTCGTTAGGCGTCGGAAACTGCGGCAAACTTGCCACAGTCTGTGCGGGATTCAATGGCCGATCGAGTGAAAGACACGAGCAAATCTGACATTGCGTATGACCGCCGCATCGCGCAGGCGCTTATTGATGCGCTTTGTCATAAAACAAGTGGAACTTCGCCTGACCGACGGCTTGCGCTTCTGCTTGAGCTTTGGCAGCGCACGCGGCTTGACTGGGGCTTCGTCACCGATCGCCTCGCGGTGACCTTTCGCGAGCACGCGTGGCTGGGGTCCCACGATCGGCGCTTTGTCGCGGAAACCTTGTTTGGCTTGGTGCGGGGGCTGCGGCGGCTTGACGCGGCCTTGGCGGCGGCGGTCCCATCGTCGCAAAAACGATCGCTGACCGACGGGCATCGCCTGGTGGCGTTGTGGCTGGAGGAGGCGCTCATCGACGAGGCCGAGGCCGCGCGCTTTGATCCCGCCGTGGCGTGGGCCAGCGTGCGCCAGTTCGCCGCGTCGCTGCAGCGCGCCCCGCTGCGCGAGCAAGTGGCCGTCGGCCAGTCCATGCCAGATTGGCTCGCCGCGCGGCTGCTTGCTGATTGGGGGGACGAGGCGATCTCGTTGGCTCAGGCCTTGTCGTCACGTGCCCCGATGACGATTCGATCAAATCTCTTGCGCGCGCCTAAGGCCACGCTGATCGAGCTGTTGGCGGAACAGGGCCTTGAGGTCGCGGCGGGTCGCTACAGCGATACGGCGCTGCAGCTGAGCAGTCGCATCAATCTCTTTGGCATCGAGGCCTTCAAGGAAGGCTACTTCGAGGCGCAAGACGAAGGCAGCCAACTGCTGGCAGATCTTACGTATGTCGCGGCGGGTCCCAAGCCCAAACTTATCGTCGATTACTGCGCGGGCGCTGGCGGCAAGACGCTGGCGTTGGCCGCGCGCATGAGCAACAAGGGACGACTGGTCTCGACGGATATTGACGATCGCAAGCTGCAGCAGCTCAAGAAGCGCGCACGCCGCGCGCGGGTGTCGAACCACCAGGCGATTGCGATCTCGGCCGACGCGTGGCCTGATGAGCTCCATCGCCTGGTCGGCACGGCGGACGGTGTGCTGGTCGATGCGCCGTGTTCCGGCACCGGGGCCCTGCGGCGCAATCCCGAGGCCAAGTGGCGGATGCAAGAGCGCGATATTGCCGAGTTTGTCGCCAAGCAGCGGCAGATCGCGCGCAAGGCGGCGGCGTTGGTGCGGCCGGGCGGCGTCCTCGTTTACGCCACGTGTTCGGTGCTTGCCGCCGAAAACGCGGAACAGGCGCGCGCGCTCGCTGGCGAGCTCCCCGGGTTTGCCGCAGAGCCCGTTACCGGTGTGGACGCGGCGCTGATCGACGCCCATGGACATTTCGTGACCGCGCCACATCGTACCGGCACCGACGGATTTTTTGCCGCCGTCTTTCGCCGCCGCGCATAAACGCGGTGTTGCCGATCATGCTATGAAGCGTGCGTGCACGAACTAAAAACGAGCGTGCTGAATGAGGTCGAGGCGTTGCGACCTTGGCTGCCGCAGTGGCAGGCCCTCGCCGTGGCGGGTGGACAGTTTTTTGTTAGCCCAACGTGGCTCCTGCCGTGGTGGGAGGCGTTTGGCGCCGCCCTGCGCGGACAACTGGCCGTCATCATTGTAGTCGAAGGCGAGACCTTGGTCGGCCTGGCGCCGCTCTACCTGCGCAAGTCACACGTCGCCTTGCTTGAGGTCACTGAGGTGCGCTTGCTCGGCGATGCCGGGCCGCGACCCGCCGGCTTAGATTTTCTGGCCGCGGCCGATAAAAAAGATCGCGTCGGCGCCTTGCTGGCGCTGGCCATGCGGCAACAACTTGGCGATTGGGATGTGATCGACCTCGCGCCGCTCGCGGATCCGTCGCCGACGCGGGCGCAGCTTTTATCGCGCTTGGCGGCGGCGGGGTTACCAATGGAGTCAAGCGCCGCCGCGGGTTCCGCTTATCGGGTCGCCTTATCGTTGCTTGATCCGAACTTGGCGGCCAACAACCTCGCCGAATTGTCGCCGGCTTATGCGCTGCGCGTCGAAGACAACATCGACGTCATCTTGCGCAGCATCAGCGCCCTAGGACGCCTAAGCCGCTTGGAGTGGGCCGAACGCGATGAGACCAGCCCACTTGGCGATCCCGAGTCGGCAGCGCTGCTGGGCACCGTCATGACCGAGCGCGCGCGCGACGGCGCCGCGTGGTGCGTGCGCGTTGATGACGCCGCGGGCGAAGCGGTAGCGGTCGCTCTAATGCTCGACGACGGCGAGCGCAGCACGATGGTGGCGGCCGCGGTCGATCCCCATGATCGCGCTGATTTGTCGGCGCAGCTGATTCGCGGCGTTGCGGCGGCAGCCGCGGCGCGCGGGCGCGGTTCGCTTGACGTCATGTCGATGGCCGCCGAGACCGCGTTGCCGACCTTGCCGCTGGTGAAGCGCAGTCCCGTGGCCGTGCGGATTTGGAATCGCGGGGCGGCGGCTTCGCTGCATCGCACCTATGCTGGCGTAAGGCGCGGCGCCAAGGTTGCGCGCGAGGCCCCGTTGGTCGCGGCCGCGCAGGCCCGCGCGGCATGGAGCAAGATTCGCGAGGTCGCTTCGCACGTGGCCGCCGCGCAGCGCTATGAGCTCATGCGTGGCCAGTTGTGGACGCGCGGCATCACGGCCCATGGCTTTGATATGGCGTGGATGACGGAGCTGGATTGGGGTGCCATGACCGATCTCGAGCGCACCGACATGTTGGTGCCGCTTGGGCTCAACGAAGCACAAGTGGCGGATTTCTTTGCACGAGGCGACCAGGCATTCATCGCGCGCCGCGATCGCAAGACGGCAGGCATCGTGTGGGTGTCGCGCGGCCGTATCCGCATGCCCGAGCTGGGACGTGACGTATCGCTTGGGAAGTACGATTGTATCGTGCACAACGTATTCGTCGCGCCGGCGTTTCGCGGGCAATCCATCGCCCCGGCCTTGCTCGATCTGCTAGCAGGTGAGTTGCGGCAGCTTGATCTTTATCGATCGTGGTCGCTGGTTCCGGCCAACCACGCCGCGCCGCTGCGCGCCTTCCGCAAGGCGGGCTTTACGCCGGTATGCGACGTCACGGTCGCGCGGCTCGGCCGCATTAGCATCAGCCCGCCCGACCCAGAAGCCAAGGAGCTGCTTGGTTTGACGCGGCCGCGCGGTGACACCAACGATGCCTAACGGCCCTTTGCCGGCTTAGGCCTGCCATTCAAGGCGCCTCCCGCATTGTGTCGGCGCGCGACTGCCGCTACGTTTCGATGCCCGTTTCACCGGGCAGGCCATGGAACCACAGTCAACCCCAAATACGTCCTCCGCACCCGCCGACAACCCCACCGCAGCGGACCCCTCGGCTTCCGCTTCGGTTTCGGTTACAACGTCGGCCGAGCCTCCACCCGAAAAATCGATTTCGCAGCAACTCGCGACGGCCGTGGGTGGCTCACTGCCCGCCGTAGAGGCTGCGCTTGCGCTGCTTGCGGCGGGGTACGCGCCATCATTTATCGCACGGCATCGCAAGGCGCAAACCAAGGGCCTGCGTACCGCTGACTTGGTGCGCCTTGCCAACATGCATCGCTATGTCGAGGCTCTCACCGCGCAGCGCGCCGAGGCCTTGCGCGTGCTCAGCGCGGGGGGCAACGGGGCTGCCGAGCTGGCGCGCGAACTTGCCTTGGCGACCTCGCGCTTTGACATCGCCGACATCGTCGCGGAGCACCGCGGTGGCGCGACGGGGGCAGGGGGATCGCTCGCCGATCGGCGCGAGGTGCGGCAGGCCGTACGGCAGTTGGTGTGGCAGCGCGGCAACGTGGTGGTGCGCGCGAGCGAGACCGCGAAGGCGGGGGCGGCCGGCGAAATGCCGCATACCTACGAACAATTTTTTGAGCTCAGCGAAAAAGTCTCGCTCATTCCCGCCAATCGTTATCTCGCCATTTGCCGTGGCGAGGCTGAGGGCGCGCTGATCGTCGGCATTGACGTCGACGGTGCACAGATCGCGAATTTGCTGAAAACCTTCGTCGACGCCGCCGCGCCGTCGGCGGGCGACGCCGGGGTGGTCGAAGCGGCGCAAGCCGCGCTCGTGGCGATGGCGACCTCCGACGTGCGCTCGGAGCTGCGCGAGCGCAGCGAGAGCACCTCAATCGACGGGCTCGGCGAACACCTGCGGAAATTGCTGACCGCGCCGCCGCTCGGGCCACGGCCTGTGGTCGCCCTCGCACCGCGCTTGTCCGCCGCCAGCGATGGCGTCGCGCTTGATGAAACCGGGCGGCTGGTGGCGACGTTTGCCTTGCCTGCGGAGCAGGATGAGGCCGCGCTCGCCGGCTTCATCGCGTTTTGCAACGCCCAGCGCGCCGCCGTCGTCGCGATTGGC
Organism: Myxococcales bacterium; assembly: GCA_016716835.1. Taxonomy (NCBI): domain Bacteria; kingdom Pseudomonadati; phylum Myxococcota; class Myxococcia; order Myxococcales; species Myxococcales bacterium. The sequence goes on along the minus strand of JADJUW010000001.1, from coordinate 1,665,153 downwards.
AACGGGCCGGGCGGCATGGAGCTCTACGTTAAGTTGCGCAAGCACGCCCGGGCCAATGCGCTTGCCAGCCCACCTGTGGTTTTGGTCGAAGACGCCGCGAGCACCGAGTACGGCACGTCAGACTTAGCGCGCCGCGAGCTGGCGCACGTTGATCTATCGCTGCGCCCCGCGGTGTGGCTGGCGCGTCGCATGCAGGATCCTCTGGTCGAGCTGGTTAAGGTCGAGCCGCTGCTCCTCGCCGGGCCAGCCGATCATCCCGGCCGCACGGCGGCAGGCTTGGTGGCGCATTTGGAATTGGTCATGACCGAGGCGGTGACCGAGGTCGGCGTCGATCTCAACACGGCCACCGCGGAGCAACTCACATATATTGTTGGCCTCGGCCAGCAACACGCCGCGGATATCGTTGCGCACCGCAACGTCGTCGGCGGATTTCGTCGGCGCGACGAGCTGATGCAGGTCGCGGGCATGACCCCGCTCGCATATGAGCAAGCGGCCTCGTTTCTGCGTATTGTTGGCGGTAGCGAGCCGCTCGACCAAACCCGGCTGCACCCCGCGCAATATGATGCCGCGCGCGCGGTGGCCGAGCAGCTTGGCGCGACGGTGCCGGAATTGCTCGGACAGCGCGAGCGCCTCGCGGCGGTTGATTTGGCCACGCTCGTGACACCCGAGCGCAGTCGCGGCTTGGTGGCATGGCTCCTGGGGGAGCTCGGATCGCCGTGGCGCGATCGGCGAGCGGCGTTTAAGGCGCCCAAGCGCCGCGATGACGTCGTCGATATTCACGATCTAACTCCGGGGATGGTCATCGAGGGCGTGGTGGCGAGCGTCGCGCCATTTGGCCTGTTCATCGACCTCGGCATCTACCAGGACGGGCTGGTGCACATTTCGCAAATCCTCAAGCAATTTGGGCGTGAGGCCGCGCGGGTTGCCGTCGTTGGTCATCCACTGCGCGTGACCGTGGTCGAGGTCGATATTCCGCGCAAACGCATCTCGCTGTTGCCCGCGCCTCCCGAGCCGCGCGCCGCGCGAAACTCGCCGCGCGGGGCAAGGCCCGCCGCGCCGCCGCGCATCGCGCAAAAACAGGCGGAGCCCTCGCCGCAGCTGCTGGCGGCGTTGGCCAAGCCGGTACCGGGGCCAAGGCCAGCGGCGCCGGCCCGATCAGCCCGCGGCGCAGATGCGCCTCGGCCGCGAGCGCCCCATACCGGCGGCGACCGCGCCAGGCCATCCGCGGGCGCAGGTGCAGGCGCGGGTGCAAGCTCGCGGCGCGGCGCTGCGCGCCCGCATCAAGTTGAAGAGGCTCAGGTCGAAGCGCGTCCGGGCTTTGGCCTCTCTGGGTTCACCAACAGTCCGTTTGCCAAGCTCGCGGAATTGAAAAAATAGCGCGCTTGCGTGCCGTGGGGGTTACCTTGCAAGCGGTGGCACGATCGTGCCGCCCGCGGGCGCAATGCCATGGCCGAGCGCATATCGCGTCAGATCAGAGTTGTTTCGCAGGCCGAGCTTCTTGAGCAGCTGACCGCGATGCGTGTCGACGGTCTTGATGCTAATCGCGAGCAGGGCCGCAATCTCTCGATTGGTCATGCCCGTGGCGAGGTGACCGAGCACCTGGGACTCTCGCCGCGAGAGGCGCCTTGCGTGGATTGGGTGCGCGGGCGAGGTCGCTTGCGACAACAGGCGCGCGATGACGCCGGCCACTGATCCATCGTGCCCGTCGGCCACGGCGATGCGACGCTGATCCTGATCGCGGGCGTGCAGCGCGATGCGGACGGTGGGCACGGCATCTACTTGCGCCAGGAGTTCGGGGGAGAGGCTCGCGTACAGGTCGGCATCGACAACGGCGCCACCGATGCCCGCACGCAAGTGGACGGCCAGCGCGGGCGCATCTGAAACGACGTCGACGCTGACGAACGCCTGGCTGGCGAGCAGGCTGACGCGCAACGCATCGGTTGCTAGAGACGGTGCCGACAACAAGATGAGTCGCATGCTCGCGCAGCGACTATAACCCGTAAGCCCTTGAATGTCCGTGGATCGGCTCGCCAACCTCGACATGGCCTCCGCGGTGGCTTTCCAAACACCAGGGCGTATGAGATAGCCCCGCACCGTGAGCCAACGCGCTGTTAGCCTGATTGTCGGCATTGCTGGGGGGACCGGCTCGGGCAAGACGACGATCGCGCAAAAGTTGGCGGCCGCGATTCCCCCTGGGCGCTGCAGCCTCATCGAGCACGACGCCTATTATCGCCAATTGGCCCATCTCTCCGAGGCGGAGCGCGCCGCGGTTAATTTTGATCATCCCAGCGCGCTGGAAACCGAGCTGCTCGCGGCACATCTCGTGAGCCTACGCGCCGGGCGCGACATCGATGCGCCCATCTACGACTACGTTGCGCACACGCGCAGCAGCAAGACGCGGCGCATCGAGCCATGCCCCATCATTATCGTCGAGGGCATTTTAGTGTTTGCAGAACCGCAGCTGCGCGAGCTCTTCGACATGAAGATCTTTGTCGACACCGACGCCGATATTCGCCTCATGCGGCGCATCCGCCGCGACATCGAGCAGCGCGGGCGCACGTTCGCTGCCATTCGCGATCAGTATTATTCTACCGTGCGGCCGATGCACCTCGAGTTTGTCGAGCCTTCGAAACGCTTCGCTGATCTCATCATCCCCGAGGGCGGGGATAACCGCGTCGCCCTTGAGCTATTGCTCGGGCGCTTCGCGCACGTCGCGTTCGGACCATGAACCTCATCCTCGCGACCGCCGCCGAGCTAGATGCCCGCGGCCGGGTGTGGCTTTGCGATCGCCGCGCCGATCATATCAAGGCCATGCTCGCACCGGTGATCGGGCGTGGCTACGAGATGGGCCTCGTCGGCGGCTCGATCGGGCAGGGCGTCGTGACGCAACTTGACGCGCGAGGGGTGGAACTAGAATTTCGCGCCACCGGGCCGAGTCGCGCGCCGCTGCCGCTGCACTTGGTGGTTGCGCTGCCGCGGCCAAAAGTCGCGGCACGCATCCTCGAGGCCGCAACCACATTTGGCGTGCGCTCCATAACCCTCATAAACAGCTGGCGCGTCGATAAAAGCTATTTCGCATCGCCGCTGGTCGCGCCGCCGGCTATTGAGGCCGCGCTATGGCGCGGCGCCGAGCAGGGCAAAATTACCCACCTGCCAACGGTCACGATCGTTAACCGATTCATGGCCTTCATCGAATCAGCCCCGGCCGCGGGCCTTGCGATGATCTGTCATCCCGGCGCGCCGCTCACCATGCGCAACGCGTGCACCGAGGCCGTCGGCCAGCCAATTTCAGCAACCGCGCCGGCGGTCGTCGTCATCGGCCCCGAAGGCGGCTTCATCGATCGAGAGCTGCAGACATTTGCCGACCGCGGCTTTGTTCAAGTTGGCCTATCGGCCGCCACGCTGCGCTGTGAGCAGGCTGTCTGTGCGGCGCTCTCTCAGTTTGAGAGTGCGCGTTAGCTTCTAGATCAGTATGGCGCCGCGTTGGGCGCAGGTGGTGGCGGTGGTGGGTAGGCAGCCGCTGGTGCAGGTGCTGGCGCGCCCGCGCCACGGCACGCGTACTCGACGCGCCACTCGACTTTGTCGGACGTTGAGGTGACCGTTTGCGAGCGCGCGGTGGCGCCGCCGCGGCGGTCGTCGCGAACGGCGGTGGCTTGGTCTTGCACGGTTTCCGAACCAACGACCGCTTCGCCTTCGGAAATGACGTCATAGTTGCCAGGGCCGCAATGCGACGACATTTGCCTGTGGGCGTCTTCCATGGCTTTTGCGCGGTCGCCTTCCAGCGCGATGACGCCGCCGTATTGGGTGCGGCTGACGGTGCGCGCGGCGCCGCACGCCGTGAGCGCGGCAATGGCGAGGACTAGGAGCAGAGATGAGATGTTCTTCATGGTGGTACCCTTTGTTGCGGACGTGGGCGCATACTACACATTGACCGGGGCGAACCACAACCACCGATTGCTGGCGTCGTAGTGGAAAAACGAGTACCTACGGGCCATGTCGGAGGACCGCCGTCAGGCCCAGGCGACGATGTTTGCCAATCGCCTGGCCAAAAATACGACGCGGCTGCGGGCGTGGCTTGGGCGCGAACACATCGCGTGTTACCGGCTGTATGACCGCGACATCCCGGAAATTCCGTTGTCGGTCGATGTGCTCGGCGACGCGGTGGTCATCGCCGATAGCCGCCTGCGCGACCAGGGCACCCCCGAGGCGGAGGCGTGGCTGCAGGCCATGTGCGACGTGGTCGTCGCGGCGACGGGGGTGACGCGCGCCATGATCTATATCAAGCAGCGCCGCCCGATGAAAGATCGGCGCGCGGCGGGGGCCCAGTATCAAAAAAATGAGGCCGAGGAGCGCTGGCATTTAGCACGCGAAGGCGGCCATGGATTTTGGCTTAACCTCACCAACTATCTCGATACCGGCCTTTTCCTCGATCACCGGGTGACGCGCGGGCTGGTCGCGCAGGAGGCCGCGGGCAAAAGCCTGCTCAACCTGTTTTGCTATACCGGCGCCTTCTCGGTGCACGCCGCGGGGCAGGGCGCGGCTAAAACCCTTTCGATCGACATGTCCAACACCTACCTCGAGTGGGCGGCGCGCAATTTTAAGCAAAACCGCATGGACCTGGGCGCGCATCGCCTGCATCGCGCCGACGTCCTGGCGTGGCTAGCGTCGCCCGGCAGCGAGCAATTCGACGTCGCAATCGTCGATCCGCCGACGTTTTCAAACTCCAAGAAGATGACGCAAGAATTCGATGTCTTGCGCGATCACCCGACGATCCTGCGCCAGGTGTTTACGCGCATGCGGCCCGGCGGCGTGGTGTGGTTTTCGACAAACCATCGCCAGTTTCAGCTTCTGCCGGCGTTGGCCGACGAGTTCGCCGTGGTCGAGATGACGGCCAAGACGATTCCACCCGATTTTGTCCATTCCAAACCCCACAAGTCGTACCGCTTAACACAGCGCTAGCGATCGCGCACGGCCAAGGATTTGCTGCGCTGCCAAAGCGCGCTGGCGGCGTGGGGCACGGGATGATTTGCCAGCCACGCCGGGTCGTCGTCGGAAATTTCGCCGGCGGCACAGGCCGCGCGCAGCTCGCGCTCACGAGGCATGAGCGCCTCAACGTGCGCCATGAAGCGATCCGCGGCGCGCTTCTGCAGCGTTAGGCGCGGTGGTTTGGCGCGCAAGTCTTCGTAGTCAATCGGCTTACCAAAAACTAAAATGATGGGGCGAAGGTGGCGGCCGTCAGCGCTCCGCGTGGACTTGAGCTCGCCAAGCAGATCATTGCTAAGCCCGGCGCTAAACACCGGTAGCACGGTGGCGCCGGATTGCAGCGCGATCTTGCCGACGCCAGGTTGCGCCGGCAGCAAGACATAAGGGTCGGCGCCGCGGCTGCGCGTGCCCTCGGGATGGATGCCGACAACGTGGCCAGGTTGTTTGAGCGAAGCGGTGAGGTAATCGACCGCCGCGTTGTTATACGCCGCCTTGCTCGTCTCGCGAAAAATGGGCGGATACATCGCGCCGCCACCGAGGCCCATGTTGACCAGCGTGCCGATGGGCGAGTCGTAGAAAAAACGAGATCTCACGGGGAAGGAAAACGTCTGCGTCCACGCGATATCGCGGTGGACCATGGCGAGCAAGATGGCAAATAGGTCGAAGAAGGTCCGATGGTTTGAGACGATGATGACGCCGCCATGCGGCTTATATGAGGTTAATTCATCAAGGCCGTCCACGAGGATTCGTCGCCCTAAAACCTCGAACGCGAGTCGGTAGGTAAGGCCTCGAAGGAGCAAAAATTGCAACCGCTGGCCGGCGCTGGTGCCGTTGGCCGCCGATCCGAGGCGGTGTGCCAAGTGTTCCCACCCGCGCAGCCTCGAATCATCATTTTGATCGCTGTCCACGCTGCTTCACTATGCCGCAGCGGGCGAGCGCCTTCGAGCGCTTTGGAGGTCGATTGGACGGTCCGCTGAAACATTTCACCGAGGGCGGATCTCGGCGGGCCGCCTTATTGACGCACCTGGGGCGTGCTCGTATTGTCCGCCCGCCGACCAGACGAGAGGCAAGTATACGATGTCACTACAGTTCTCAGCCGACGGGCGCAAAAAAATCGAGACGCTTTGCACGCGTTATCCCTCCAAGCGGCCCGTCGTAATCGCGGCGCTCCATCTCGCGCAGAAGGAATTCGGCCATCTCTCCGATGACGCTCTGCGCTTGGTGGCGACCACGCTCGACCTGCCTTATCCGCATGTGTACGGCGTCGCGACGTTCTACACGATGTATCGGCGCGAGCCCGCGGGCAAAAACATCGTGCGGGTTTGCACCAATATTTCGTGCATGTTGCGCGGTGGCTACGACGTGATGGCCGCCTTCACCAAGAAGCTGGGCCTGCAGGAAGGCGAATCAAACGCCGAATTCTCGCTGGTCGAGGAAGAATGCATCGCGGCCTGCGCCAACGCGCCGGCGGTGGTGTGCGGCACCAAATATTTTCTCGACGTTACGCCGGAGCAAGTCGGCGACATCGTCGAATTCCTCAAGAAAAATCCGCACTCCGAAGGAGACGTGGCATGACCGCTGGCAACGACGCGCCCAAAATTATTACGTCGCGCTGGGGCGACGAGGCGGCCAAGACCATCGCGCGCTACGAAGCGCTAGGCGGCTACAAGGCGCTGCGCAAGGCGCTTACCATGAAGCCTGCCGACATCACGGCCGAGGTGAAGGCCTCCAATTTGCGCGGCCGCGGCGGCGCGGGCTTTGCGACTGGCGTTAAGTGGGGGTTTATTCCCGCCGGATCCAAAGACGTGCATCTGGTTTGCAACGCCGATGAATCCGAGCCGGGCACCTGCAAAGACCGCGAGCTGATGTACTGGGATCCGCACCTGCTGATAGAGGGCATGGTGATTGCCGCCTTCGCGCTTGGCGCCAAACACAACTACATCTACATCCGCGGCGAGATGATGCGCGAATTTGCGGTGCTGCAGGTCGCGGTCAAAGAGGCCTACGACAAAGGCTACCTCGGCACCAACGTGCTCGGCAGCGGCTTTGAATGTCACCTCACGGTGCATCGCGGCGCCGGCGCGTACATTTGCGGCGAAGAAACCGCGCTGCTCAATTCGCTCGAAGGCGAGCGCGGCCAGCCGCGCCTTAAGCCGCCCTTTCCGGCGGTCAAGGGCCTGTTTGGCAACCCCACCATCGTCAACAACGTCGAGACGCTGGCGAATGTGCCGTGCATCGTCGACAAGGGCTCGGCGTATTTCGCCGGCATCGGCATCGGACGTTCGGGTGGTACGCGCACGCTGTGCGTGTCGGGCCACGTCAACAAGCCCGGCGTCTACGAAGTGCCCATGGGCATGACGTTTCGCCAGCTCATCGATGATGTCTGCGGCGGGGTGTGGAAAGGCCGCAAGGTCAAGGCCGTGATTCCCGGCGGTTCATCGATGCCGCCGCTCGACGCCAGTGAGCTCGACGTGCCGATGGAGTTCGATGCACTACTGACTGACGAACGCATCAAGCCGGTCGAGGTTTCGCCGGGTAAATTGTTTGATATGGGCGGCGGCCGCGCGCTGCGCTCGATGGCTGGCTCGGGAGGCATTGTCGTCATGGACGACGCCACCGACATCCCGATGGCGGTATGGCGCATCATGAAATTTTACGCGCATGAATCCTGCGGCCAGTGCACGCCTTGTCGCGAAGGCACCGGCTGGATGGTGCAGGTGGCCAAGCGCGTCGCGCACGGCGAGGGCAAGGCGGGCGATGTCGAATTGCTCGCCAGCATCGCGGACGCGATCGCGGGCAATACCATTTGTGCGCTGGGCGAGGCGGCGGCGTGGCCAATGCTTGGCTTTCTCACCAAATACCGCGGCGAATTTGAGGCCAAGGTTGCAAAGGCAGTTGCGGCGGCAGGCACGGCAGGAGCAGCGGCATGAAAGCGATTCTAATGTTCCTACTTGTTGCGCTGGTCGGTCTGGCCGCGGCGCATGCCCAGCCTGGTCACGAAGGTCACGCGCATGCGTTGGCCGGCCAGCCCCATCCAGGCGCGCCGGCAGCGGATGCGGCACGCGATTGGGTGTACGCTGCGGGATTCGCTCCGGCGCCCATCGAAGCCCAACCCCTGCGCAACGCGCAAGACCCCAACTCTACCGCGCCTATCGACAAGAAGACGAGCTCAGGCAAGGGCATGGCGCTCTTGTTTTGGGCATTCGCGCTCGTCGTCATCGGCGGCGGCGTGTTTGTCATCACGCGGCGCAACATGGTGGTCGCCGTCATGGGCATGGTGGCAACGTTCTTTGCCATCGCCGCGCTCTACATGATGCTCTACGCCACGTTCCTCTCGATCATTCAAATCATGGTCTACGCCGGCGCCATCATGGTGCTGTTCGTATTCGTCATCATGGTGCTCAATCGCCCCGAAGACGAGCCGTGGGCGCCGCAGGACGTGCTTGGCAAGGCGCTTGCGGCCGCCGCCATCTTGTTCTTGTTCGTGCGGCTCGCTGGTGCCGTATGGGGCACCAAGACGCCGGATGCGTCGCTGGTCGCGCCGAGCGTAACGCCGCAAGGCTACGAGTGGGGCTCGACCGCGGCGGTCGGCCACGAGCTATTCACGAATTATCTCTTTCCATTTGAGGCGGTCTCGATCTTGCTGCTGATCGCCGTCGTCGGCGCAATCGCGGTGGCCAGGCCGCCTGCCAAGGCCGAGGAGGGCACGCCATGAGCGACCTGCTGTTTAATATCGGCTACGGCCATTTTCTCGTGTTGTCGGCGCTGCTGTTTTGCATTGGCATCGCCGGCGTACTCTTTCGCCGCAACGCGCTCATCGTGCTGATGAGCGTCGAGCTCATGCTCAACGCCGGCAATATCGCCATGCTCGCGTTCTCCCGCATGCATGCCGATACCAGCGGCCAAACCTTTGCGCTCATGGTCATCGCGGTCGCGGCCGCCGAGGTCGCCGTTGGCCTGGCGATCGTCGTCGCGGTGTTCCGAGGCCGACGCGACGTCAACATCGACCATCTCAATGCGATGAGAAACTAGAGGGATTATGGGGAACTCATTGCTTTGGATCCCGCTGCTGCCGCTGCTTGGCGCGCTGATCAACCTAACCATCGGCAAGCGCCTCGGGCGCACCGCCGTCCACTTCATCGCGATTGCGGTGGTGGCGGCATCGTTTTTTGTCGTCCTCTCGCAGGTGCTCGGACCCTTGCGCGACGCATTTGCGGCCCATCTCGCCGGCGATACCCAGGGCGTGCTCGAGCTCAAAGAGGTCGTCTACACATGGATGGAAATCGGCCGCTTCAAGATCGAGCTGGCGCTGCGGCTCGACACGTTGTCGGCCGTGATGACGCTTATCATTACGTTTGTCGGCACGCTGATTCACATCTACTCCACCGGCTACATGGCGCACGAGCCGCGTTACGCCGCGTACTTTGGCTATCTCAACCTGTTCATGGCCTCCATGCTCATCTTGGTGCTCGGCGCCAACGTGCCGGTCATGTTTATCGGCTGGGAAGGCGTAGGGCTATGCTCGTTTTTGCTCATTGGCTTTTGGTTCGAGAACGAAAGCTACGCCAACGCCGGCCGCAAGGCCTTTGTCGTCAACCGCATCGGCGACTTCGCCTTTCTCCTCGGCATGTTTTTGCTCTACCTCGCAACCAAGGACCTCGGCCTGGCGCAGAGCCTCGACTTTGCCGATTTGCGCAGCGCCGGCGCGGTGACCGCGTATCAGCAAACGTGGTGGGGCGGTGAAAACCTCGCCACCGCCGCGGGCATTTTGCTGTTCATCGGCGCGTGCGGTAAGTCGGCGCAAATCCCACTTTACGTGTGGTTGCCCGACGCGATGGCGGGCCCAACCCCAGTTTCTGCGCTCATCCACGCCGCCACCATGGTCACCGCCGGCATCTACATGATTTGCCGTCTGTCATGGCTGTTCGCGGCGTCGCCGGTCGCGCTCATGGTGGTGTCCACCATCGGCATGGCTACGGCGCTTGCGGCCGCGTTCATGGCGTTTGCACAAACCGACCTCAAGAAGGTGCTGGCGTATTCGACCGTGTCGCAGCTCGGCTTTATGTTCGTCGCGGCTGGCACCGGCAATTGGGTCGCCGCGATCTTTCACGTCGGCACCCACGCCTTTTTCAAGGCCGGGCTTTTTCTCGGCGCGGGCTCCGTCATGCACGCCATGAGCGGCTCGGGCGACATCATGACAATGGGCGGCCTGCGCAAGCGGCTGCCAATCACGCACCTGTGTTTTGTCATCTACTGCCTGGCGATCGCTGGCTTTCCGCTGACCTCGGGGTTTTTCTCGAAAGATGAAATTCTTGCCGGCGCGTGGGCGGCTCACCTCGAAGGTTGGCCCGCTTGGTACGGCAAGATGCTGTGGGGCGGCCTAACGCTGGCCGCGCTCGGCACCGCGTTTTACATGTGGCGCCTCTACTTCTTGGTGTTTGCTGGCAAGTGCCGCGCCGACGAAGAGACCAAGGCTCACATCCACGAATCGCCGGCTTCCATGACCGGTCCGCTGCTGGTGCTGGCGGCGCTGTCGCTGTTCGCCGGCTTTATTGGGCTGCCGCATCTTCACGCGCTTGAAGACATCCCCGGCATTTTTCATGGCATTTCAAGCTGGCTCGATCCCGCGGTGAAGGCCGGCGTGGTCGGTCACAATTCGGACGGCACGACCTACGCGCTGTTGGCGATCGCCAGCGGCGTTGGGCTGCTGGGCATCTTCTTGGCGTGGCGCATGTACGGCAAGGGGCCGTCGCCTGCCGCCGAGAAATTTGCCAATGGCGCTGGCGCACGCGCCTACGACCTTTCCAAAAATAAGCTTTATGTCGATGAGTTTTACGAAGCCACCATCGTGCGGCCGTTTCGCGCGCTCGCGCGCGGCACGTTTGAAATTGTGGATCGCTTTGTCATCGATCTGGTTGCGGTCACCGGCGTTGGCGTCATCGCCAAGGGTGCCGGCGCCGGCGTACGATGGCTACAAAACGGTCAGGTGCAGCGCTACCTCCTAGCGGTGGTGGTCGGCGGGGCCGCGATGTTTTTTATCGCCACCCGCCACGACCGCCCGACGTTTTCGTATCACGCCGAGGGCGAATTTTTGGTGCTGCAGGCGGAGCCCGGCAACGGCCTAGCTGAGGTCGGCAATGTGTATCGCTGGGACACCAACAGCGACGGCGTCGTCGATGTCGAGTCGCCCAGCCCGCGCTTGGTTGTGCGCCCCGGCGATGTCAGCGCCGATATCACCATGTGGATCGTTGCGCCCTCCACGGGTTCCACGCACAAGGTGACGCGCACGGTGCGTCAGCCGGCCGCCGAGGGCGCAAAGCCCGTCGGCATGCTTGGAGGGGAGTAGGTCATGGACGGTTCGTTTTTGTTGCCGCTGCTAATCGGCTTGCCGGTGGTCGGCGCACTGCTCGTCATGGTTTCGCCAAAGGGTGAGGGCGGCCTGGCGCGCATGCTGGGCCTTTCGTTTTCACTCATTACATTTCTTGTCTCGCTTGGCGTCTTCGCCTACTTCCGCGCCAACCTGGGCGGGATGCAGCTGGTGTTTGACACCGTGTGGGTTAGCTCGCTCGGCATCCACTTCAAGACGGGCATCGACGGCATCTCGCTGTGGCTGCTCATTCTCACCACATTCATGACGCCTCTCACCCTATTCGCGGCCAAGGGCTCAATCGACAAGCACGTGCGCGAATTCGTCGCCGCCATGCTGCTGCTCGAGGCTGGCATGATTGGCTCGTTCGTCGCGCTCGACTTGTTCGTGTTCTACGTCTTCTACGAGATCATGCTGGTGCCGATGTACCTGCTCATCGGCATTTGGGGCGGTCAGCGCCGCATTTACGCGTCGATCAAGTTTTTCGTCTTCACCATGGTTGGCTCGCTGCTCATGCTGGCGGCCATCATCTTTCTTTACGTCACGCATGGCCAGGTCACCGGCACATACACGTCGGATCTCGAGGCGCTTTCTAACCTCATCCTGCCGCATCAGGCGCAGGTGTGGTGTTTTGCGGCTTTTGCCTTGGCGTTCGCCATCAAGATTCCGCTGTTTCCGGTGCACACGTGGTTGCCCGATGCCCACGTCGAGGCGCCAACCCCGGGCTCGGTCATTTTGGCCGGCGTCATGCTCAAGTTTGGCATCTACGGTTTTCTCCGCTTCGCCATGCCGCTGTTTCCGGCTGGCGCCGCGGAGCTGGCGCCCTACATCGCCGTGCTCGCGGTGATAGGTATCGTCTATGGCGCGCTGGTGGCGTTCTCACAGGATGATGTCAAAAAAATCGTCGCCTATTCCTCGGTGTCGCACCTTGGCTTCTGCGCGCTCGGGCTCTTTGCCATGACGCTCACGGGCATCCAGGGCTCCATCTTTGCGATGTTGTCGCACGGCCTTACCACCGGCGGCCTGTTTCTCGGTATTGGCGTGCTCTATGAGCGCCGCCATACCCGACGGCTCGCGGAATACGGCGGTATCTGGAAGCAAATGCCGATTTTCGCCGGGCTCTATCTCATTGTCACCATGGGCTCGGCTGGTCTGCCGGCGACGTCGGGCTTTATCGGCGAATTTCTCACCATCTTTGGCACCTTTACCGCTAGCAACTTTCCCGGCAACTATTCGATTCCAAATCCGATGCTGCTCGGCGCCTTCGCGGCCACCGGCGTGATTCTCGGCGCCATCTACTTGCTCTACATGTTTCAGAAAGTGTTTTTCGGCAAGCTCGACGTCGCCAAGAACGGCGGCCTCAAAGACCTTAATGGCCGCGAGCTCGCGGTGTTTGTGATTCTCTGCGTCGGCATCATCGGCATGGGCGTGGCGCCGCACCGCATCCTCAAGAGCATGGAGCCTTCGGTGCAAACCTTCGTTCGCAACTTCGGACGGGGCGTCAGCGAGCCCGATGGCCCGGCACGGCTTTACGGCACGCCGGTGCCTAGCCAGCCGCGCGCCGCCAAGACCGCGCCGGTCGCACAATTAGGAGTCGGCCAATGATGACGTTTCAGCTCTCAGATTTGGGCTATATCGCGCCGCTGATCATTGCGGTCGTGGCCGGCATTTTTCTCATCCTCGCCGAGGCGATGTTCAAGGGAAAAATCACGCCTCGCTGATGGGTCTTACCGTCGCCAGCGCGCTGGTCGTCGCCGTGACCGCGCTTGTCCACTACAACAACATCGGTGACCGCGAGGTGGTGCTGTTTAACGGCATGCTGGTCGCCGACAAGCTTGGCTATTTATTTTCCGCGTTGGCGGCGTTCGCCGTCGCCATCGTCGCGCTCATCGCCGGGCCGCACCAGCGCACGCACGCGTGGGAAAACGGCGAATTCTTTGGCATCTTGCTGCTGTCCTCCACCGGCATCATCATGTTGGCGCACGCCGGCGACCTGATGACCATCTTCTTGGGGATCGAGACGCTTTCCATCGCCGTGTACGTGTTAACCGCGCTGCGAAAAAAATCGGCGCGCGGCAACGAGGCGGCGATGAAGTACTTCCTCATGGGCGCCTTTGCCACCGGCATCTTGGTCTACGGCATGGCGCTGCTCTATGGCGCCGCGGGCACGACCAACCTTGCCGCCATGGCCGAGCGCTTGGTGGCGACGCCAAACCTGCCGCTCACCGTAGCGGGCGCGTTTCTCGTCGTGATCGCCTTTGGCTTTAAGATCGCCGCGGTGCCGTTTCACATGTGGGCGCCAGATGCCTATGAGGGCGCGCCAACGCCGGTTACCGCGTTTATGGCGGCGGCGGTCAAGGCCGCGGCCGTGGTCGCGATGATTCGCGTCTTTGGCACCGCGCTCGGCGGCGAGGTCTTGCCGTTCGGCACCCTAGGGTGGGCGAGCCCACTCGTCATCATGGCGGCGCTTACCATGACGGCCGGGAACCTCGCGGCGCTGAAGCAAAACAACATCAAGCGCCTGCTGGCTTACTCGTCGATTTCTCACGCCGGCGTCATCTTGGTTGGCGTGACCGCGATGGCCTGGGCTCGGCCTCGGCGATTTCGTCGTTGGTTTTATGTGATGGCCTACGGCCTCACCACGCTGGGCGCGTTTGCCGTGGTCGCCTATATCGGCAGCAAAGACCGCGAGCGCCTGCTGCTCGATGACTGGGCCGGCCTGGCCACCTCGCATCCTGGCGCCGCCTTGGCCATGACTATTTGCATGCTGTCGCTGGGCGGGATTCCCCCCACCGCCGGCTTCATGGGCAAGTTCCAGATCTTCAAGTCGGCGATGGAGGTCTATGACGGCCAGCTGCTCTGGCTGGTCATCCTCGGCATCCTCAACTCGGCGGTCAGCATCTATTACTACCTCAAGGTTGTCACCGCGATGTACTTCAAGCCGGTGGCGCAGCCCGTTGGCGAGCTACATGCGCCAAGCCAGGCCTTTGTCATCGCGCTATGCGCGGTGCTCGTGATGGCGATGGGCCTGCTGCCATCTTTCTGGATGGGCCTTTAAGAGGGCAGTGAGACGCTAAGCGCCGGGGCGTGCGCCCTGGTCGCCCGGGCCGTGTTTGACGCCGCGACCGCCTTTGCCGCCGTGATGGCCCTTGCCGCCGCGCTGACCTCTTTGCGGCGCGTGCTTGACGAATTCCTCGCGCGAGATGGCGCCGTTCTTATCGGCATCCATGAGGTCAAAGTGCTCTCCACGGCGCTCCATGTGCTTCTGCTTGCGCGCTTCGTGGGCGGCCGTGAGCTCGGCCACCGTTAGCATGCCGTCGGAATTGGCGTCGAGCTGATCGAAGTGTTTGGCAAAACGGCCCGCGACCGCGGCCTCGGCCTTGCTGATGACGCCGTCCCGGTTCGTGTCGAGCTTGGCAAATTTCTCGGCGGGCGTCATGCGACCTTTTTGCGGTCCGGTTGGCGCCGCGCCGCCTTTGGCACCTTGTCCTGGCTGGGCCATGGCGACCGATGCAGAGGTGAGGATCGAGACAAGCAATACGAGTTTTTTCATCTGGTTTCTCCTGGTTGGCATCGAGGAACGAGCTCGATACACCCAGCATGCCGCGCGACTGTGCAGTGGGTTTGCAGCCATTATGGAGAAATTGCGAAGCCTGTAAGCGCATGGTTTTATTAAATAAAACCGTCATCATCATCGTCGTCGTCGCCGAAAAGAAAATCAAATAGGTCCAGTCGGAACTTCCGCTTTTGCCCATGCATGGGGCTCCAGGTTGAGAGATCTGGGATGGCATCCTCATGCGGCGATGCTGATGACCCCACGCTTATGGGCTCCCGCATGGTGCGCAAGGTTTGCCTGTAGGCTCGAGATTCGCGGTAGGCATAAAAGGCAACGGCAACGCAAAATACCGTCGCAACGGCGAAGCGGGGCGCCAGGTTAATGCCATCGTCAGCATCAATAGCCAGCGCCGTGATCGTCGCGGCAATGAACAGTAGGCCGATCAAGCAGAACATTTTTAAGGTCGAGCGCGCGAGCCGAAATCGTCGCTTGACCTGGTCGCGGCTTAGATGGTCGCCGATATCAGAAGCACCCTGATGGGCCTGAATTTGCGATAGGGTGCCACAGGGCCCGCATCGAAGTCCTTTGCCGGTAAGGTCGGCTCGTTCCTTGGGTAGTGATTTGCCGCAATACGCACAGACAACTTGCTCGCTAGGGCTGGTCATGTCGATGCTGGGGAACATATACCAAACGGCGTCGCTTATGGTGCGTTATGCTTGCGCGCGGCAAGGGCCAGCAACGAGTCGACGGGTGATAACGCGCTGACAACGAATGTGCCCGCGGGGCAAAGCAACTCGACAATGTCGCGGTCGTAGCTAATTTACCTGCCTGCTAAGGCGTATCGACAAAGCCCTGGTGCTCAAAAACATCCCAAAGTTCAACGCGCTTGCCGGCCCTTTGCAGGGTGAGCAGGAATTGAACTCGGTCGTCATCAAATATGAGCCGGATGTCCTCAAGCCGCCCGGCGCCATGTTCGTCCTGGTAACGCGCACTAAAGGTCAACATCCGCGCATAGACCGCCGTCATGAAGCGTAGCTCGAATAGGGAAGACAGCGCGCTGCGTTTATAGATTTGCGTGCTCCGTAATAACTCGCGTGGTGAAATAGAGGCCGTAAGCTTGCGCTCTGACCGCGCACCAAGCCTCGCCAGCAACGCCTCCATCTGCTAAACGAGCTGTGACTTGGCGAGCTCGAGACTTGCGTCGTCGGGCGTCCACGACCTGGCGCCCGCCCGCCCCAAGCGGCCACGAAACGTTTGCGTTGCCTTGCCAGCTTCCTTGCGGACCCGCTTACCACCGGCGCCGGGCGTCAGGCCAAAATCGATGGTGCCCGCCGGCGTTGTGACCCGCAGGCTAAAATGTTCTAGCCCTTCACCATCTGGAAAAAAGCTGTCGATCGAAATTGCTTGGCGAAAGCTACCAGTTTCGGCATGCGCCTCGCCCCTGGCGACGAGCTGATACTTAAAGAATACTTCGTAGCGCGCGCCAGGCGGCAAGGAATTGATCCCGCCGCGCAACGCCAGCCGCAGCCGGCCCGCGGCCTGCGGATGCGTTGCATGCCGCGGCTCGAAGTCAATCCGGGCGCTCACCACTTCGTGATTGAGATAGGGCGCGACCTGTATGGGCACCGTGACCTCCGCGCGATCGCCGCTTTCCGCGGTCGCACTACGCGCGATGGCGGTGGCGTGCCCTTCAGCTACGACGATGCTCGTGGTGGCGCTAGATCGCGCTTTGCGCCCACGGCTGGGCGCCTGCCGCCGCTCGATGACGAGCACTTGCCCCGCCGCGATCGGCTCGGCCACCTCAAGGTGGTGCGTCATGCCAAGCGGCACGTCGCTGGCCTCGCCGCGCACCGGCACACGCGTGCCGCGCATGGCGCGCCGCAAGCGCCCAGGCGTCAAGCGTCCATCGCGCGCCGCGTCCCACGAGATGCCTTCCGTTCGCACCTTGTGGACCTCGTACGTCACGCTGCCACAATCATCGCAGGCACTCTCAGCGTCGTGCGAGATGCCCAGCACGTTGATGGTCCGTTGCGCCGCAGGCGCCTCGGCGCCTAGGTCGAGCGCCCCAACTGGCTTGGCGAGCGTGAAATTGGGCACCAGCGTCGCGCGGGTGGTTACGGCGGCCTTCGCCTTCATCGAGCCTGGACGCTGCGCCCATGATGAAACAGGCGACGCCGCTAGCATGGCCGCCGCAAGCGTCGAAACGATCAAACCGAAGTGCTTCATTGGATGGCTGCTTGCGAGGGATATGGTTTCGATATGCAAGACCTAAGGCAAATCGCGCGGCCTACGTCGCGGAGGCGACAGCTTCCTGTTTCGCCGCCATGGCGTCGTGCTTGAGGCCCTGCAACATGACGCGAACGTTGACGATGGCGCCCGCGAGAAAGCCGCCCGCGAAACCAACCCAGCCGCCGAGATCCGAGGCAGCCTGCAAGTTGTCGCTGCCAGCATCCACAGAGGCGATGCCGAGGCCGAGTGCAATGAAAGGACTTAGAACCGTGGCCGAAACCAAGCCGACGACGATGCCGGACAACGTGCCTACCACGCCTGTTTGGGCAATCCCTAAGACCGACATCCCCAGGTACTTCGCGCCTAGCAAGGTGAGCTTGCCCACTCGCTTGGCAATTGCTTTTAGACCGCGCCCGGCTTGAGGGTTGGCGGCGGCGGCGCCTGGCTTGCGTGCCTTAGCGCTTGGCTTGGCAGCCTCAGCCTGGCTGGCTGCAGGCTTGGCGGTGGTCAGCTTAGCAGGAGTCACGTTATTTTTGAGGCGCCCCGACGTGGCTGCTGGCTTTTCGTAGGAGCCGACCGACGCGCTGACGCCGCCCCTCGGCTTAGGCCTGCTGCCCGCGGCCTCAGCCACCCGCGGCATGGCGGCTATTGAGTAGACGATGCAAATAATGGCGGCGCAAAGCTTTTCCATGCTTTGCGGTAAACAGCAACATGCATGCCAGCGCTAGCGCCGGCCGCAGCGCGGTGCCAACCCTGCGGCTGCGCCGTGCCGCATGCCTCGCGTGCGGTGCGTGGGGCTTGCTGCCCCCGGAACGTGGCAAGGCGCGTTGCCGCCAAAAAACGCCTGGCCTTGTGTTGTGCGCACGCGCGCTAACCGCGGCAAGCTTGCGCCGCCAACCTAAGAGTTGTCCACACGCACGGTATCTGGCGCGCCAGCCGCGGCTCAGGCTCAATGGAGCGTATATAGTTCGGTCGTCGGTAACCACGCCCGTGTCCGCTGCCAAATTGAATACCATGCGACCCCGTAGCAACCTTATCCTTGAAACTGATCGGATGTGGCTGGTCAACTGTGACCTGGTTATCCTCGAGCACCTCTTCGCAGGCGAGGCGAAGCTTGGTGACTACCTGGGCATTGAGATTCCTTCCAAATGGACCGAATTTGGCGAGCCCGCGTTTCGCTGGACCTGGGACGCCTTGCACCGGCATCCGGGCACCGAACGCTACTGGTCATACCTGCCGGTCTTGAAGTCCGAAAATATGCTAGTTGGATCGTGTGGCTTCAAGGGCCCACCGACCGCGGCAGGCGTGGTGGAGCTTGGCTACGAAATCGCCGAAGCCTATCGCGGGCGAGGCTTGGCGACCGAGGCCGTGCACGCACTCGTGCAGCAAGCCTTCGCCGAGGCAAGCGTGGTGAAAGTGCAAGCGCACACCTTGGCTGAGGCAAATGCATCCAACCATATCCTGCAAAAATGTGGCTTTGATTTCGCGGGGGAGATTACCGACCCTGACGACGGCGTGCTGTGGAAATGGGACATTGGGCGCGAGCGTCAGGGCGAAAATCGCGGCAAGCAAGCGCGGTCGCATTCTGCCGGCTAGCTGGCAGAAGTGTCCGCGGATTCGCGCAGCCGATAGCCGACGCCGTACACCGATTCGATGACGTCGGCGTCCTCGCGGACGTCGGTGAGTTTTTTGCGAAGGTTCTTGATGTGGCTGTCCATCGTGCGGTCGGTGACGATGCGGTCGTCGTCGTAGACCTGTGCCATCAATTGTTTGCGGCTAAAGACGCGGCCGGGCGTCGCCGCCAGCACCCACAGCAGGCGAAACTCTACCGGGGTCACGTCCAGCCGCTTGCCATCGAGCGTGAGCTCAAAGCGAGCGCGGTTGAGGACCAGGCCAACGGCAGGGGTTAGTTCGTCGGCGCCCGTCGTCGCGGCGGCCGCCACGGGCACCGGCTTTGCGAGTCGCCGCATAATTGCCGAGATGCGCGCCACCACCTCGCGCGGGCTATAGGGCTTGCAAATGTAGTCGTCGGCGCCGAGTTCAAGCCCGAGAATGCGGTCGATTTCTTCGACGCGCGCGGTTAAGAAGATAATGGGCACGCTTGAGAACGCGCGAATCTCGCGGCAGATTGCCAGTCCATCTTTGTTTGGCAACATGACGTCGAGCAGGATGATGTCCGGCGGATGCTGCCGAACATGCGGCACCACGAGCGCCCCATCGTGCAGCATGTCGGCGTGATGGCCGACCGTGACCAAGTAATCGCGCAGCACGCTGGCGAGCTTGGGCTCGTCTTCGACGATCAAGACATTCACGTTTGCGCTCCCTTGCGCGTTGGCAAGACCATCGCGATACCGAGGCCGCCGCGCGGCGAGGCAAAGGCGCTAATGCTGCCGCCATGGCGCAACGCTATCGCCTTGCACAGCGCGAGGCCAATGCCGCTGCCGCCGTGTTGTCGCGAGCGGTCGCCCTCGGCCGTAGCGGCCTGGCTTTTGTAGTAACGCTCAAACAAGCGGGGTAGGGCAGCGGCCGGCACGCCTGGCCCGCTGTCCTCAATCGTCAAGCGCACGGTATCGGCCTCGCGCGCAAGCGCCAGCCACACCTCGCAGCCTTCGGCCGCATAGCGGACGGTGTTCTGCAAGAGATTGGTCAGCACGCGCTCAAGCTGCGCCGCGTCGCCTTGGACATCGACGTTCGCCTGCAGATCCTCGCGGTGAACGTGCAGCCGCCGCGCCGCGAGCGCCGTGGCGAAGCGGTCGATGGTTTTGCTTGCCAATCCAGATAGGTCGACGGGCCGTGTTTCCATCGGCAACTCGCCGACGTCGGCGAGCGCCAACATGCGAATGTCATCGACCAGCCGCGCCAGCCCCGCGACCTCGCCTCGCAGCGACTCCGCGGCGGCGGGCGACCACGGCCGCACGCCATCTTGCAGCGCCTCCAGCTCGCCTTGCAAGATCGCCAGCGGCGTCCGCAATTCGTGCGCGAGGTCCGCCATCAGGCTTTGCCGCGACGCCTGTTGCGCGGCGAGCGCGGCGGCCAGGGTATTGACGTCATTGGCGAGCTGGCCGAGTTCGTCGTTCGACGTTTTCGCGATGGCCACGCCGTAGTTACCGCTCGCCAGCGTCCTAGTTGCCGCTGCCATGTCGCGCACCGGCGAAAGCATGTTGCGAGCCAATAGCCAGGCGATCGCGGCCGCACCTAGCAAGGAAATCGCCAGCATGCTCCAAATGAGGCGACGTTGCGCCCCCGCAAATTGGCTGTCGGCGGCGTCGATGTTAGACGCGGGAAAGGCGATCGCAACCGTGCCGACTGTCGCACCCGCGACGACAATGGGTGCACGCGGCGCGGCATCGGGCAGGTTGCGTCGCCCAACGATGACCTCGCCCGAGGCGTCGTAGAGCGCCGCCGCCAGCCGCCCGGGGCCGCGCGCTCGCCCCAGCGGGCCAGCGGGCGCCGCGCCGCCGCCGTCGGGCTCAAGTTCGCCGCGCAGGATCGGTTGCAACAAACGGCGCCACATCCGCCGGTCCTGCGTCAGGCGCTGCCAACTGCCAAATTCGGCGTAGTGGTCGCCCAAGGCCGACGCCACGGCCTCCAAGGCCGCCCGCTGGCGAGTTGTCACGTAGGCATCAAACCCGCGATCAAACGAGCGCACCGTCGCCACCGCCGTAAAAATCGCCAGCGCGACACACGGCGCCGCAACCGCTATAAAAAGTTTTGTCGCCAGCCGCACGCTGCCTCCATGGTACAGGTTTCTCGGCGCGACGCTACGCCTGGCCCGTCCCGTCCCCGGCGCTAGTTGCCGTGACCGAACCGCCGCTTTCTCTCCGGTCACGCCCACCCATGCGCCGGCCACGGCCCCCAAAAGGCCAGTGGCCCGGCGCGACATGGATCGCGTTTTTGAAGATCTTCAATTTAGTAGGGCCATCCTAAACGGTTGCCTTGCTGCCCAAGTCGCGCCGGGGCGCTGGCCATTTGGAGCCGCGCCCGGCGCCTGGGCAATCAACCAAACGTAAAACTACGCATCACAAGGGGTTGAACGCCGATACAGGTCAACTGTGCGCCGGACACGGTCCATTTAGAGGCCAGTGGCCCGGCGCGACATGGATCGCGCTCTTCAAAAACCTCAATTGAATAGGTCCATCCTAAACGGTTGTCTTGCTGCCCACGTCGCGCCGGGGCGCTGGCCATTTGGAGCCGCGCCCGGCGCCTGGGCAATCAACCAAACGAAAAAACTACGCATCACAAGGGGTTGAACGTCGATTCAGCCCAACTGTGCGCCGGCCACGGCCCCTCAAATAAGGCCAGTGGCTCGGCGCTCTTGCGATCACTAGAGCAACAAATGCCCCGTCGTCGTGCCTTCATCGCCGCTTTCCCTCTGAGTACCGCGATCCTTGCGCCGGCCACGGCCCCTCAAAAGGCCAGTGGCCCGGCGCGACATGATGAAAACACATAAAATCACATTCCCGCGACAATTTTACTTCAATTTATATTAAGATGGCCCTATTCAATGAACGCAAAATCCTCCCCTGGTGCCGGCAAGCCATCGCGACGCCGGCGCGCCGTGCATGGCCAGCTGTCGCTACGCAAGCCCGCACGCGACGGCAGCCGTCGCGGCGGGGCGCGGCCGGGCTCGGGACCCAAGCCAAAACCAGGGCTTCGCCCGACGCCGCACCGCGCGCGTACGGTGCACAGCGCAGGCCACCCGGTGCATGTCACGTTGCGCGTGCGCGATGACGTGCCGTCCTTGCGCCGGCCGGACCTCTTTGCGTGGGTTCGCCATAGCATTGCGGCCACCAACCAAAGCGAATGCCCGCGGCTAGGCGACCGATCATTTCGCATCGTTGAATTCTCGGTTCAGACCAATCACGTGCATTTAATCATCGAAGCCCAAGACAAGCGGACACTGCGCTCTGGCATCACCAGCCTGGTGACGCGCGCGGCGCGGGCGATTAACAAGGCGCTAGGTCGCCAAGGCCGCCGCGTGTGGAGCCAACGGGCCTTCACGCGCACTCTCACGGTGCCGCGCGAGGTGCGCAACGCGCTGGTCTACGTGCTGATGAATCACGCCAAACACGCCGCACGTGGGCAAGCGCGCTCTGAGCATCCGCGACATAAACGCCACACGCGATCGACGGGCTTGACTACGCACGTCTCCGCGCTCCAAGGCAATAACGTTGGCGTCGACCCATGCTCGTCGGCACCGTATTTCAACGGCTTTGTCCGCTCGCCGGATGACGAAGCCCACTGGCACGCCGCAACCCGGCAGCCCTCACCCGTGCACGCCGCCCAAACCTGGCTGCTCACGACTGGGTGGCGCCGCCATGGGCTGCTGCCGCGCGCCGCGCCGTTTGACAGAATCGCTTAGACCGTCGTGCGTATACCTCGGTCCAGAGTAACGCCGCCCTGCAATGGGGCACGGCGGTAACGCGCATACGTGCCGTTGCTCACGGCTTTGATTCGGCGCTAATCGAGCAGCACCGAGCTGGCTTCACGTTCCATTTTTGAAAACGTGACCCTTGGCGGTTATAACGTGAAGCTCACCCTTTTGTTTTACAGGTAGTCGAAGTATCGGACCCACCACGTAGTTCCTTTCAGGTGGGGATTGGCACCGGTATATTCGGTGTCAAGAACTTCTGCGGGTACATATGTATAACCATGCTTTGATATGAATTCGACGATGCGTGACGCGAACGCAGGATCCACGTTAGTTAAGTTCAAAATCGAGAAGAGTTTGCCAAAGCAAGAAAACCGAATGCTTACGGTGGTGGAGTAAAGCCCCGCGAAATACGAAGCATCTTCAATATACTCATCAAGTTCGAAGACCTCACCGCTCTCGTACTGAAGCAAAGGCATAAGAGCTCGGATGCTACCCAGCTCCTTAGCAACCTCGAATCCCCGCGGCGACTCGCAGCGAACGGAATCATCAACCGATAGAAGAAACCTTTCAACGGCCTGGTCCACTTGAAGTTGTTATCACTGTCCTCGGTGACCACACAAGAGAAGCGGGTATAACCACTGTGCCCTTTTTTTGGGCGAGGTTTTAACGCGGTTCACGCTCGTGTCTGCCGCCACCGTTGCAAATCTATCAACCTGGGCCCTGATTTTGGCAACCCCAACCTGCAACGTGGGGCCGGACTTAAAAAAATAAAGGGTATCTCTTGTCCGATACTATGTAGTCGTCGGCGAGGTGCTTCCAACATGACTTTCGCTGTTCTGTCGCTTAGGGGGCGTCCGTCTGGTGATCCAGCACATATCTAAAAGCGGAATGAGGGATCTGAATTGGCACGAATGGGATCGATCACATAGGCGACGTTATGGATGCTGCGGCATTGGATCCTGATCTGATAAATTCGATCACTTGCCGAGATGTGATCTGTCATGAGGCGTCCGTCCCATCCTCGTCACGGTTCTGCTCTTGTGCCCATCGGATGCGCTCACCAATTGAAAATCCGAGGTACGCCCAAACGGCAAACAGCGCGTAAAGAGGTAACCCAATGACAAAGAGCATGGGTGCCTTGGCTAGCTTGTCGGGGAATAGGGAAAATAGCGCCCACCCTGCGTTCACCAGCAATGCAAATACGACGATGGAGAGGATTCGGTCCCGACGGCCGAGCTGGTGGTAACGTAAGCCCGCAGTGAGGCCAGCTGATAATGGCAACAAGAACTTTGTTATTTTACCGACTAGCGCAACATATAAGGAAGGTAGAAGTGCCTGCAGCCCGGCGATCATCAATATCGTAAGGGCTACATAGGCCGCGAGCATGGTCGCAGTGCATCGCAATTGCAGATTAGTCACAGTGGCTCCTTAACATCGGATATTTGCCGCGTCTATGCAGATTTGGCACTCGTGCGTTAGATTCCATCGCTCTGCTATATGGCAGCGGTTGTTTTCGTTGGATACGGAAATTTGTATTGCCCTCGAACTTGGGGGCGGATTTTCGGGATCTTGATTTTGACAACCTGTCCACGCGTCGAGCGAGCCGCAAGGGTGTGTTGAAGAAATTGGGGCGTGGCCGACAAGCCAAACGCTAGAGCTTCCACGGCGTAAGCACAACCTTGTCGCCTCTGGCCGCTGGCTGCAGCCGCCACAGCGCATTGAAGCCGAGCACGAGCTCCGCCTGATTGGCCAGCGTGTCGATCACGATGACGTCAACGTTTTTTAGGACCAGGTCGCCAAGCCGCAACTCGGGCACGGTAGCCAGCGGGCCGCGCACTAGCTCGCCAAGCGCCAGGCCTTCCAATTGGGTTTCCGTGAGGGCAAGGCCCAGCTCGAGCGCCTTATCTATCGTTATGGCGGAGGTGCCGGCTTTTTCATCGATTTGCGCCATGAGCTTGTGGGTGCCTATTACGACGCGGCCAAATTTTCCTGGCTTGTTTGCGACCGGACCAATGGTCGCGCTGGTGCCAACAGCGTACTCGCTGCACGTCTTGCCAAAAAGTATCGCTTGATAGGCGCGGTAAGAATTTTGGTCAAGCTGGCCATGCTGGACCTTGAGGAAGTAGTTCATGGCAAAGAGCGCATCGCACGCATGGGCGGATTTCTCGGCAACCTCCACCAGCATGCCCACAGAAAGGTTAGCGCGGCCCCTATCGCCCATGTTTGCGATGGCTTGACGGAAATCCGCGACCGCCGCCGCCAAATTGGCTTGATGCAACACTTCGGCGCGCCACCACCAAAAGTCAGAGTCCGCGGGATTGCTGGCGATAAGCGCGCTGCCGGTGGCGATGGCTGCGTCAAATTGCTGCAGCGCTTTTGCGAGCCCATTTTACGCCACGTGAGCACACCTGGTGCGCCGCAACTCGGTTTCCATTGCTCCACCACCGCGATGGCCTCCTCGTGACGGCCAATGGCTTGGTACTGGTCGACGACGGCGAGCGCCTCCTGGTAGTCGCATGGATTGGCCGCGAGGTTGCGCTTGGCGATGCGCAGGTCCCCAGGCTCCGCCGCCATGCGGGCTTCTGCGGCCGCCTTGGCCTTTTGGCTGGCTTCGAGGGCGTCGCTGCGCAGCTTGCCATATATGCCCAGCGCGATGATGCCGGCCACGCCGACCACGCCAATGGTGAGCAACAGGCGTTGGCGCCCCCGCTTGGACGCGACATAGCAAGCCCCGCAGGTGCGCGCTATGCCAAATGAAAGGCACGGCTGACAAAACTGCTTGTGACAGGTTTGACAGGGACCAAACGCCGGCTGCATTGAGTGGATTGCGCAGGTGGCCATGGGCCGGCCATATCAATGCAGGCTGGTATTGCCAAGAGATTTTATCGGTTTCCCGACCCGGCTTCCCGACCCGGGTTTGCAGATTTGCAAAGTAGACAGACGAAACGAGTGCACGCGTGCTTAGATCTGCTTGGGCCTGCGGAAACATTGGTTTCCGCTCAACCCGGGGCCGTATTTCCACGGCACTTTCAGCAAGCCGCCGTTCTAGGTAGTCGCTTTGGCGCCAGGTTCACCTAGCGAGCCTTGGGGCTCGCAATTCCACCGGGTTGGGCCACAGGGCGACGCCGTTGATTCAACTGCGCAGGCGTAATAGCTTCCGGCGGCGCCTTGGATTGCGTGCAACTCCGAGATGGCCAGCCGACGCAAACTTAACTTTTTATCTTTTTTCATGTGCGGAGGAACATCGCAAATCGGCGCACGGATTGTCAACCTGTGAGCTCCGTGACCAGCGATTGCATGTCTACCTACCCCCTAGTAGGCCAGCAATAAATGCACCTGCGAGTACCAGAATGAACACCCATAGCCACAACTTGGCCTTCGATTTGGGGGGCGTAAGGGTGCCATGCGGCTGGTCTAGCGCAAGGCCCTTAAGTTGAAGCAGCGCCGTCAGTCGATTCATGCTACCCGCGTAAATGATGTCCAACACCTGTGATGGAGCATCCGCGGCAACGGCTTCGCGAAACCGTTCGAGGTCGGCCTCGTCGTCGAAATCATCTTCGGCACCCGGGTAGAAAAAATAGCCAGGCTCCCAGGTTTGTTGCGTGCCTTCGATGGCGCCAAAAGGGCCATCGGCGGCTTCCATGCGCCGTAGCAGCTCACCATTGCTCCAGTGCTCAATGATTTCACACGAGGCCGTCGTTTGGATTGCAAATGACAGCACGTCGCAAGCCAGGTCACGCGAAAGCGCACGCGCGTACGTCGGCATGCCGAGATGTCCCAGTCTTGGCTCATGAACAATGAGCATGCGCTTGGCAACGTTGTGCACGACAATGCCGTACCGAGTCAGAACCTCGGGTGCGCGGCTTGTGTCGCTTGTCTCAATGATGGAACAAATACACGTGGCCATTCCTGGGCCCTTTTAAATTCTCAGTCTTCTAGCACCGCGGCAGGCTTCTTCTCGAAGCGCTTGCGCTCGTTGTGGTCGAGGATGGCCTTGCGCAGGCGCAGCGACTTGGGCGTCACTTCCACCAGCTCGTCGTCGTTGATGAACTCGAGCGCGTATTCGAGCGACATCGGCTTTGGTGGCACCAAGATGAGCTTTTCATCGGCGGCCGTGGTGCGGATGTTGTTGAGCTTCTTGGCCTTGTTGGGATTAACCACCAAGTCGTTGTCGCGGGCATGGATGCCGACGATCATGCCACCGTAATTCGGCACGCCTGGGCCGACAAACATGACGCCGCGCTCTTGCAAGCTAAACAGCGCGTAGGCATTGGACTCGCCAGGGTCTTGCGAGATCAGCACGCCGTTGGCGCGGGTGCGGATCGGGCCTCCCCACGGGCCGTACTCGAGAAACTGCGTGTAGAGCACGCCGGTGCCGCGGGTGTCGGTCATGAACTGCGAGCGATAGCCAATGAGGCCGCGCGCTGGAATCTTGTATTCAAGCCGGGTGCGGCCCGTGCTCGATGGCCGCATGTCTTGCATGATGCCCAAGCGGCGGCCGAGCTCTTCGATGACGGCGCCTTGATAGGTCTCTTCAAGATCGATGGTTGCGAGCTCATACGGCTCAAGCAGCGAGCCGTCCGCGGCGGTCTGCGTAATGACGCGTGGCTGCGAAACACACAGCTCATAGCCTTCGCGGCGCATGGTTTCAATGAGCACCGAGAGATGCAGCTCGCCACGACCCGAAACGCGAAAGGCCGAGCCCGAGTCTTCGGCCTCTTCGACGCGCAAGGCGACGTTGCTCTTGATCTCGCGCATCAGGCGATCGCGGATGTTGCGCGAGGTGACGTACTTGCCTTCTTTGCCGGCAAACGGGCCGTCATTGACCCGAAAGGTCATGGTGATGGTCGGCGCGTCGACGGTGAGCAACGGCAGAATGCGCGGGTTCTGGATCGACGTAATGGTCTCGCCAACATTGAGCTCGCTCATGCCGGTGATGGCGACGATGTCACCTGCCACGGCCTCGGCGAGCTCAAAGCGCTTGAGGCCTTGAAAGCCCAGCACCTTTTGCACGCGGAATTCTTCTTTTTTGCCATCGCGGTGCGCCAGCAACACGCGATCGCCAACCTTGGTCTTGCCCGAGCGCACGCGGCCGATGGCCATAAAGCCCAGGAAATCGTCGTAGTCGAGGGTGGCGACTTGCATGCAGAGATCGCTGTGGCCGTCGGCGGTCGGCGGCGGCACCTTGTCGATAATGAGGTCGAGCAGGGGCCCGAGGTCTTTTTGCTCGTCGCCGAGCTTGTTGATCGCCCAGCCTTGGCGGCCCGAGGCGTAGATCACCGGGAAGTCGAGTTGTTTTTCTGACGCGCCCAGCGCAACGAAGAGGTCGAACACGCCATCGACCGTCGCCTCGGGCTCGACGCCCGTGCGATCGATCTTGTTGACGACGAGAATAGGCGCCAGGCCCATCTCAAACGCCTTTTGCGTCACGAACCGCGTTTGTGGCATTGGACCTTCATAGGCATCGACCACCAAGAGCACGCAGTCGACCATGCCGAGCACGCGCTCAACTTCACCGCCGAAGTCGGCGTGGCCCGGGGTGTCGACGAGATTGATGCGGACGCCTTTCCAGGTGACCGAGGTGCACTTCGACAAGATCGTAATCCCGCGCTCGCGCTCAAGGTCGTTGGAGTCCATGGCGCGCTCCGACACCACTTCGCCGGTGCGAAAGTTGCCGGCCTGCTTGAGGAGGCCATCGACCAACGTGGTCTTGCCATGATCGACGTGTGCGATGATGGCAATATTGCGGAAGGCGGGGCTTGAAGACGAATCAGGCGAAGTTTGGGTCATGCGAGTTCCGAGGACGTGGGAGGCTCGCCCTATACCAGTCTTTCTGGAGTTTTACAACGCGGCGCATTGTTCCATCATGTTCGCTAGTTAGAGATATTGCTTGGTGTGGACAAGCGCGGCAGGATGCCGTCGTGGGGCTTCCAGCAATCAAGGCAGCCGCGCGGATCCTGGGGGTTGCCGCGCTCCTGTGCGCCTTGATACCCGGTTGCCGTGACGGGGCACCACCCATCCCTCCAAAGCAAGACGCGGGCGCCGCGTCGGTACCGGCGACCTCTCCCGGGTTGGGCGAGGCGTCGCCGCTGGCGGCGAGCGCGGGGCCGCTCATGCCAGCCAACGCACCGCCCGCGTTGTGGCGATCGTTGTCGCGGCGGCTAGGGCTGGTGATCATACGTGGCCCTTTCGGCGGCGACACCCTGCTCGGGTACGATGCCGCGACGGCGCGCTTTGTCCGAATTTCGGATGAAATGCCGGCGCTGCTTGTCGCCGCGATCGTCGACGGCCCCGCACCGGTCGTCGTGTATGTCCGCGCCCCGCGCACCGGGATCGTCGTTGGCCGCATCGTGCTGGCGACTGGCGAGCGCCATGAAATTGAGCTTGGCCACGCCGACCGTGTGGAACTTGGCGCATCGCGGATCGAGCCCGACGGCGACGAGGCGCTGATGATTTGGATCGCAAGCCGTACAGGTTCACGCGAACGCTTGGCCGTGGCGCAATGGTCAGAGCGAAAGCTGGTGACGCCTCCGGCAGCGACGCGCGCGACGCTTGCTGGCGCGTCGCCGCTGTGGGTGATCGCCGGCGGCGCGCCCGATGTCGTCGCCACGATGCAGCGTGGCGGCGGGGCAGTGGCCGACGTCGAAGTCGATTGGGACCAGTGGGGCACCGCGAGCGCGCTGCGCTTGCCGAAACTCGCGCGCGTCCTCCCCATGCAGCGCTTTGCCGATGCGCGTGGCATGGCGTGGTCGCCCGACAAACGGTGGCTGCTGTTGGCGCAGTGGTCGCACGAAATTTGCGAGGCCCATGCGGTCGCGACCCTGGCCCTGTTCGATACGCTCACCGAGACAACACTAGATGTGGGGCCGCTGGCGCCGAGCGGCCGCTATGGTTGGCTTGGCAACAACGTATTCATCATGGAGTCGGACGGTGGCGGCCGCTTGCTGCAACTCGGCACCGGCCTCGATATCAACGGCAATGTCCCATCGCCGCGCGAACTTGGACAGTGGCGAGATCTGCGCTGGCCCATCCGCTGGCGCGCCGCGGATTGCGGGGGAGAAACACTAGGGTCACTCCAGGCGCCAGATTGGCTTGTGATTACCAGTTGTTAGATCCGGTACTGCGTAGTCACTTTCGCTAGAACGTGATCACGCAGTAGCCTAGTTAACTATCTGAAACGGCTATGGAATTTCGACCCGGGAGTGACCCTTCCCCAACGGGTATACGATCCAGCTATTTCGCGTCGAGCCAGGGCTCAAGGAAGTTTGGAGCGGACGCAGCGACGGCAATGGTGGTATTTCGATGGTTGACAAGCGAACCATGTTGCATGGGGAAAGTCCGCACCAGGCCTGCGACCGCGCCGGCTATCCAACGGCTGCCCGCCAGCGAACCTACCGCTATCGCGTTGGGCCTGATCTCGTGCCGCGCTATTACGGCTTTCGCTGGCGCAAGGCGTTGGTGAAATGCGCCCAGCGTAGCGGGTGAGTTTGCCCCGCATTGGTAGTCGGTTGCAAAACTGTCGTAGCGGGCAACCATCGCTTTCGTGTATAGGGGCGCCATGAAAAAATTTGCGTGTTCGTGGCCGCAGGCCAACCGGCAAGCCATGCTGAGCTTGCTCATCGCACCCTTGGCATTGGCCGGTGCGATAGGCATGTCCACAGGCTGCAAGGATAAGCGGCCACAGGCGTCGGAAAACATCAATATTCCAGCCGAGCCCAGTCCAACCGGGAGTCCGACTCCCCCAGTGCCCACGGCTGACACGGCCGCAACCAATCCCGCGGTCGCACCGGCGACGGGCAAGGTCATCTTGTCTGTGAACGCAGACTTCGACGGCAAACCTGGTGACGAAAAAATCGAACTCCGCGCCGATGGTGCGCTAACCGCGGGGGCCCTGGCCGGCACGGCCGAGGCCTCCAAAGCTAGTGAGTACTGGATGGGCAAGCAAGCCAGTCTGACGGTTGTCGTGCTCGACACCCAAAAGGGAATCAAAGGAATTTTGCTGGGACTTCCAGTCGACGAGGAAGAAGATCCGCCCAACTATTTTCAGCTCTTCGTCGCGCAAGGGGACTCGTTAGTTCGCGTGTTTAGCGGCGTGGTCTCTTCCTATGGCCCCGGGGCCATCAAATTCGCCGGCGATGGAACGCTTCGCTATGTCGAGGACGGCTGGGCCGCTTGCCATCGCGCGAAAATGCCGGAGAAAAAGTCAGTAGCGCTTCAGGAGGTGATCTTCCAGCCAGACCATACCGGCCAATTCAAAGAAGCAACACGAGCTAATACCAAGGCAACCCAAGTTTGCGACGAGCTCGCCGCCTGCCCATTTGTCGACGTCGTGACGGCGGACGGCGGCCAAGTTCGCATGGGCGAGATTTTGCGCAACGTGCGGGGCAAGCAAGCCTATGCGCTGCAAACGCTGGCACTCGGGCGCAGCGCCGTCGTCAATGGTGCGGTTACCGTTCGCCTTAGCGAGGAAAAACGCGAGGTGACGCTGCTTGACGAAGTCTACATTGTGGTCGACGACGCGATCATTCGTCCGACGTCGTGTCGGCACGCGTCTCGCGCCAGCGACGATGCCTCTGACGTTCCGGCCTATTGCATCGCGGACCACGTGCCCTTCCGTATGTACGAGCACGACGTGCTCACCTTAACGTTTGCTGTTCCAGTTGATGCGGCCAACACAGCCCCGACGTTGCATGCCCGCGGTTACTACATCCCGACCCCAACGGGCCGCACGACTAGGGCGCAGGCCAAGTAGCAGAAGAACGACGAGCGCGGCTCCTGAATCACGGGGCCGTACGTTGCCACCTAAAGGTCCGCGATTTGCGAGTCCGCCTGTCGCTAGATGTCCGACGCGCGTGCGGCCCCAGAGCCCGCTAATCGCGCGCAGCTCGCTTGACTAGCGGCGCGCGGCCACCTGACAATTGAATTTGTGAAAAAAATAGCCACACCAAAGCGTTCAAAACTCCTTCCGTGCCTGGGAGGCCTTGCCGGGCTAATGCTCGGCGTCGCGATGCTGGTTGGATGCCCGAATGCGGGCCCCGAGACTGCCTGCAGTGACGGGCTTGATAATGACAAGAATGGTGCCATTGACTGCAATGACGTCAGTTGCCAAAACCTTGCCATATGCGCCGCCGAGGACTGCACGGTGGTGGGCGATGAAGATGGCGACGGGCAAGCAGACTGCAACGATTCCGATTGCAGCCAAGACGAGGCTTGTCAGGCTGCCGGGGAGGCGAATTGCACCAACGCCATTGACGATGATGAAGACGGCGACACCGACTGTGACGATACCGATTGCGCGGCAGACGCGATCTGCCAGGCTCCACCGCAAGAGAACTGCAGCAATGGCATCGACGACGACAACAACACCGCCATCGATTGCGATGACCCATTTTGCACCGGCAGCCCGTTTTGCGCCGTCGAGCTATGCGACGATTTCATCGACAACGACTTCGACAGCATGATCGATTGCGCCGACCCCGACTGTGCTGGCGTGCCGATTTGCCAGCAATAACCGACGCGTGCGCGGCGCGCCGGGGCCGTGAGAATGATTCGCTAGCCTAAGCTTCCCTCCCGTCCTGCTCTGGGGTAGAGAAGGGCGTGTCTCAGTTGAGATTGACAGGTAATCGCTGGCGTGGCGCGTGGCAACACGCGCGGCGCGGGAGGAAAGTCCGAGCTTCATAGGACAGGGTGCTGGCTAACGGCCAGTCGGGGCGACCCGCAGGAAAGTGCCACAGAAAACAAACCGCCTAGCAACTGGTAAGGGTGAAACGGTGCGGTAAGAGCGCACCGCCTCATTGGCGACAATGGGGGCATGGCAAACCCCACTCGAAGCAAGACCAGACAGGGGCCGCGTGGTCCGCGCAATGACTCCGGGTTGGTCGCTCGAGCCCTCGGCAACGAAGGGCCTAGATGAATGGTTACCACCGGGCAACCGGCACAGAACTCGGCTTACGGCGATCTCAACTGAGACACACTTTTTTAAGGTAGCAGCACTACGTTGCCGACGGCTGCTCGAGCATTTCTTTGCGATAGATCATGCGGCGGCAGCGCGGGCAAGATTCGATGCTTTCCATGCGGGCGACAATGTTCGCGAGTTGCGGGGGAATCCCCATGTGACAGCCACGGCACGTCGCCTTCTCGATCGCTGCCATCGCCGTGCCCTTGCGCGAGGCGATGTCTGAATATGTCTTGAGCAAGTCGGCCGGCACTTGTGAGCGCAGCGCGTCGCGCGCGGCCAGGCTTTCGGTCATTTCCTCGCGGAGCTTGGCGATCTTGGCGTTGATCTCGGCTTCTTCGTCGGCGATTTGCGCCTTGAGGGCTTCGATGTCTTTGGTGCGTTGCGCGGTCAGCGCGGCCGAGGCCATCGAGGCCTCCGCCATCTTGCGCAGCTCGGCGTCGCGATCAGAAATCGACTTGCGCTTGAAATCGATTTCGCGCGTGGCCGCCGCGTACTCTTTGGTGTTGCGCGAGGCGTTGAGCTTGGCGCGCGCCTGCCCGAGTGCCTCGTTTTCGCGGGCGATGAGCGCGGATTGCTCGGCCTTCCACTTGTCGTGTTCGGCGAGCCGCGCGGTTTCGGCGGCGAGGCCGGCCTCGAGGCGGGCGATGTCGCGCTTGGTCGGTTCGATGTTGGCAGGCAGGGCGGCGATGGTGGCTTCGTAATCGCGAATGCCGGCATCGATGGTTTGGAGCTGGAGTAGCAGTTTTAGTTGGTCCTTCACGCTGGGCCATGCATACACCAAACCCTCGCAGCTGTGGGCGATTTTGCCCCTTGCCGCGGAAATTGACGTTCAGGCAAAACAGGGTGGGGCGGTTGCAACCACGGCGAGCCACAGGTAGATTTGCCCAACGGGCCTATAGCTCAGTGGTTAGAGCAGCCGGCTCATAACCGGTCGGTCCCAGGTTCAAGTCCTGGTGGGCCCACGTAAGAATCCTGCGCAGGCGCGATGGTGACGCCCGTCATAGCGCCGTTTGGTTTCCGTCTTTTGCCAGCTGAAATCGCGAAGGGCGATGGTACGGTTCTGGCCATGCTAAGCAGAAACATTTCCAGAATCGGTATTTTAGCGATTATCTCGGCTTTCGTCTTAGGATCCGCCAGCGCGCGCAAAAACGACCCCAATGCGGTCGGCGGTCGCGGTGGTGCTGGCGGACCAGCCATGGCGACGCCCCCGGCACCCCAAGCGATGCCCCCTGAATACGCCTACGGCTTTTGGGAATCGAGTTTTGGCGCGGTGCGCATCGATCGCGACACGCGCGTGGCGATGCCCGAGGCCGTCACCGGCACCTGGACGTACAATCGCGGCGGCGAATACGTCACCGGCTATTTCGCGGGCACGCTGCGCGGCACGGTGCTCGAATTTAGCTGGACCGAGCCTTTGCAGCCGCCGTTGACCGGCACCGGCTTTATCGCGTTTGACAGCGCCGGCACCTCGTTCTCCGGCTCCTGGGCAACCAGCAACCGCGACCGCAGCGGCACCTGGACCGGCTGGCGCGGCCAGCAGCAAGCCGCCCCAGCTCCCGTCGCGCCACCGCCCGCTCCGAACGACCCAGCGGCAGCGCCCCTACC
The DNA here is from genome assembly GCA_016716835.1 of Myxococcales bacterium. Lineage (NCBI taxonomy): Bacteria > Pseudomonadati > Myxococcota > Myxococcia > Myxococcales > Myxococcales bacterium. The sequence continues at coordinate 1,631,081 of JADJUW010000001.1, read as the reverse complement.
ACCGCCGGTCGAACCCGCAGCGCCAGTCGCGCCAGTGGCGCCAGCGCAGCCAGCGTCGCCGTATCCGCCCCAGCCGCAAGCACCGACCTACTATCCTGCGCCTGCGGCTCCTGCGCCCGCTCAGCCGCAGCCACCGACGTACTATCCGTACCCAGCCCCGCCAGCCCCGGCCCAACCGCAGCCACCCTCCGGCGCCCCCGGCGCCCCAAACACCTAATTAATAGCGTGCTAGTTATCCGTCTCTGTGGGTGTCGCGAATTCGACCTCGCAGGACCGAAACAGCCCCGACGATGCCAGCGAATTTGCGGCTTCCACGACAACGGCACCCGCTGAAGCATCGAATGCAATTTCGGAAGGCGGATTATACCGTCCGCCGAACCGCGCTGCGAGCAATTCACCCTGGCCATAGTCCTTCATCACCTCTGTGTTGGGAGAGACATGGATTTTTGTCCCAACGGCATACGCATCGCGATAATTGTCGCCATGGACGACGATCGGTCCCGCGGACTGAACCCACGCATGGCCTCTGAGGGCCGCTAGCGCCGCGAGGCCACTCTTTGGTAGCGCGTGCGGCGCACGCAGCAACAATTTGGTGCCGACCGGACGGCTAAGGCTCAGCTTTGCATATGGCTTGCTGGGCACAGAATCCCAATCCACCTCGACGAGTTGCCACGTGGCCAACGCCGGCAACGCCAATAACGTCGCGGCTGCGGTCGCGGGCGTGAAGCGCCGATTTGTCGCTTTATCATAGTCCTGTAACAGCACGAGTACGTCGCGCGGGCGTGTCGAATAGGCCACCGGCATACCGTTGGGGTCCGTGAACCATGGGTCATTTTTTCGTCGGAGATATAGCTGATGGAAATACTGTGTCGCGGGCATGTTCTTGCGACGGATCCCAAGAAAACCTTTTGCTGCTACCGCAACGTCTACGGTGCCCGTTGTTGGCCCCATCACTTTGTACATGCGCTCGGTGCCATACGTTACGTACGAGGCCACTTGACCATTTACCGTCACCTTTGCACCCATTACTGGGTGGCCATCAGCATCAAACACGTGGAAAAGAAACGGCTGTGAAAGAGGTTGGGATTGCGGCTCAGCACTTGCTACGCCAACCCACGACAAGCAACACAAAATCGCCAATGCCTTGAGACCTCTCGTCACCGCGAAAGCCTATCGCAAGACCCGTAGCGCTCATCCTTAATTGTTTGCATTGAATAGTCACGCGTAGCTAACGCGGGATTTTGCGTCCAGTTTGGCGCACGCCTGCAGCCAGCCTGAGGCGCGACCGTAGTTGAACGAGCGATTTTGCGTTCAGCGAGGCCGCGCTCCCGCAGCGATGCCGAGGCGCAGCCGTCTGGCTGTAACGAGGCTCGCGAGGAAGCACGCCTCGATCAACGCAAAAGAGCCGTTCAACCCTCGACGAAGGCTTTGAGGCGCTTTGAACGCGACGGATGTCGAAGCTTGCGGAGTGCTTTGGCTTCGATTTGGCGGATGCGTTCGCGGGTGACTTCAAAGTCCTGCCCGACTTCTTCGAGCGTATGGTCGCTCTTCTCGCCGATGCCAAAGCGCATCCGCAGCACTTTCTCTTCGCGCGGCGTCAACGTCGCGAGCACCTTGCGGGTTTGTTCGGCGAGGTTCACCGAGATCACAGCCTCGCTGGGCGAGATGATGCTCTTGTCCTCGATGAAGTCGCCGAGATGCGAGTCTTCCTCTTCGCCAATTGGCGTTTCGAGCGAGATGGGCTCCTTGGCAATCTTGAGCACCTTGCGCACCTTGTCGAGCGGCAACTCCATGCGCTCGGCAATCTCTTCCGGCGTCGGCTCGCGGCCGAGCTCTTGCAACAAGTAGCGCGTGGTGCGCACCAGCTTGTTGATCGTCTCGATCATGTGCACCGGGATCCGGATGGTGCGCGCCTGGTCGGCAATCGCCCGCGTAATCGCCTGGCGAATCCACCACGTGGCATACGTCGAGAATTTATAGCCGCGCTTGTATTCGAACTTGTCGACGGCCTTCATCAGGCCGATGTTGCCCTCTTGGATGAGGTCCAAGAACTGCAGGCCGCGGTTGGTGTATTTCTTGGCAATGGACACCACGAGGCGAAGGTTGGCCTCGACCAGCTCGCTCTTGGCCTTCTCGGCCATGTACTTGCCTTCGGATAGGTCGCGGTACGTGACGCGCAAATCGGTGGCGTTGGTGCGCGCCTCTTCCTCGATCTGCGAAATCTTGCGCTGCGCGCTCTTGATGGTCTCTTCCATCTCCTCGAAGTCGGCGACGGTCAGCAGGGTCTTCTTGCCAATCGCGCGCGCCTTCTCTGGGCTGGCCTTCATCTCGCGCAGGGACTTGCGGATTTCGGCGGCATCCATGCCAACGCGGCGCTCGCACTCTTCAACCTCGACCATGGCCTTGTCGACCTTGATCTTGAGGTTCTCGAGCTGCAGCACGATGGCATCAACCGTCGGCTTGGAGAGGCGCAGGTCCGACAGCGCGTCGAACATCTCGGCGTGCAGGCCGTCGAGCTCTTCCTTGCACTTTTTCTTTTTGCCTTCGGTAAGGCCTTTTTCTTCGAGGCGCTCGTAAACTTTCTCGCACTCTTTTTGCAGGCGCTTGACCTTGTCGATGACCTTGCACACGCGCTCGACGTAGAACTGCTCGTTGAACTCGGCCTCGTCTTCGTCGATGTCTTTGATGACGTCTTTGACGCGAATCTTGCCGCGGCGCAGGCGCTCGCCAATTTCGATGAGCTCTTCCACCGCGAGCGAGGAATTGAGCACCGCTTGCAGCATGCGGCGCTCGCCATCTTCAATGCGCTTGGCGATTTCGACTTCGCCTTCGCGGGTGAGCAGCGAGACCGAGCCCATCTTGCGCAGGTACATGCGCACGGGGTCGCTGGTACGCGCGGCCGCGTTTTCGTCTTCTTCGGTTTCGGCTTCGCCTTCTTCGCGCTCTTTGTCGAGGTCGAGCGGCTTGGCGGCATCGACATCGGCGCGGCGGCCGCCAGCGGCTTCGACCACCTCGATGCCTTGGTCGCCCAGGGCCGAGAGCCAGTTTTCGATTTGATCTTGGCCGACGAGATCGTCGGGCATGTGGTCGTTGACTTCGTCATAGGTGACAAAGCCCTTGGTCTTGCCGAGTTCGATCAGCTTGTTTTGGCTGGCGTCGGTTGGACCCGCCTTGACCTTGCCGCCTTTTTGCTCGGCGGCCATCGCCGCCTCTTCGGCTTCGCGCGCGGCATTTCGCTTTTTCGGCTTGCCAACGTCTTCGTCGAGATCCGCGTCAAAATCGGGCTCGGGTGCGCCGTCGAATTCGAAATCGTTTTCATCGCGGGCGGGCTTGGTCGCGGCTTTTTTGCCCTTGCCGATCGGGGCTAGCGCCTTTTGCCCTTTGGCTGGTTTGATAGCGGGCGCCATGGCGACCTTCGCGGGTGCCTTGGCTTTCACTGCGGGCGCAGGCGCTTTGGCGGGGAGGCCGGCTTTTGGCGCGCCCGGCTTGGCACTCTTGGCAGGGGTTTTGTCGACCTTGGCGGCCACCTTGCTGGGCTTGCCCGCGGGTTTGCTCGCGGCTTTGCCGGCCTTCGCGTTCTTCGCGGGTGGTTTTGCCTTTGCCTTTGCTTTTGCCATGATTAATCAACCTGCTTTCGGAGCGACACGATTTGTTCTGCCAATTCGCGCACCAAGGCGTGTTGCCCTTGGCGCTGCGCTTCTACCAGACGCGCCTGGAGCCGCGTCGCTTCACTCGTCTTGTAGCGCTGCTTGAGCGCAGATGCCATAAGCCCTAGCCGGTGCTCGGGCGCGGCCTCTTGGCGGTATTTCCCGGATAACACAACGGCGACGCTCATGGGAGGAAGGAGGGCTTGGGCCACGTCTTCGACGCGCTGACCCGCCTGCAACTGCGAATACATGTCGCGAAGCCGCGGGTCCGTCAAGAGCGAAACGGCCTCATTCGCAATTAATGACCCCACGAGGGGCGAATGGTCGCTAAGTAACGCGAAAAGCTCAAGTTCTTCGGTATTTGGCAGGCCGATCTCGGGCGCATTTGGAGCCGCCCGTGGGCCAGGCTGGCTCGGCGTAAATTGCGGTGCCGAGGCGCGCCGCACCGCGCGCTCGATAACGCCCGAGGGCACCCGCAGCGCGGTCGCAATCGTGCCGATAATTAGGTCGCGCTTGGTGAGGTTGGTGACGCGCGCAATGAGCGCTGCGGCCTGGTCGATCGCCGCCGCGTTGCCGTCGGCGGTGCCGCCACTTTGCGCCCACAGCTCCAGGGCGAAGTATTCAATCCCGGCCTGCGCCTTGTCGACGAGGCCTGCCAGCGCCGTCGGTCCCGCCTGGCGCACCAAGGCGTCGGGATCCATCCCGTCCGGCATCCGTACAACTCGTATGGCGACGTCGGCCTCGACGCAGGTCGCGATGGCCGACATGGTCGCCTTGCGGCCCGCGTTGTCGCCGTCATAGCAAATAATGATTTCATCGGTAATGCGATGTAGCGCGGTTACCTGCTCGGCCGTCAGCGCCGTGCCAAGCGGCGCGACGGTCTCGACGAAGCCGGCCTGGTGCAGGCTGATCACGTCGAAGTTGCCCTCGACCACCAGCGCACGCTTTTTGCTCGCGATGCCTTCGCGCGCCTGCCCAAGCCCAAAGAGGAGTCGCGACTTTTTGTAGACGCTGCTTTCGGGGCTGTTGATATACTTGGCGGGCGGCGGCTGCGAGGCATCGGCGTCCGCCTTGCCAATAAAGCGACCCGAAAATCCAACGACGTCGCCCCCCGGCACGATCACCGGGCACATCAGGCGCTCGCGAAAGCGGTCATAGTGGCCGCCTCGCTCGCGCGTGCCCACGAGCCCGAGCTCCGTCGCCAGCGGCATGGCCGCGCCTGCGGCCGCGAGCTTGTCGACAAGATAGGTCCACTGATTGGGTGCATACCCAAGCGCGAATTTTTGCGCGATCTCTTCGTTCGTGCCACGCGAGGCCAGATAGGCTCGTGCCGCGGTGGCGCGCGCGTCGGCGAGGGCTTCGACGAACACTTGCGTGGCCAGGCGATTGAGCTCGAGCATGCCCGCGCGTTGCGATTTTTGCGGGGCGCCGCCGACGTCGTTGCTGGCAGGCAGCGTCACGCCCGTCAAGGCCGCAAGCTGCTCGGCGGCCTCGTGAAAGGACTTGCCAAGAAACTCCATGAGAAAGGTAAAGGCATCACCTTTTTTGTGACAGCCAAAGCAGTAAAAGAACCCCTTGTCGGGCGTGACGTGAAACGACGGCGAGCGCTCGCCGTGGAAGGGACACAGGCCCTTGAAGCTGCGGCCCGCCTTGCGCAGCTGCACGTGCTGGCCGATGATCGCGACGATATCGCTCTTGGCGCGTATCTCGGCAATCACGTCGTCGGGGATCATATGGGGGCGGGCGGGTATAGCGGATCTGGGCGTGAAGCGAAATCTGATTTGGGCGCCCATTGCGACCGCCCGCAGCCGCGGATGGCCCCTGTCATTGACCTAGCTGGCGCGCTTTGGCATGGTCTGCGCATGGCCAATCCGCCCGACGTTCGCCGCAAGCATCGCCACGATTTGGGTCATGAGGACCACGGCGCCAAGCTCGCGGCTGGCACGACGCGTGGCTTGCAAATGCTCTTGGCAACGTGGTTGGTGGCGACCGCGGTGTTGGTCATTTGGGCGATGATCGACGCGGCCTAGCGCGCTCAGCCGCGGTGGTTTTAGCGCTGGGCGGCGCGGAACATGCGCGCAAAGCCGCCCGCCGTCGCCTCGGCGATCTGCTGCAGCACGGTCAGCGCATCGGCGAGCGAGGCGGTGCCTTGAATGTAATAAAGGCAGACGCTTTGCCCACCAATCTGCACGGGACACGCCGCGGCCTCAAAGGGCGGCAGCGTCGCGAGCGCGAGCCAAAGGCGTTCATCGACAAACGCAGGCGCGTCGTTCGCCGGCACGAGGGTCGCGATATCGCCGCATTGGTGCGCCGTGGACAGCAACGACGGTTCCTGAAGATCCACCGCGACTTGATCGAGTCCCTTCAGGTCTGACTCCCCGGCGATGCCTTTCCAGCCAATGGCAAAATGTTCGCGAACGACAAAGAGCACGGCGGTTTCGATGGCGGCCGGGGAGAAGCGGGCAAGCGCGCTAAGTGCCAACTCGGCGATCCGCTCGCGACTTTGCGCGCGGCGGATCGCGCGCAGAAAATGCTCGAGCGTTTCGAGCTCTTGATCTGCCGGATCGCTGGGCAGCGCGCGTGCGAGCCGCCGGACATCCATGCGTCCCAGCGTGGAGCTCGACAAATCGCCGGCAAGCGAGGCCTCACGCGCCTGAGCTTGTTCAGCCTCAGGGGTGAGGTCGAGCTCAAGTGGAGCTGCGGCGGCGTGAGCCAGTGGCGATTCAAGGTGCGGCGCGGCCGCCTCTGGAGGCGAGGGCTCCGTGGCAAGTTCCAGGGCCTCAGCTGCGAGCGGCAGCTCGGGCTCGCTGGCTGCCTGGGGTACCGGAGCCTCGACTTGTTGGGTGGGGATGGTCGGCTCGGGCTCGGCGTCCTGCGCTGGCGGCAACACCGGCTCGTCCAGTTCCAGGCGCTCCGAGACGGTGCGCACAAAGCGCCGCTGCAGGCTAGGCGCGAGAATATTGCCGGCCTCGGCCGACACTTCAAACGAACCGATGCGCTCGGGAACGCCTTCGAGCGAGGACGCGGTTGCCGCTGGTGGCGGTGGTGGGAACAGCACTTCGGTGCGGCTGCCTGGCTCCTCCAGGGCGGATTCCAGCTCCGCTTCGGCTTGCGGGATTGGCAAATGGCTGCCCGATTGGCGGCGGACGCGGAGGTAACGGCTGGTTCTCGCCACGCCATAGCAGCGCTCGAGGTAGAAGCGCAGGCGCAATTCCCCAGCGATCGCCAAGATAATCTGCGACACCTCGCAGCCAAGGTACACCGCGAGCCGCTCCATCACATCGACCGCAAGCGGGCCTGGCGTCGCGACGGCGATGCGGCTGGTGCCATCGGCCAGGTAGCCAATGGGCACCGCCATATGCATGGCCGCAAATTCAGGCGGCAAGCGTTCCTGTACCTCGACATCGCAGCGCTCGAAGTGGGGCGATAGCGCGGGCACCATGTCGTGGAGCTGCGCTAATGCCGTCGCGAGTTCGTCAAGGGTGACAAAGTCTAGGTCGACGAGGTTGGTGCCTAGACGACCACCGTAGAGCACTTGGGCGCGCAATGCTTCATCTAGCTGGGCGGGAGTAATGACTCCGGCGTCTAGTAGTAATTGTCCCAGCCGTGACACCACATAAATGGTAGCAACCTTAGCTAAGGTTCACCAAACCACAGCCGCCTCATTCTCTGTCGCGACGCGTCCTGCCCACACCTGCGCACATGCCGCGCCGGCGCCGAAAGGGCGGCTCATCAGCCAAGGCGCCCTGCTAAGCAATCGTAACATCTCGACACAAATAGACGTCCTGGATCGCGTTGAGCAGCTCGACGCCTGACCGCAGCGGCCGCTGAAATGCCTTGCGCCCAGAAATTAGGCCCATGCCGCCGGCGCGCTTATTGATCACCGCGGTTGCGACGGCATCTTGCAGGTCATTGGTGCCCGAGGCGCCGCCACTGTTAATGAGGCCGATGCGCCCCATGTAGCAGTTGGCGACTTGATAGCGCGTCTGGTCGATCACATGGGAGCTTGTAAGGTCGCTGTACACGCTCTTGTGCGTCTTGCCAAAGCCCTTAAGCGCAGGGTCGTTGTACCCGCCGTTGCCCTCGGGCAGCTTCTGCTTGATGATATCCGCCGAAATCGTCACGCCGAGGTGATTGGCCTGGCCTTCAAGGTCGGCCGATACGTTGTGATCTGCTTGCGCCGTCTTAAAAGCGTTGTTGCGCACGTAACACCAAAGCACGGTGAACATGCCAAGCGATTTTGCCTCGGCAAAGGCCTCAGCGACCTCGAGCAACTGGCGGCGCGATTCGCTCGATCCCCAGTAGACCGTGGCGCCAACGCCCAGCGCGCCCATGTCGTAGCACTGGCGCACGCGGCCATACATCGTCTGGTCGTGCGTGTTTGGATACGAGAGCAGCTCGTTGTGGTTGATCTTGACGATCAGCGGAATGCGATGCGCCCATTTGCGCGCAATAATGCCAAGCCCGCCGAACGTCGACGCCACCGCGTTGCAGCCACCTTCATACGCAAGTTGCACGACGCTCTCGGGATCAAACATCGGCAGATTGGGCGCGAACGAGGCGGCCGCGGAGTGCTCGATGCCTTGATCGACCGGCAAGATCGATAGATAGCCGGTGCCGCCTAGGCGTCCGGTGTTGAACATATGTTGCAGCGACACCAGCACACGCGGTGGACGGTCGCTTTGCACCAAAACCTCATCGATGTAGCGGGGGCCTGGCAGGTGAAGCGCGGCCTTATCTATGGTCTTGCACTGGTGATCGAGCAGGCCCTCGTGGCTGCCCAGCAAGGTGCGGATTTGGTCGACAGAACGTGACATATGGCTCCTCGTCGCAATGTACCGACAATGAGACTTAGAGCGCAAGTCGTGCTGCGACGCGTTACCGAGTGATCTTCGCCTCGCCCCCCAGTCGCCATACGCGCGCGCGCCGGTTGCATCTGCGCGGCGATGCCGCTACCACTGCACCCGAGGCCACAATGAAGACGAAAAACACGCTGATGCAATGTAATGTCCTGGCACTGTCTTTGGGCGCCGCGCTCGCAATGGGTTGCGGTGGCGACGACGATCCGCCGCCGGCCGCGCTCGCGCCACCGCTGGCGGTTGATGACGGAACCATCGACTTGTCGTGCCTAAACACGGCGTCGGAAGATGTGCCATACGCCGACAGTTTCACGCTGGCCGGTTTGACCTATGAGCTGGGCGTCGCAGGCGGCCCGGCCATCGCCGATGCCTCGATTACGGTGTATTCGGGCACGGACTTTGACACCGCGCTGGCGACTCAAACCGCCAATGGCGACGGCGAGTTCGAGGTCACCATCCCCGCCGGCGAGACCCGCATCAGCTACAAGCTAGAAGCCGACGACCACCTCGCCACGTTTTCGCTTGGCAACTATTACAGCGACACGGCCAACGCCGAAGACCGCGTACCAGGTGCGTCGCTTACGATCGCCAACGCGCTCCCATCGTTTGTTCAAGTCACGCGCACGCCAGGCACCGGGGTGCTCGCCGGCACGGCGCTTGACTGCAACGGCGCTCCCGTCATGAACGCGTTCGCGCGGGTCAGCACGACTTCGGGCAGCGATTCGCCCGTCAGCGGCGCCTTGGTGTTTTATGTCAACACGGTGCCCGTTACGACCTTGTCGGCGACGAACCGCTCGGGTGAGTTTGCGATCCTCGAGATCCCTGATTCCTCGACCAATGTCTACATCCAAGTGTGGGGCTACCTCACGCAGGCCGATGCCGATGCCGACGAGAAAACCCTCATTGGCGAGGTCGCGACCCCCGTGTTGGCTGATTCAGTCATCACGGCCGGCGTCGACGTGCTTCGCGACTAATAACATTCGTTAACATTCGTAACGTTGGGTGAGGGTTTGTGATGAATCGACATGGATTGATCAATTGCGGTGGTGCGGCGGCCCTGGTGGCGCTGCTTGGCTGGTCGGCATCGGCGATGGCAGATGCGTCAGAAATAACGTGGGCGTCGGAAGGCTACTTCCGCACGCGCACCGTCAAGCTGACGAATTTGGCGCCGGAGGACCGACAAGAAATGATGTATCTGCCGGCCGGCGAGACCGTCGTCGTGCCGGAAATTCGCAAGACGTCGTACATCATGAGCCGGTTTCGCCTGATGCCGTCGGTTTCGTACGGCAAGATCGCGAAGTTCTCGATGCAGATGGATGGCATCGACGACGTGCTATGGGGCGACAACAATGGTGTCGCCTCGTCGCCGCTGTTTGCCACCGATGGCTCCAATCAGTACTTTTTGGGGCAGCACTATCTCTACGGCGGCGATGAGTCGCCGACCATCGCGGTTAAGCGCGCTTGGCTCGAATTTCAGATCCCGGTTGGCGTGGTGCGCATTGGGCGCATGCCGTCGCATTGGGGCATGGGGCTCTTGGCCAATGGTGGCGGCAGCGGCCACCTCGACGCCACGACGCCGGCTGGCAAGCCCGCTCGACGTATTGGCGATCACTTCACCTCGGAAGACTTTGGCGACAAACATTTCGGCTCGACCGCTGATAGGATCCTGTTTGTCACCAAGCCACTGAGCATCTACAAGACGATCACCAAGCAAGCCGACACGTCGTCGAATTTTGTCATGGGCTACGCCTTTGACGTGCTCAGCGAATCGCCATGGCTGCTCAACGAAGGGTACGAACGGCGGTTTCGCCCGCTTGGGCAACAGGGTTATATTTCGCGCGGCGCCAACGATGACGTCAAGCAGCACGTCTTCCTCGCGGTCTACAATGATCCGGACTGGGAGCAGGTGCGTTACACCGACGAGCTGCGCGTCGGTTTCTACGGCGTCTATCGGACCGCCGAGCAGAGCTCGCAGAAACCCTCCGCGCTCGATCCAGATCAAACCTGTGGCAGCTTTGAAGGCGAGGACTTCCCTTGCATCGACACCGGCTCCAAGGTGTGGATCGCCGACATCTGGTGGAAAATTCGCTACGGCACGTGGTTTACCGAGGGCGAGCTCTACAAGATCGGCGGCACCACCTTTGGCGGCGTCCCGTTCCCTGGGCAAAATAACAAGAAGAAGGCCGATATTCGCGCCGGCGTCGCGCGCTTTGGCTACGTGTCTGATGAACTCGATGGCCTGCTCGAGCTGGGGCACGCTTCGGGCGATGACTCGCTCGCCGACGAAGATCTGCGGCAGCGCGCCATTCATCCCGACTTCAACGTTGGGATGATCTTGTTCGAAGAAACGCTGCGCGAGCACTCGGCGCGCACCTACGGCGTGCCGCTGGCGTCTGAAACGGCACCGCAGGGCGCCTATGGCTTCTTCTCGCAGGGCGGCGTGATCAATGCGAACTACCTCTTCCCCAAGGTGCGCTATCGCCCGCAAATGGCGATCACGAAGTCCCTGGGCCTTGAGGTCGTGGGTGGCGTCCTGATGGCGTGGGCCGACAAGCTGGGCTCGACGGCCTCGCTGTTCTATGCCTGCGCCGCGGTGTGTGGCCCAGGCCAGACCGCTTCGAAATATCTCGGCACCGAGTTCGATCTCGCGGTGCGCACCACCTTTGCCAACGGCCATATGCGGCTCGGGCTCGAGACGGCATATCTTCGCTTTGGCGAGGCGCTCAAGAGCCAGCTGCCGAACGCCGACAGCTCGTACACCGTGCAAACCAGCTTCATGTTCTTGTGGTAGCCGGCCCGCGACAAGCCTGGTTGATATTTGGCGTGACCTTCGTGGTCATGCTGATGCTGGTGCGGATCAATGTGCAGATTCCTGCGGTGGGGCATCTCGGCAGCGCCGGCATCGCCTTATGGTTTTTGTTGGTGCCGGACGTTATCGCCGCACGCCACGGGCTGACGCTGTTTGATTGGGGGCTGCACCTACACGGCCTACGGTCCGCGCTGGGTTGGAGCGCCGTTTATGCCGCCGTCATCACGCCGATCTTCATCGTCGCGTTTGTCGGGTTTTACGAAGTCGTGTGCCAGGCGCCGGGCCTGGCCGAGCTTGCGCCGCGCGGCATGTGCGGGGCCTATCTTGGCATCGACGGCGCACATTGGCCCGTGCTGCCTGATCGCTTCGGCGAGTTTGTCTTGGTGCAGCTCTTGGTGGTTGCCCTCCCCGAAGAGTTGTTTTTTCGCGGCATGATGTTGGGGCTGCTCGGCACGTCGCCAGCGGGTGCGGGCGTGCCAGTGGCAGCGCCGCCGCGTTTGTCGCGGACGGTGGCCGGCGTCCCCTTGGACCGCGCCATCTGGCTGTCGTCGCTCATGTTCGCGTTGGTGCATTTGCCCAAGGACGGCGATCCACGCGCGCTGGCGACGTTTTTCCCGGCGTTGGCATTTGCCTGGCTGCGGGTGAAAACCGGTAGCCTGGTGGCGCCCATCTTGGCGCATGCGTATTCGAACATTCTGGTGCGCCTGCTTGAGCTATCCTTGCTGCGTTGACGCGCGCCGTGGTACCTCTTCTCGCATGGTAATTGCACACGGGCTCGCCGCCTTGCCGGCGGTGCAGCGCTTGGTCGAGCTGGCAATCGACGAAGACCTCGGGCGCGGCGATGTCACCTCGGCCGCGACCGTCGGCGCCAGCGAGCAGGCCGCGACGGCGCATCTCGTGGCGCGGCAACCCCTTACATTTTTTGGCGCGGACTTGGTGGCGTACGTCTTTTCGCGCATCGATCCGTCGTTGCACGTGACGCTGCATGTCGCGGACGGCGCTCGGCTAAGCCGCGGCGACAAGGTCGCAACCATCGTCGGCGGCGCGCGCGGCATCCTTGAGGCCGAGCGCACCGCGCTCAATTTTGCGCAACGGCTCTCCGGCGTGGCCACCAGCGCCAGCGCTTATGCCGCGGCGGTGGCGGGCACGGCGTCGCGCGTCGTCGACACCCGCAAGACGACCCCAGGCTATCGCGCGCTCGAAAAAGCCGCCGTGGTCGCCGGCGGCTGCGGCAATCATCGTGCCGATTTGGGATCGGGCATCCTCATCAAAGACAATCATATCGCGGCGTGCGGCGGCGTAACGGCGGCGCTTAGCAAGGCCAAGGCGCACGCGCCGCATACGCTGCGGATCGAGATCGAGGTTGATTCGCTAGCGATGTTGGATGAGGCGCTGGCATGCGGCGTCGACACCGTGTTGCTCGACAATTTTTCGCCGGACATGGTACGGCAAGCGGTGCCGCGGTGCCGTCAGGCTGGCGTGCGCGTCGAGGTGTCGGGCGGCGTGACGCTCGCCTCGGTGCGAGACTTTGCCGAGGCGGGTGCGGATTATATTTCGGTTGGCGCGCTGACGCACTCGGCGGCGGCGGTCGATCTAGCGCTGGATTTTGCGTAGCCCGATGTCGGCGGCCTCGCGCGCGCCTTGGCTTGGGCTTCGCACGATCGAGCTGGCGACGTGCGAATCAACCAACGATGAAGCCGCTCGGCTGGCGGCGAACGGCGCGGCGCACGGCACGGTGGTGACGGCGTTGCGGCAAGCCCGCGGTCGCGGGCGCCAGGGCAGGGTATGGCAGGCGCCCGCCAGCGAGGGCGTGTTCTGGTCGTGCGTGTTGCGACCGGCACTCGCCCCGGCCGCCGCAGCGGGGCTAACGTTGGCGGCCGGCGTGGCGGCGTGTGAGGCGGTTCGCGCCTGTGGCGTGGCCGCAACGCTGAAGTGGCCCAACGACGTCGTGGTCGTCGATGCGGGCGTTGTCGCCAAGCTAGGCGGCATTCTCACTGAATCGGTGACCCGAGGCAGCGCGCTCGAATATGTCGTGGTCGGCATTGGCCTCAATGTCACGAACGCACCGGTGGTGGAGGGGGCACGCACGACCAGTATTCACCAGGCAGGTGGCCGGGGGAGTCGGGCCGAGGTCGTGGCGCGGCTTAGGGGCTCGCTCGAGCAGTGGCTTGATCGTTATCTCGAGGAGGGAATGGCCGCCATCTCGCCAACGTGGCAGGCGATGGCTGAACGGCGGTGTGAATTGCGGGTGGGCACCGGGCAGGCCGCGCGGGTTGCCGAGCTAGTTGGGTTGGCCGACGACGGTGCGCTGATGGTTGCCATCGATGGTGTGACGACGACCATCCGCGCCGGTGAGGTCGAACTCGGCCGGGTTACCGCTTTGGGCGACGCGACGCCGTTGCCGTAACCTTGCGCGGGGCCGCGGCGGCACTCCCACGCTTGGGCTTGGCCGCGGCCGCCGTCGTCTTGATAGCGGACTTGCCGAGCGAGAGCCCGGTAAACTCAGGCAGGTTGTTGGAGGCCAACTTGGCCGCCGCGAGCACCCGTGGCACGTACCACTGATAGTACGCCAGCACCATCTGCTTGGCCTCGGCGCCCTTGCGCTTCTTGATCATCTCAATGAGCTGGGTGAGGCCCATCGCAAACTCGGCATTATTGGGCCGCGACACCGCGAGGACTTCAATCAGCGCGCCGATGACTTCGGCGTTCCACAGCCCCAGCACCTCAAAGATGCGGTTCTTGCTGGCCTTGGCGACCGTGCGATAGAAGGCGGGATACGCCAGCTGCGTCTCTGCGACGGTCTTGCACCCGGCGAGCACTGGCAACATCTTTTCGATCGCACGAAAATCGGCCTCGGTGCCGCGCTGGGCCGCGAGCAGGTACATCTCCGACTCGACGATCGCCTGGGTCTCAAGGAGCGACCCGAGCAGCTCGATATCGATGCGGTTGGGCGCGGGCGCCAGCATGGCGGCCAAGACGCCTGGGCTCGACGAACTCAGCGGGTCCATGACCTCGGTGCCGCGCCGTTTGATCGGGCGTACGAGGTTGTTGACCTCGAGCGTCTTCATGGCTTCGCGCACGACCTGGCGATTAACGCCGAAGGTAATGGCCAATTGTTCCTCCTTGGGGAGGATCCCGCCAACCGCAACGTCCCCGCGCACGATGGCGTGGATCAGCTCATGCGCGACAATATCAGCCTTGCGACGGAATGACATTTCAAGTGTTTATGCCAGGCGCCGCGCAGTATCAAGCGGCGGTGCCTTAGACTCGGCGGGCACGGCCTGGCAGATCGGTCATTTTGGCGCATATGTAAGACAATAGATGATTTGTTAGCGCCCCCCCAGCGCGCTAAGGTGGCCACATGCGACGCCGTCAAGCTCTCAAATCGATGGGTATGTTGGCGGGCTCGGCCGGCCTATCGCGGTATCTCCTTGGCTGCGGCGATAATCGGCCGGCAAACGATCGCATGGTCGTCGTCGCGCTGATGATGGAAAATCGAAGCTATGACCATATGATGGGCGCGCGCAGCCTGCTCGAAGGCAAGCCCGGTGATGGCATCACGGCTGGCATGACCAACCCCTCGGCGAGCGACGAAGTGGTGCCGCTGTACGCACCCGACTTGACCGAGTTGTGCGTGGTCGACCCGCCGCATGGTTGGGACTCATGCCACGCCCAGTGGAACGGCGGCCTCAATGACGGCTTTCTGCGCGAGCACCAAGCGCGTCATCCAGGCGACCTCAGCGCCATGCAGTACCTGGCGCGCAACGAGCAGCCTATCAGCTGGGCGCTCGCGGACGGCGGCGCGTCTTGTGACCGTTGGTTTTCCTCGGTGATGGGGCCTACCTGGCCAAATCGCTGGCACTGGCTCGCTGGCACGTCCCACGGCGTCAAGTCGAACGCCATGCCACAGATCGATGGCGATGCCCGAACCGTATTTCATCAGCTCGGCGACGTAGGGATTGAGGCGCGTCTGTATTATGGCGACGTTCCGTTTTTTCCCTTGCTCGGCAACGGCGTGGGCAGCACGCTCGACTTGTCGTCGCTGCTTCGCCCCATTAGTGAATTTTTTGCCGATGCCGCGGCAGGGCAATTGCCGCCCGTGGTCTACATCGATCCGCCGTTTTCGTTCGCCGATGATCACCCGCCGCACCACCCGATGTTGGGCCAGCAATACATCGAGAGCATCTACCTGGCCTTGGCCAACTCGCCGCATGCGCGCAATTTCTTGCTGGTCACCACGTACGACGAACACGGCGGATTTTTTGATCACGTGCCCCCGCCAACCACCGTCGATGATTGGGCTGCCGAGGGCTTTGATCAGCTAGGCTTTCGCGTGCCTGGGTTGCTCGCAGGCTCGTACGTGAAGCCCGGCTACTTGTCATCGGTGGTGCGCGACCACACGTCCATGTTGCGCCATCTCTCGCTGACCTTTGGCCTCGGCGACCTCACCACGCGCGCGGCCGCGGCGGAGCCGCTCGTCGACTGCATCGATGTGGATCGATGGGAGGCGCATGATCCCTTGCCGCCGCTCGACTTGCCGAGCCTAAACATCGAGGATTGGATGATCGACGAGGTGTGCGGCAACGCGTCGGCCAGGCGTGTGCACGACGTCTTGCGGGCGGCGGATGCGCACCCCGAATTGGTCGGCCGCTGGGACAAACGCCACGAACGACGCCAAATCGCGCGCGATATTCGCGCCCAGGTGGCCCGCCTGCGCGGCCGCGTTAAGCAGTTCGCGGTGCCGTAAGGGCCGCTAGGCCTTAGTTCGCGTGATCTTGAGCCAAGCACCAGCGGTTCAGACGCCGGGATGCTTTCGTGGGGAGAGGCATAAAAATGTGAGTTTATTGGAATAAGTGAGCATTTTTTAACGACGCCCCACGGAAGCAGACCAAGTCTGATGGCTCAAGATCACGCGAACTAAGGCCTAGGCGAGGGAGGCAATCGCGTCGACGAAGCGCTGCCGCTTGGCTTGCTCGTCGGCTAGCCGCGCGCGCTGCTCGGCCACCACGTCTTCAGGCGCCTTGGCGAGAAAATCCGCGTTCTCGAGCTTGCGCTGCAGCCCGGTGATGTCTTTTTCGACCTTGCCAATCTCTTTGCTAATGCGTTGGCGTTCGGCGGCGACGTCGATGAGGCCCTCGATGGGCATGACGATGGTGATGTTGGCGCCGACCGCGGTCCGCCCCGCTTGCCCCGAGGCGGGCGCGGTTTCGGCGATCGTGAGGGTGGCCCGCGCGGCGCGCGCAATGATGGCGCGCGTGCGCTCTAGCTCGTCGCGCGTCGCCGCATGGTCGCTCACCACCGTCGCCGCAACCGGCTGCGCTGGCGATATGCCAAACGTGGCGCGCAGCATGCGAATGGCCACGGTCACGTCTTGCGCCGTGCGCATGATGCGCTCGGCTTCTTCGTCGACCAGCTGGGCCTGCGCCTTGGGATAGAGCGTCACCATCAACGAATTTGGCAGCCCAGATGGTTTGGGTAATTGCCGCCAGATCTCTTCGGTCACAAAGGGCGTGAAGGGATGTAGTAGGCGCAGCGTTTGCTCGAGCACGGTGGCCAGCACGCCCTGCGTGGTGTGGCGCGCGGCGATGGCAACATCGCTCGGCGTCTCGCCCTCCACTTGGCGCAGCGCTGGCTTGGCAATCTCAATGTACCAGTCGCATAGCTCGTACCAAACAAACTGATACAGCGCGCTCGCCGCGTCGGCAAAGCGATAGCCCTCGAGCGCGACGTCGACCTCGGTGCTGACCCGCTGCAGGCGAGATAAAATCCACCGATCACCCAGCGTCATCGCCGCGCGCGCCTTGGCGTCGGCGAGCTGGTTTGCGAAGCGGTCGGCGTCGTGGTCGGCGAGGTTCATCAGCGCAAAGCGCGACGCGTTCCACAGCTTATTGATAAAGTTGCGATAGCCTTCGACGCGATCGAGCGAGAGGCGAATATAGCGTCCCGAGGTGTTTAGCGCCGCCAGGGTAAAGCGCAGCGAGTCCGAGCCCATAGCGGTGATGCCCTTGGGAAAATTCTTGCGCAGGGCTTTTACCGCCGCCTCGGGCACGTTGTCGGCCTCGGCGCGGGCGAGCATGGCTTCGAGCGTGCTGCCGGCGATGACGTCGATGGGGTCGAGCACATTGCCCTTGGTCTTGGACATCTTGTCGCCGTGTTCGTCGGTGACGATCGACGTCAGGTAGACGGTGCGAAACGGCACCTTGCCGGTGAAGTGCAGGCCCATCATCATCATGCGGGCGACCCAGAAAAAGATGATGTCGGGTCCCGTGACCAGCACGTTGTTGGGATAGAAGGCCGCCAGCGCCTTGCCCTTTTCGGGCCAGCCAAGCGTAGAGAACGGCCAAAGCGCCGAGGAGAACCAAGTGTCGAGAATGTCCTCATCTTGCCGCACCTTGGCGCTGCCACAAGCCGGGCACGCGGTCGGATCGTCGCGCAGCACCGCGATGTGCTGACAGCCGTCGCAGTACCAAGCTGGGATGCGGTGGCCCCACCAAAGCTGGCGCGAGATGCACCAATCTTTAATATTGGTCATCCAGTGCATGTAGGTCTTGGTCCACAGCTCGGGAATGAACTTGGTCTTGCCCGATTCCACGGCCTCGATCGCCGGCGCCGCCAGCGATTCGGTCTTGACGAACCATTGTTCCATTAACATTGGTTCGACCACCGCACCCGAGCGTTCCGAACGCCCGCGCGGAACGGTGTGGTCTTTGATCACGCCGAGCAGTTCGGCTGCCTCGAGCGCGGCGACGACGGCCGCCCGCGCGGCTTCCACCGACATCCCGACATAGGCTGCCGGCGCCGGCGCGCAGATCTTGCCCTTGGCGTCGATGATCTGGATGATCTCGAGGCCGCAGCGCTGCGCGCATTCGAAGTCGTTAAAGTCGTGTGCGGGGGTTACTTTTACCGCGCCCGAGCCAAATTCCGGATCGACGAAGGTGTCGCCCACAATTGGAATTTCGCGGCCGGTGAGCGGCAACGCGATGCGCTTGCCAATGAGGTGTTTATAGCGCTCGTCGTCGGGGTGAACCGCCACGCCGGTGTCGCCGAGCATGGTTTCGGGGCGCGTCGTTGCCACCACGAGATGCTCGGAGCTGCCGACGATGGGGTAGCGCAGCTCCCACATATGGCCGGCCTCTTCGACGGTGTTGACCTCAAGATCCGACACCACCGTCTCTGACACGGGATCCCAATTGATCATGCGCTTGGCGCGATAGATGAGGCCCTCCTCAAACAGGCGCACGAAGGCTTCACGCACCGCCTTGTTTGATTGCTCATCCATGGTGAAGCGCTCACGCGGCCAGTCGAGCGAAAAGCCCATGGTCTTTTCTTGCGCGCCGATGCGGTTGCCAGACTTTTCGCGCCACGCCCACGCGCGCTTCATGAATTCGTCGCGGCCAAGATCAAAGCGCGTCTTGTTTTCGCGCCGGCGTAGGTCTTTCTCGAGCAGGTGATGCACGGCGATGCTGGCGTGATCGGTGCCGGGCATCCACATCGCATTGTAGCCCTGCATGCGCCGCCAGCGGATCAGCGTGTCTTGCAGCGTTGAGCCTAGCGCGTGCCCCATGTGCAGCGAGCCGGTTACATTGGGCGGCGGCAGCGTGATGGCGTACGGCACCGTCGGGCTCTGCTCGTCGGCGTGAAACAGCCCGTGCTCCAACCAAAATTGCAGCCAGCGCGGTTCGACGTCGGCGGGATTGTATTGCTTGGAAAGCGCAGTGGTCGCGGTGCCTTGGTCTTCAGGCTCTAGTGGTTCCAGCTCGGACATTTGCGGGACCATAACACCAGCCGCCAGCAAGTGCGAGTGATGGTGGGCCGCGGCGCGGCAGGCGCGCGGCCACAAAAGCGACGCCGCCGCTTACGATCGCTTCGTCAGCGCTTCGAGATTTTCGCGCACGATGCGTTCGGCGAGCTCAGGCACGACTTCCCACACGATGCGCTCGACGACTTCGGTCGAGAGCTTAAGCAGCGCCAGCAACTCGGGGCTGCCGGCGGCAAGCCCTGAGGCTTCGGCGAGGCGGGCCGCCATTTTCGCGAGCGTTTGGTCGACGAGGGCCGAGCGCTTGGTCGGGGTGCCGCCAACCATCGGCGCGCGGCCGATGCCGCTTTGCGAAGGCGCGCGCGCTGGGGGCGTGATGGCAGGTGCCGCGGCTGGCGCCGGGGCATTGGTTGGCGCGCGCGCAGGAATGGGCGCGGCTCCCGAACCCAACTGCGTCGTAGGGATTCGCGGCGAGCCAACGGCGGCCAACGCATCTGCGGGATTAACGGGTGCAGAGATTGGCGGCGACATGGCCGGCTGATTGGTGCCGGGCCGTGCGAACTGCGCGCCACCGGCGGCTGGCGCGACGCCAAGCCCAGTGGAAGCTGGACGGGCAGGCACCGTATTGGGAGACATCGGCGTCGATGGACGCGGTGCGGGTCGCCCCGCCCCAAAGCCAGCATCTGCCGCTGGCACAGCCGCGGAGAGCCCGGATGGTGCACGGCCGACGGCTACGTTAGGCGACGGCGCAAGACTTGGTCCAAGCGGCTGGGCTTGCGCGGTGCCTTGCGCACCCGGTGGGCGTACGCCGGGCATGCCCATCATGGTTGCCGAGCGAGGCGGCATAGCGCTAGCCGGAACTTGGCCGGTGAGGGTGCCTGGATTGAAGGCGTTGGCTGCGGCCGGCGGGGCCGCGGCTGGCATGGCAGCCGATGCCGTCGCGGGGCGACCGCCAAGCTTGGCCGTGCCGCTGGTTGCGACCTTTTGCAAAATCTCACCGAGCTTGTCGATGAGCTGCGTCGAATCCCATGGCTTAGCCAACGTGCCATCGGCCGCGACTTGCGTGCCTCGCGATGGATCATAAGCCGCCGTGTTGCCGCAAAGAATCACCACGGGTACATCTGCGAGCGCTGGATCTGATTTGAGATCCTGGCACAGGTCGTAGCCCGTCTTCCCAGGCATGTGCGCATCCGCGAGCACGACGCTTGGCTTTTGGCTTCTAGCTTGCGCAAGCGCCGCTTCCGCCGACGTTGCGCCAACGAATGAAAATTCGGTGCCGCGAAACGTTATATCTGCCACTTGCTGCATCGTGGCGCTGTCATCGACAAACAGAACGGTTTTGCTCATATGTTCGTCCCAGGTCCCCTCTTATGTGAGTACCATGTCGCTTGCAAAGGGGTCAATTCGGCGCGCCCGTAAACCAGCAAGTTGCTTATAGAAACCGGCCTCAAATCGGGGAAAGCGAACTTGCCGCACAAGCGCATACATCGCGCGCGCCACGGTGTTCACCGAGATCGAGCATTGCGCATCCAATCGCGGCGTTGTAGCTAGGCAGCCGATGTCCCAGTACACCCCGTTTCACGAAAAGGCGTTGCGCACGGCCGCCGAGGAGACCGGGCAACCGGCGGCCTCGTTTGCGGTTTCGGCGCCACCCAAGCCGGAGATGGGCGATCTCGCGGTCGGTTGCTTTGCGGCCGCCAAGGCGCTTGGCCGTTCGCCGGTGGAAATTGCCAAAGATGTCGCGGCCGCGTTCGTTCCCAGCGACGAATTGGCCAGCGCGACAGCGGCGGGGCCTTTTGTCAATTTCCGCGTGGCGCGGCCGGCCGTATTTGCCTGGCTTGCCGACGGCGTGTTTGCAAGGCGGGCGCTGACGCCGGCCAACGTTGGCGCGGGCCAGACGGTTTGCATCGACTACTCGTCGCCAAATATTTCTAAGCACCTCGCGTATCACCATATTCGGTCGACCGTCATTGGCCAGGCCTTGGCGCAGATGCACCGTGCCCTCGGGTATCGCGTGGTCGGCATCAATCACCTCGGTGATTGGGGGACCACCCACGGCATGTTGCTCGCCGCCCACGAAAAATGGGGCGAGCCATCACCGCTCGATATAACCGCGCTAAACGACCTCTACGTGCGGTTTCGCGCGGCGATGAAGGAGGATCCGGCGCTCGAGCAAAAGGCGCGCGCGTGGTTTCATCGCCTTGAGGCGGGCGACCCCGCCGCGCGCGCGACGTGGCAGCGATTTCGCGACGTGTCATGGGCCGAATTTCAGTCGGTCTACGACATGCTGGGCATTGTCTTTGACGAGGTGCGCGGCGAGAGCGCCTATGAGGCCGCGATGCCCGGCGTCATCGACATGCTGGCGCAAAAGCAGCTCACCAGCGAGAGCGAAGGCGCGCTGGTGGTGCAAATTCCAGGCGAGCAAACGCCGCTGCTGCTTAAAACCAAGGATGGCACGACGCTCTACGCGACGCGCGACATCGCGGCGGCGATGTATCGCTGGGAGACCTATCAATTCACGCGCTCGCTGTATGTGGTGGATCGAGGGCAGGGCTTGCACTTCAAGCAGCTCTTTGCGGTGCTTGGCATGGCCGGGTTTGAGTGGGCGAGTCGCTGCGAGCACGTGCCCTTTGGGCTGGTGCGCATCGGTGGCAAGAAGACCGGCACGCGCGCTGGCAACGTGGTGCTGCTTAAAGATGTATTTAATGAAGCGACCGACGAGGTCGCCGCCAAGATTCGCGAGGGAGCGGGTGGCGGTGCGATGACGCCGGCGCAGATCGCCGAGGTGGCGCAAATGGTTGGCATTGGTGGCGTCGTCTTCGCCACCTTGGTGAGTCAGCGCGACAAGGACGTCGATTTTGTGCTCGAGAAGGTGCTGTCGCTCGACGGGGACTCGGGGCCGTATCTGCAATATAGCCACGCGCGCTGTGCGTCGATCCTGCGCAAGGGCGGCGTGGCGGCAAGCGAGCTGCCAGCGGCAAATCTCGCGCTGCTGACTCATGACGCTGAATGGGCGGTGGCGCGACGGCTGCTCGATTTTGGCGACACCGTCGTGCGTGCGGCCGCGGCGTGCGAGCCGCATACGATCTGCCACTATCTGCTCAATCTAGCCGGCGATTTTTCGCGGTGGTACACGCTTGGTAATGGCGACGCCTCGCTGCGCGTGATCTGCGACGACGCCGATTTGCGGCTGGCGCGCTTGGCGCTGGTAGCAATGGTGGGCCATGCCCTCGCCGAAGGGTTACGCCTCATCGGGCTTGGCGCGCCGGACCAGATGTAGCTTATTGGCGCTTCGTCGCGCCGGCCAAAAACCAAGTACTAACAGAACCGCGACATGCGGCAACACCACGAGGAATTCTTTGACGCCGGGCAGGGTGTGCATTTGTAGCCGACTCCCAAGCGATTCAAGCGCGGCAAAGGCGAGGCACCACAGCGCGATGCGGCGCGGCTGCCAATTGCCCAAGATCACCGCGGCCATTGCGACATAGCCGCGACCCCCGCTCATATCGGATACGAATTTGCCGAGCGACAGGGAAAGCGCGGCGCCGCCGAGCGCGGCAAAATAACAAGATAGCAGCATCGCTTGCCAACGCACGGCCAGCGGCGAGAGGCCAAGCTGCGCCAGGCTGGCCGGACGCCCGCCTGCCGCGCGCAAGCGCATGCCAAAGGGGGTCGACGCGAAGATCCACGGCAGCGCAAAGGCGCCGAGCGCGAGCATGTAAAATAGCGGATTCTCGGCGAGCGAGGCGAGGCGAGGGCCCTGCGGCGAGTTGGCGGTCGTGCCATAGAGCACGTGTAGCAAATAGCGCGTGATGCCCGCGGCGAACATGTTGAGGCCAATGCCAACAAGCACCTGATCTGCGGCAAGGCGTATGCAAAGCCAACCCTGCAACGCGGTCAAGGCCATCACCGCGCAGAGGGCGGCGCCGGTGCCAACCGCGGGCGAGCCGGTGGCGTGAGCGGCGGTCGCCGCGGCAAACGCGCCGATGAGTAGCTTGCCTTCGAGCGCGACGTCGATGGTGCCTGACGCCTCATTGATGCCGCCGCAGAGGGCGGCGCCAAGGTATGGCATTGCGACCCGCAGCAGCTGCGCCGCGATGACCGCAAACAGCGCCAGATCAAGCATCGCTCGCCTCCGTCTGCTGCCTGATTGACGCGGCGGCGAGCGCGAGCACGAGCATGGCAATCGACGTCTCAATGATTTCCTTGGGCACCAAGCGTGAAGCCAGCAGGCCGCCATGGAGCAAGGCGCCAAATACGATGGCGCTGGCAACGAGGCCGGGGATGGTGCGGCCACCGAGCAGCGCGACGGCAATGCCAAGCATGCCCATGCCTGCGCCCATTTGTGCCTCGAAGGCGTGCTTGTAGCCGCCCACGTAGTGCAACGCGCCAAGCCCCGCGGCAGCACCTGCCCACGCCATGGCCAGGCACGTGGTTTTGACGATCCCGATGCCGGCGGCGGCAGCAACGGTGCGTCGCTGCCCGAGCAGCCGTATCTCGAAGCCTAGCTTGGTGCGATGCATGACGTACCCCGATGCGATGGCGAGCACAAGCGCCACCAACGCGCTGACGTTGGCTTGACTTTGCCCAAGGCCCAAGCTTGGCATCCACGTCGCCGCCTGCGTCGTCTCACTCCGCAATGCGACGCCGACAAACAAGAAGTGGTGGCCGAGCGCCATGATGCCCGCCAAGACGACGGCGTTGAGCGCGATGGCGACGACGATTTCGTTGGCGCCGCGGGACGCCTTCATGGCGCCGATGATCGCACCGATGGCGGCGCCCGCGAGCGCCGCACCGGTTATCGCGGTCGCGAGCGCCAGCCAGGGTGGTAGGCCGCTTGCGCCGAGCACGGCATAGGTCACGCATCCCGCGGCAAGTTGCGCTTCGGCACCGAGGTTGAGCAGGCCCGCGTGGCGCGCGATCCACACCGCCAGGCCGGTGCACAAGAGCGGCGTCGCCTTGGCAATGACTTGACCAAGGCCGTACCACGACAGCCATGGCTCGATGAGGACGATCTGCCACACCGACGCCGGCGATACTTGCGCTAGCAGTATGAGGAGGCTGCCGAGCAGCAAGGCGGCGGCAATTGCGATCGCGAAATGCCACGCGCGTGTGCGGTCGACGACGGCTTGCTCAGCCATGACGGACCGCCTCACTGCCTGTGGTCATGAGCTCGCCGAGCCTCTGTTTGGAGGCTCCCGAGGCCTGTAGCAGGCGCCCGCGCTCGAGCACGACGAGGCGATGGCAACGCGACAGCAGCTCGTCGACGTCGGCTGAAATAATGGCGATGGCAACGCCACGCTCGGCAAGCGCGTAAAGGTGTCGCCATATCAGCGCCGCTGCGCGCAAGTCGACGCCGCGCGTGGGGTGGGCGCAGACAACCGCCGTTAACCGCGGCACCCCCAGCTCTCGGCCCATGTAGAATTTTTGTTGATTGCCCCCCGACAGCGCGCCGAGCGTGAGGGCGTCAGCCGGCGTGACGTCGGCCTCGGCGACGATACGCGTGGCCTCCCGTGCCGCCGCGGCGCGCGGCAAGGCGTGACCGACAAACAGGTCGTAGCGGCCAATCATCGCGTTTTGCGGCAGCGACCACCCCTCGATCACCCCATCGCGGTGGCGGTCGCCGCTAATAACCACAAGGCCCGCCTGCCGACGCGCGCGCGGTGAGAGCGCCGCAAGGTCACGCCGTTCCTGCGATGGCGCGGCGAGCGCAAACGCCCGCGCGTTTGCCTGATGAACCCATTTCGTCGGCGCGGTGCCGGCGAGCATGTCGAGCAACTCTTGCTGTCCGTTGCCCTCAACGCCCGCGATCCCGACGACTTCGCCGCGCACCATCTTTAGACTTAGGCCACCATGCGCAGCGGCGTGACGATGCCACGGTCCTACCGCTAGGCCGTCAATTTCGAGCGCGACGTCGCGCGCCGCAGGTGGCGGCGGCGGCGAGCCCGCGCCGAGGATATCCCCCATCATCGCGTGAGTGATGCGCTGAGTGTCGCGCACGTCCTCCCCTGCGTACGTCGCGACGGTGCGGCCCTTGCGCAATACGGTCACGGTATCGGCGACGTCGGCGACCTCGCTGAGGCGGTGGGTCACCAGCACGATGGACGTGGTAGCTGCGAGCCCGCGCAGCTTGGCAAACAAGGCATCGGTTTCCAGCGGCGAAAGCAGCGCGGTGGGTTCATCTAACAAGAGCAACGTGGCGCCGCGCCAAAGCGCGAGCACGATCTCGGCGCGTTGCCGCTCGCCAAGCGCGAGTGCCCCGCATGGCACGTCGACCGCGCATGCGAGCCCACTGGCGTCGCGGACTTGGTCAAGCTCGCGGCGAAGGCGCCGCTTCGCATCTGACCCCAGGCGCCGATGCCATGGCAGCTTACGTGGCGTCATGAGCGCGTGTTCCACGAGCGACAGGCCAGCAATGAGCGAGCCGTGCTGCGCGACCACGGCAACGCCGTGAGCTGAGGCCTGCGCAATGCCGTACGTCGCGGCGTCGTAGCGGGCACCGCCAATTTCGAGGTGTCCCGCCGTCGCGGGCAAGGTGCCGGCGGCGATGTGGCACAGCGTGCTCTTGCCCGCGCCGTTTTCGCCGACCAGGGCGCAAATGCCGCCACGAGGCACGGTGAGCGTCGCGTCGGCAAGCGCAACGTGCGCGCCATATGACTTGCTGACGACGGCGCGCAAAGCCGGCGTAGCATCGGCGTTGGTGGGCGCGGGCATCAACGTGGCTCCGTTGGAACGATGATATCGCCGCGCTCGATGGCGGCGCGTAGCGACTCGATTTGCGCGCGCATCGGCGGCGTCAGCGTTGCCAAATTGCGCGAATCCATGACCAACCCGACGCCATTTTCGGCGAGGCCCAACTCGCGCATGCCGGTCTGCAGCACGCCGGCCTTACCCTGTGCCACCAGCGTAAATACCGCCTCGTCGATGCGCTTGATCATGCTGGTGAGCACGCAACACGGCGCCAGCTCGTACTGGTCGGAGTCGACGCCAATGCCAAGTGCCTGCCGTTCCTTGACCGCAGCGAGCACGCCATCTCCCGTTTTGCCAGATGCGTGAAAAATGACGTCGGCGTCGCGATCGAGTTGCGCGAGCGCCAACTCATAGCCGGTGGCTGGATCGGCAAATGCCTTGGGTTCAGCGCCCGCATACGCCGATAGCACCCGACACGTAGGGCAGACGTGGTGCACGCCCGCGGCAAACCCAGCCTCGAATTTTCGGATGAGCGGGATGCGCATGCCGCCGACAAAGCCGACGACGCGGGTCTTGCTGGCGAGTCCCGCGGCGACGCCGACCAAAAAGCTGCCGTCTTGTTCGCGAAACGTCAGGCCTAGCAAATTAGGTAGGGGCGCCGCTGCGTCGCTAGGTGAAAAGTCGACCCCCGCGAACTGGATCCGCGGATACTGCGCCGCGAGCCGCTCCAAATCGCTGCTAAAGATAAAGCCGACGCCGATCACCAAATCAAAGCCGGCCGCCGCAAATTGCCGCAAGGCGGTTTCGCGATCGCTGCCATCGCCGGGTTCGATGGTCTGGACAAACACCCCGAGCTCGGCTTCGGCGCGCATCACGCCACGCCAAGCGGATTCATTGAACGATTTGTCATCCTTGCCGCCGACGTCAAAGACTAGGCCAATCTTGCGCTGCCCGACGCGGCCTGCCTTTGCCGGAAACGCCACGTGGCCGACCAGCAGAACGACGGCGTGTGCCGCGATGAGCCCTGCCAAAATGGCGAGCGCGCGCGGGCGCTTCCCCCCCGCCGTGGCCTCTGGTTGCCCGCCGATCGTCACCCGGTAGCTAATACCCCAAGGCGGCGTTGTGTGATAGCCTGCCGGGGCAAGGAGACACTCATGGGCATCATGGATTTTATTAAGGGCGGGGTCAAAGAACTAGCGATCGCGCGGCCAGATGGCGCGAAACATTTCTGGGTCTACAAGCACCCCGATCAAACCATCCCAATGAAGTCGCAGCTCACCGTCGACAGCGACGAAATGGCGCTGTTTTTCAAGGATGGCAAGCTCGAAGGCAGCTTAGGGCCTGGGCGTCACACGCTCGAAACGTCAAATATTCCTTTCCTGAGCAATTTTATCGATTCGTTCACCGGCGGCAACGTCTTTATTGCCGAGGTGTATTTCGTCAATACGCGCGAACACCCCGAAATTAAATTCGGCACCAGCATTGGCGACATCCAAGATCCGCAGACGCAATTGCGCGTCCGCCTCATGGTTCATGGCGAGTTCTCGGCCAAGGTCATCGACCCGGCGAAATTTTTGATCGGCCTGGTCGGCCAACGCATGGCCGAAAATGAAGCCTTCATCGGCTGGTTTAAGAGCCAAGTCCAGAAGTCCATGAAGGACCACATTGCCGAGCTGATCGTCAAGGAGAGCTGGCCCCTGCTCAAGGTGTCTTCGGGCGCCTATACCAAGGAAATCGAGCAATTCGTACTCGGCTCGGTGCGGCCTGACATCGATGCTTATGGCGTCGAGATCATCCGTTTTGGCGATTTCACCATTTCGCTCGATCAAGAAGACAAGGTGCGCCTCGACAAGCTGGTCGAACGCGCCGCGTACATCAATATGAGCGGCGGCATGGCCGGTTATCAACAGTTGGCGCAGGCCGAAATGATGATGGGCGCTGCCGAGGGCATGAAGCAGGGCGGCGGTGGCGGCGCGCTCGACGGCGCCGGCATCGGCATGGGCTTTGCCATGGCCGGCCAGATGGCGGGCATGATGAACCAATCCAACGTCGCCAAGCCTGGCGCCGCACCGCCGCGGCGGCCGAGGCCGCCGGCGAATCAAAAGATCAAATCATGGCGTTGCTGAAGCAACTCGGCGAGCTCAAGGCCGCGGGGATTCTCAGCGAGGCGGAATTCGAAGCCAAAAGAAAGACCTGCTCGCGCGCTTATAGCGTCACGTTGTTGCGCGACGCGCGACCCGGCGTTGCCACATGGATAATCGCAGCTACTACGACGAATTTGCCGCGGGGTACGAAAGCGAGCGCAGCGGTGCCTACCACCGCATGCTCGACGACCTCGAGGTGGAGCTCGTCGCGCGCTACGGCACTGGGCGCGACGTGCTCGAGGTCGGTTGCGGCACGGGGCTGTTGCTCGGCCGCATCGGCGCCTTTGCGGCGACGGCGGTCGGCGTCGATCTATCGCCTGGGATGCTCGCCAAGGCCAGGGCGCGCGGACTTGAGGTGCGTGAGGGCAATGCGACCGCGCTGCCATTTGCGGATCAGAGCTTCGACGTCGTGTGCGCGTTTAAGGTCTTGGCGCATGTGCAAGATATTGAGCGTGCGCTCGCGGAGTGTGCGCGGGTGGTGCGACCGGGCGGGTGGGTGCTCGCCGAGTTCTATAATAAACACTCGCTGCGTTGGCTGGTAAAGCGGCTTAAGCCCGCGACCGCCATCTCGCAGCGCGTCGACGATGAGGCGGTGTATACCCGCTATGATACGCCGCAGGAAATTGCGGCCTACCTCCCACCCTCGTTGCAATGGGTCACGTCGCGCGGCGTGCGAATTTTTACGCCGGCAGCCAGCGCGATGCGGCTGCCGCTGGTGGGGGGATGGCTGCGCGAGGTCGAAGGCCGCTGCGCCGATCTTCCCATCGCGCGCGAGCTCGCCGGTTTTTATATCGCGTGCTGCCAGCGCGTGTAGCTCGCGCCGGCTATCGCTTAAGCTGCGGCGCGAGGATGCCGAGCTGGCGCGCACGGCTGATAAACGTCGATTTTGGCATGCCCATCAGGCGCGCGGCGCCGCGCAAGGACGTATTGGCCTCAAGCGCAGCGATCATGCGATCGCGCAGCTGCTGCTGATACGCGGCATAGCTTTGCGCTTGCAAGCGCCGCACCTCGCCGTGCTGGCCGAGATACTCGACATCGCGCGGATCTATCTCCACATAGCCGTCGTCCGGTGTCGCGGTAGCTGTCGGCGCGAGCTGCTCATCGGAGGTGTCGAAGGCGGGCCTATGAGGGACGGCGGTGGCATCCGCAATGCGAGGCGCGCGCCGGCGCATGGGTGGATAATAGGGCCTCAGCTCGACTTGTTGCGGCACGAGCAAGGCCGTCTGCGGCGGCGCAGATGGTTCGAAAAAGTCGCTCGGAAGCAACACCTCGCCACCCAAGTTGACGGCGCGAGTGACCGCATGCCGCAGCTCGCGCACGTTGCCGGGCCACGTATAGCGCAGCAGCTCGTCGCGCGCGGCCGCGCTGACGCCGCGCTCGCCAAACTCGCCGCGCAGTTGCGATAAGTAATATTCCACCAGCACCATGATGTCTTCCGGGCGTTGCCGCAGGGGTGGTAAGTTGATGGTGACCGTCGCGAGGCGATGGTAGAGATCCATGCGGACGCGGCTCTCTGCGTCGCGGCCTAGGTTTAACCGATTCGTCGCGGCGACGACGCGCACGTTCACGGCCATGTCGTGCGCCGCGCCCACTTTGCGAATGACGCCGGTTTCGAGCGCACGCAGCAAGGCGGGTTGTTGCAGCAGGGGCAATTCGCCGAGTTCGTCGAGAAAGAGCGTGCCCTGGTGGGCGCATTCGAAGTAGCCGCTGCGGTCGGCACTGGCGCCGGTGAAGCTGCCCTTCTGGTGGCCAAACAATTCCGACGCAATGAGCTCGCTGGGAATCGCGCCACAATTCACCGCCACAAACGGCCCGGCGGCGCGCGGCGAGGCATCGTGGATCATCTTGGCAAAGAGCTCTTTGCCCGTGCCGGTCTCGCCGATGAGCAGCACGTTGCAGCTGCTGCCGGCGATCTTCAGCGCCGTGGCGACGCTGCGGCGAAATGATTCGCTTTGGCCTATCAGCCCCGCCACCGCAGGCGCGCCGCTGGCGGAGTCATCCGCGAGCGCGACCAAGCGAGTCGTGCCCAGGCCAACCAGTGTGCCGACGCGGAGCTCGGCGCCCTCGACGCGATAGCCGTTGACGAACGTGCCGTTGGCGGATTCCCGATCGCGAATAAACCAGCGTTCGCCGACGCGCTCGATGACGCAATGAAGCTTGGATACGTATGGATCGCTTAAGGTGATATCGCAGCTCGGTTGCGACCCGAGCACCAGGCGGTTGCGCAGGTGTAGCGGTATGTATTGCCCGGTGTTGGTGTTGCGAAACCCAGCCACCCGCGCGGTGGTGGTTTGCGCTAAGCGCATCGTCGACTCCGCGCGGGCATGCCCTGGCCGGGCACTGACGGCCTGTCCGTCCACTTCGGTCGCTGCTGCAAATTGATTGCTAATCCCCATGAATACCTCCGCCCACATTGTGATGGAGCGGGAAGAGGGAGGGATCTCCTATAGCGGGCTTGTCGCGGTGTCAGTGACGCCGTCGTAACAAATTGATTCGCAAAGGGAAAAACAACGCCGCGCGCGTCACGCTTACAAACGGCGCCCCGCGTCCCTAAGCGTCGGTCGCGGTTTCCGCTTCAAGCGACGTGGCGGCAGCGTCTGTGGGCAGCGCGCTCGGTAAGATCAAGCGCCCCGCGAGAAGGCCCAGCACCGCGGCGCAGCCCGAGCCGCACAGCACAGCGAGCTTGGCGGTTTCGAGCAAGGCCCCGGGGGGAAACGCGAGCTGCGCAAGAAACAGCGCCATCGTAAAACCCACGCCTGCCACCATGCCAACAACGGCAGCGTGCGACCACTTCACACCACGTGGCAAGGCCACGACACCGGTCGCGGCCATCGCGCGCGTCAGCAGCATGATGCCGACCGGCTTGCCAATCGCCAGCCCCAGCGCAATGCCCCAAAATACGCGTGAGCCGGCGGCGTCAAAGGTTGCGCTTCCCAGCGGCACGCCAGCATTTGCCAACGCAAAGATTGGCATGATGCCGTAAGCGACCCAACCGTGCAGCGCGGTGGTCAGGCGGTCTACGGGCGAAATTGCTTCGCGGCTCGCCACCGTCAGCGCCGCCAGTTCTTCTTCTACCTCAACCTCGCGCGCGCTAGCCTCCGCGGCGGGGACCACTAAGTCTGGGGTATGCAACGTCGTCAGCCTGTCAACCGATGCCTTGGCCTGAGCGACAAAGCCCGCTGTGCCGTACCACGCCGTCACGGGCGTGAGCAGACCGGCGATTACGCCGGCCAGTGTTGGATGCACGCCGCCGACATACAACCCGGCCCACATGACAACGCCAGGCGCGACGTAGGCCCACGCATTGCGCACGCCAAGCCGCTTGAACAACACCATCATCAGCAGGCCGCCGCTCGCCGCTATGAACCCAGCCTGTGAGATGTCAGTCGCGTAGAAGACGGCGATGACGACGATGGCGATCACGTCGTCAATGACGGCGAGCGCCAGCAGCAAGATACGCAGCGCCGGCGCAACGCGCGCGCCAAGCAGCGTCATAATGCCGACGGCAAACGCGATGTCGGTCGCCATCGGCACAGCCCAACCGCGGATGGTTTCGTGGCCCCAGTTTATGCTCGCGTAGATTATCGCCGGCAGCAGGACGCCGCCTAGTGCCGCGAAAATCGGTAAGGCGGCGCGGCTGGCCGTGCTCAGCTCGCCCTCATGCATTTCGCGGCGAATTTCTAAGCCGACCACGAAGAAGAAGATGGCCATTAAGCCATCGTTGAGGCGATCGCTGCTGCGAGAATTAACAAGATGCCGCTGGCCGCCTCGATTTGGAGAAAGCGGTCGATCGGCGCTACGGCGCGTCGCAATAACGCGCGCCCCGGTTTCCAGGCGCCCGGCGGCGTCGGCGCTATAGAGGGGTGCGGGGCGCGAGGGGTAGGCTTTGAAGTCGACATGGGTGCTCCGGCAGCTGGTTGCGTCGCGCCCATGCGGCGAAACGCGGATGGCGGCCCGACCATCCAACTCCTGCCGTGCACTCGCATCGGCACCCTTTAACGATCACGCTAACAAAGCCGCGCAGGCGACGCAACCGCGCGCTCGCGATAGCACGCGAGCGCCTAACGAATCAGCCGCGACAACTCTTTGAACTCCGGGGTGCCCGCGCGCCCGAGCCAGTCAAACAAAATGGTCTCGGTGCCAGCCACCACGCCGCCCGCGCTCTTTGCCAGCTCAAGGCCTGTGCGCCAGTTGGCTTTGCGTCGCGACGCCACCGCATCGCTGGCGATATGCGTTTGCAGGCCGCGCGCGCGCAAATCGCGCACGGTTTGCCACACGCAGATGTGCGTCTCCATGCCGGCGCAAATCCATTGGTCGCGCGCACCGAGCGTTGGATAAATATCGGCAAACGCTGGAGCCTGCACCGCCGAGAACTCGACTTTGCTAAACATGGTCGCCTTGGCGTCGCGCAGCGCCGCGGCTAATTCGGGCACCGTGGCGCCAAGGCCCTGTGGGTATTGCTCGCTGGCGACGATGGGTATGCCAAGCCGCGCGCTCGCCGTGATCAGCGTGAGGGTTTGCTTGATCACCGCCGCGGTAATCTCGCTCGGCATCGCCGGCGCGAGCTTTTCTTGAATGTCGATGACGAGCAGGACGGACCGCGACGGCTCCAAGCGTTCAAGTTTCATCCTCGCACTATGCCACGAATTTACGGCGCGGGCAGGGCGGCGTGCTATACGCGCCACGTGAGCCGCCGCGACAACGCCGACCGCCGCTGCGTGCGCTGCCGCATGCTCGACGATGGTTGTGTGTGCGCGCTCATCCCGTCGCCGCCGCTGGTCACGCAAACGCGGCTGTTGCTAGTGACACACTACCGCGAAGATCGCCGCCCAACTAACACCGGCCGCCTCGCGACGGAGTGTCTCGCCAACTCCGAGGTTTACGTGCGCGGGCATCGCGCGGACTCGCCCGCCGCCATGCCGCCGCCAACCATAAGTAGCGCCACGCGTCCGCTCTTGCTCTATCCCGCCGACGACGCCACCGAGCTTGTGCCCAGCGATGGTCGACGGCGACGTCCCCGTCACGCTCATCGTGCCCGATGGCTCGTGGCGCCAAGCCTCCAAGGTGCGTGCGCGCGAACCGTGGCTCGCCGGCGTCCGCTGCGTCACGCTGCCCGCCGGCGCACCGACCGCCTATCACCTCCGCCACGAACCCAAGGCCGGCGGCCTCGCCACCATGGAAGCCATCGCCCGCGCCCTGGGCATCCTCGAAGGCCCGCACATCCAAACCGCCCTCGAACTTGTCTTCTCCGCCATGGTCGCCGCCACCCTCCGGACTCGGGGTCACTCCACCACCGATTTAATCCCATAATTACATATGGTTAATCTATGTGCTGCGTAGTCACCTGCTGACGCAACGGCGACCACCGTCAATGAGCCGTCTTGGTCCCCGTGCCTGACGTATCACCGAGGCGTCGCCGCAGGGCGCAACAAATCGTCGCCTCCGTCGATAACATTGCATGGCCAGAAAGCCGCGGATGTTCGTTCCGCACCTACCTCACCACGTCGTCATCCGCGGAAATAACCGCCGTAGGCTGTTTTCCAGCCGCCTGGACTACGAAACCTTCTTGCGTTTTTTGCATCAAGCGCTCGATAAAACTGGATGCGCACTCAACGCGCTTTCGATCTTGACCAATCACGTTCACCTGCTGTTGACACCCTCGACGGAGCTCGCGCTGCCCGCATGCATCAAGTTGGCTTCGCAGCGTTACGCCCACTTTCGAAATATGCGGCGCGGTGCCACGGGCAAGCTGTACGAGCAAAGATATTTCTGCAAACTAGTCGATACCGAGCGCTATCTTGCATGTGTCACTGCCTACATCGACGCAAACCCACGTGCAGCCGGACTAGTTACCTGGCACGGTGCGGCCTATCCATTTACAACCCTGCATCTCCATCAAGGCCGGGCGGATGCCGGTGCGATCAGCCCGCAGATTTGGACGCCATCGGCCTGGTATGTTGCGCTCGGTCGCAGCGATGACGAACGCGCGATGAGCTATGCCCAAGTTGCTGAACGTTACGCGCTTGAGGCGCTGAGTATCCCCAATATCGAGGCGTGGCAGCGGCCAGTCTCAAATCTCACCTATGTTGCGGGTTGCGCACCTTCGCAGCGCCAGCGGTTTGAGCGGCCGGATGGGACAACAGCGTTGTGATCACGCAGTGGCCATGGTAAATATCTGAAATTGTTTGGTTATTTCGCCCATGGAGTGACCCCTAGGTGGGAGGTGCGGGCGAGGACGTCGTCGTGGATGGTGACGGTGGTGCCGGCGGCGGCGGCGAGGCTGCGGACCCAGGTGACGAAGTGTTGGCGCTGGAGCTCGGGGAAGATGTCGGTGAGGATTTTCGATTTTGGCGTGGTTTCCTCGGGCCAGATGGTATCGAGCAAGACGATGTCCCAGCCCCACTTGGTGCGGAAAGGGGCGGAGACCGTGCCAGGTTTTTTCATGGTGAACAGCACGTCGCCAAAGGTGAGGTCGAGTTGCCCACGCTGGGTTAGCTCACCGCGGTAGGTTTCAAGCTGAGCTTCGGCGACGCCCCAGGCGGGGTCGGCTTTGTCGACGAGCTGCTTAAACTCGATGCCGACGACATCGTCGCGTCCGGCGAAAGCGGCATGAATTCGGGCCATCGCATCTTTGGCCTTGGCATCTTCGATCATGGCGGAGGTGCCGCCACTCACCTTGATGCGCAGATAGCGATAGCGGCGGAATTCGGGGCGCTTGAGGCCATGGTTGGCGTCTTGGCCAAAGCGGCGCCGGATTTTTCAAATGCAGGTCGACGGCCTTTGCTGGCAGATCTGCAATCGTCTTGACCGTAGCGTTGAAAAACGTTCTTGCGCGGCGGCCGCCAGCGCTGCGTGCAAGGCAGCCTCTGCCTCGGCGGCCCAGATGGTGCGCGCACGTCGCCGCCTGCCGGTGATGGCTGCGCGTTGTATTCGCGCATGGCCGCTTGCGCCAACAACTCGGTCTCGATGCACGCTTGCAAGGCCGCGGCGGCGGAGCCCGCCCACGTTTGCGCGGCGACGCACGAGGCGAGCACGGGCTGCCCATTTACAACCGCAACGGCGGTGTCGGTTTCGCTGGGCACTTGCTGCAGCGCCAGCGTTTGGGATGTCGCCGCGCGCGCGCGCTTCCGGCGCTGGCTGATTGCAGGCAGCGCTCAGGCTGGCGCAAAGCATGGCAACTAGCGAATAGGCTGAAGGTACCCTCATGGCGCGGCCTCCCAATACAGCGGCGGCAAAGGCGGCATCGCAGCTTGGTGCGCGGACGCGGTTGCAAGGCTCGCCGGGTCGAGCGTTGGCTCAGGTGCGCCGCGCAGCAGCAGGCTGTCTGCTAAAGGCACCTGCGGCAACGCCGCCTTCCACTGCCGCTCGGTCTGTGCCTGATTGATCTCATATTCATAAGCCAAGGCATCGGCCGAGGTCGCCGATAGGTCGGCGAGGCGCTTAGCGAACTTGTCGCGCTCTTCTTTGGTGGTTGCCAGGGCCAGCATTTCGCGAAGGTTCTCCCGCGCGCGCTCGTGCTGGCCCATAGAAGTACGGATGTGCGCGGCGAGAGTGGCTAGCTTTTTGGGCGCCCCGGGCTGCCGCACCGCGCGCTCGAGCAACATGGCGCCGCGCTCTTTCCATGCGCGATCTTCAATGGGGTTATCGCTCTTTAGATCTACCAGGTAAATCTGCCCAGCCTGCTGGAGGATGCGCCATTCATTGGGCATGCGGGCAATACCGCGCTCGAGAAACTCAATTGCAGTCTTGTAAGCGATTTGCGGCGCGCCCGCCATCCGTCGAACTCATCGGCGAACTCCGCCGCCGCCGGCATCCATTCAAACGCTGGTACATGCAATGGGTCGCACGCCACGATGGCGTCGGCCATGCCAGCGACATCGGCCAGGGTCTCTCCGCGACCGCCCAGGAGGGCGAGGCCGCGCGTGTACAAAATATCGGCGCACATTTCGCGGTATCCGAGCGACATGAGCTGGGCGGCGACCGGCGCAGGAATGCTGGGCTTGGCCCGATTTTTCCCGTGCCGCACGCCGAGAAACGCCTGCGCAGTGCCGACACCGAGCAATGCAGCCAGACATGTGGCCACCGCGCTCCATCGTCGGCGTAACAAATTCCTATTCACAGCCACGGCTGCGATTTTACGCGCCCTCGCTAA
The DNA here is from genome assembly GCA_016716835.1 of Myxococcales bacterium. Classification (NCBI taxonomy): domain Bacteria; kingdom Pseudomonadati; phylum Myxococcota; class Myxococcia; order Myxococcales; species Myxococcales bacterium. Next base: position 1,595,024 of record JADJUW010000001.1, on the reverse strand, counting down.
CAAAATCTTTAAGAGCCCAATTTTTTTGCTAACGAATGAACGCAAAAAAGCCGCCCATGGGGCGGCTGGCATTGCTCATTCGTTATGAGTAGTTCTACTTAGTCACCCGCTGCGGCCTTGTTCAGCGAGACCGTTGGCGAACCAGTGGTTGACGCTCCGATCAACTGGAGCGAACCAAGGTCGGCATCACAATCGACATCGTATGTTGCAACGGCTTGAAAAAAACGAGCATTGAGGACCGCAGTTCCTGAAGTCGCAGTACCGCCAGAAAACGCTGGGACGGTGCCGGTTGGTGAATGCTGCGAAGCGCGGCGGCGGTCGGCAGTTGGTACAGTACTGGCCGTAGTGGGCATCGGTGATGACAAAGTCAGAGCCTGCCAGCCTCTGAGCCTGCAACAACGCTCCAAGCACCAGCGCCAGCGGCATACTGGTTTTTGGCGTTGGCCGCAGGGCGTGGCCCGCTGGTTGAATGCCCGTGTCGAGCCCTGGGTACGCCGACTCGGTCACAAAACCGGTCTTCGCGCCTTTGCCAATGGCGTTGAGCTGGAGCTCAAATTCCGCCGACTTGCCTTTGCGCATGTAATCCATAAACGCCGGAATAGCGACGGCGGCCAAGATGCCGATAATCGCGACGACGATCATGAGTTCGATGAGCGTAAAGCCACCTTCTTTGTTCTTGTTTAGTTTGCTAAGCATTTTGTATTTCCCCTTTTAGATTGTTACTTCCCCGAATTGGGCGACGTGAAGGGTATAAGCAACCTACGTGCCAGGCAAGAAATTGGCTAACTGGCTGATGAGAGGCCCGCAAATGCCGCGCCGACTTATTTAAGTGACGCGACTGGCAGCAAAAAACGGCACCGCTGCCAAAAAACGGCACTTCGCGCGGCGCGCGATGGAGGCTGGATGTAGGACAGCGTGGGTGCGAACCGCGCGCGCCCGTCGCGCCAGCGCGCCACGGCCTCTACATTGTAAGACCGCGCATGGCGCCATGGAATTGAGCTAGCATAGAGCCATGCCACATGTTCGCCATCAGCTCCAATCAGGGAGGTTGCGTCAGCCCTTCGCGGCCCGTCATCATCGCTAACCTAACGAGGCGGGTTTTACCCTGGTTGAACTTCTCGTCGTCGTCGTCTTGATCGGCATTCTCGCCGCGGTCGCGGTGCCGATGTTCTCTGGCACCTCAAACAAGGCCAAGATGAACGCCGAAACCAACGCGATTCTCACCGACATCCGCACGCGGCAGGAACAATATGCCGTGGAGATGGGGCGCTATTTCACCACCGCCGATACCATGGGCGTGCCGCAGGCCAACCTCAACGGCACCAAGGGCCCGTGGCAGACCGCTGGCGTTACCAGCTGGGCGCCGCTTAAGGTCGCGCCGAGCATCACCGATGTCGCCTGCACCTATATGACGCGCGGCGGGGGCCGGGCACGTTTTCGGCCATTGCCACCACCAAGCCGTTTGACCACATTCCCAACACGGCGCCGGCGAGCCAGAATTGGTATGTCGTCGTCGCGCTGTGCGACGACAATCGCAACGCGACGGCGCCAGAATACATTTACTACGGCACGAGCTGGAGCTCGGGCACGACGCGCGCCAAATACGTCCCGTAAGCGCAAACCTGCCGCGCGGCGCCCTACGCCTGGTCGCCGCCGTCATCGCCACCGCTCGGACGCGCCGGGCGATTGCCGGGAATCGTCGATTCGCCAGGGCCGGGCGCATGCTCAAGGTCTTCGCCCTTATCAAGCCCAAGCTTGTCTAAGCGATAACGCAGCGAGCGAAAGCTCACGCCAAGCAGCGCCGCGGCGCGTTTGCGGACGCCGCCGGTTTTTTCCAGCGCGCGCGTGACCCAGCCGCGCTCAAAATCGGCGAGCAGGCGGTCGAGGTCGACACCGTCGGCGGGAAATTCATCGCTGGCCGCCCCGCCGGACCAACCGCGCCGCCCGTTGCCAGCGAAAACTGCCCCGACAAGTCTGCCGGCGAAATCGCCGCGCGCAGATGCGGCAACACATCGGCGTCCCTCGTCGGCCCGCTCGACAAGGCGACCGCTCGCTCGATAATGTTTTCCAGCTCGCGGGCATTGCCGGGAAAATCGTAGGCCTCGAGCAGCCGCATCGCCTCGGGCGTGATGCCGCGAATTTGCTTTTCTTGCTCCGCGCCGAAACGCCGCATGAAATTGTCGACCAAAAGCGGCACGTCTTCGCGGCGCTGGCGCAGCGGCGGCAAGCGCACTTCAATCACATTGAGCCGGTAATAAAGATCGCTGCGAAACGCGCCTCGCGCCACCTCGGCCTCGAGCTCGCGGTTAGTCGCCGCCACCACGCGCACGTCGATTTCGCTTTCCTCGGCCGAGCCGACCGGCTTGATGCGCCGCTCTTGCAGCGCGCGCAACAGCTTTACTTGCAGGCTAAGGCCGAGTTCGCCAATTTCGTCGAGAAACAGCGTGCCGCCGTTGGCCTGCTTAAACAAACCCACCTTGTCTTGGTGCGCGCCGGTGAACGAACCTTTAACGTGGCCGAACAGCTCGGATTCCATCAACTCTTCGGGAATCGCGCCGCAGTTCACCGCGACAAAGGTGCCGGCCTGGCGATTGCTTTCCGAATGCAGCGCGCGCGCCACCAGCTCCTTGCCGGTGCCGCTCTCGCCGGTAATGAGCACGTTGGTCTTGGTCGAGTGAATCTTGGTAATCAGCTCGAACACCTTGTGCATGGCGCGGCTCTTGCCAAGCAGGCGCCCTAGGCGCACCTTGCCCTCGACCTTTTCCTTGAGCGCCGCGTTTTGCAGCATCAGCCCGCGCTTCTCCATCACCCGGCCAATGACCGCGTTGATCTCGTCGATCTTAAACGGCTTGGTTAGGTAGTCATAAGCGCCGAGCTTCATCGCGGCGATCGCGGTGTCGGCGGTGGCGAATGCCGTCACCAAGATCACCTCGCTCGCGATATTCGCGGCCTTCATTGCAGTGAGCAGGCCGATGCCATCGAGCTTGCCGGGCATGCGCAAATCGGTAACGACGACGTCGGGGTGCTCCGCGGCCTCGGTTTGGCTAAGTTTCTCGAAGGCCTTATCGGCCGACTCACAGAGCACGACGTCATGGCCAGCGCGGCGCAAGCAAATCGACAAAAACTCGCGCATGGACTGTTCGTCGTCCACCACCCAAACTTGGCCCATGCCATAAATGATAACTCATCGCGCGCGCGTTGCGTCGCCCGCCCGCGCTTTGTAGGGTAGGGCCATGGCAGATAGCTCAAACGTTGCGCGCCGGCTTATCATCGGCATCGCGCTCGCCGGCGTCGCCATCATCGCTTGGTGGCTGCTGCGCGCGCGCGCTGGCGATGGGCCGTCGTCGTCGCGCACGTCGCCGAGCGCCGGCGTCGCGCAACGCGCAACCGGCACCGATCGCCTCGACCCCGGCGCCACCGCGATTAAGGATGGTGAGCCACCGCCGGTGCTCGTCACCAAGAGCGGCGCGATCGTGCAAGACCGCACCACGCATGGCGTGCGCGATGTCCCGGATCCGATCCCGCCGGGCACCGAATTTGATCTCAAGGGCGTCGCGACGCCAACCGGCGCTGCGCTCGGCACGGCGATGTTGCCCGTGCTCGCGCAATGCACAAGCGAGCTGCCCCGCGAGGCGCGCGGCTCCAATGCCCTGGTGCAACCCGCGTTCGTGGTGCAAGTGGCGAGCGGCCAGCTCACGGTCACGGATGTTTCGTTTTCCACCCGCGACATTGCAGATTCGGCGCGTGGCGCGTTCACCGAGTGCATGCGCCGAGGCGCGGTCGGCACGACCATGCCGGCGCCCGGCGAGGCCGATCTCGATCGATATCTAATTCATATCCCGATGCGGCTCCCCAAGTAGCCACTCTATTCGCCGTGTCACCTTGTCGCCCCAGGTCTCGATGGTGTTAGCGCGCGCTAGCGCATACTGGCTTGTCGCAAGCCGATAAATGCTACATAAAGACACCAGAAAGTCGTTGATGCACCGCACTCCTTTCCCTATAGTCCGACCCCCAATGGCGGCTTATGTACGATGGCAATCGCTAGTGGCAGTCGCGTTGGTGCTTGCTATGGCACCAGCGGCAGGCGGCTGTAAGGAATACTCCGCGCGCAGCAAGGTCAAAGAGGCCACCACGCTGCACGATGAGCAAAAATACAAAGAGGCCGAGGCGCTGCTCGACCAGGCCATCGCGGCGTCGCCCGACCTGGAAATCGCGCATTTCAACCTCGGCATGGTTTGCTACAAGCAGTTTCGCCCCGGCGACACCACGCCGGAAAACAAGGCGATGGCCGATAAGGCCGCCAAACACCTGCAGTTTTACCTAGACCGCCACCCCAGCGAAAACCAAATTCGCACCATCATCACCAAGCTGTGGACCGGCGTTGGCGACTACGACAAGGCGATTGCCTATTGGGAAAAAGAACACGCCGCCGCGCCGCAAAGCCGCGAAATCCTCAGCAAGCTGGGGGCGATTAACTTCGAGGCCGGGCGCTATGAAGCGGCCGTGGGCTGGTTTGCCAAAGAGGCCGACATTGCACCCGATAATGGCAAGGTGTCCGCCTATCTAATGATAGGTCGGATGGCCAAGGCGCGGTTGCGGGACATCGCCAAGGTGGTTGGCGACGAGCGCATCGCCAACGCCGACCTGGCGCTGGGCTACCTCATTGCCGGCACCCAAATTGAGCCTAAAAATGTCGAACTTGTCGGGACCTTGGGCAACTTGTACGCCTTCCGGGGCGCCTCCCACGGCCCCTCCTGGGCCATGGCCATCGACGTCGCCGAGTCAGAGATCTATATGGGGCGCTGGCGCGTTCTATTTGGTGAGGCAGCCAAAGCCGCCAAGGCGGCGGAAGCGGCCGCCGCTGCCAAGCCAACGCCCTAACTGGAGGAACGCATGTTCGAAAACTACGACCGAGGCCTAACCTACAAACGCCGCAAAGAATTTGTCGTGCCAGGGATTATCATCGCGATTTTATCGCTGACGATTGTCCAGGTCCGCTCGGTGTGGTCGATTGCCAAGCTGCCAATGCCTCGCAGCGGCATCGACGTCGACGCCATCCCGGCCAGCGATCCGCCGCCGCCGCCACCACCCAAGGGCGGCGCCAAGCCCAAAACCGAAGTGGTCCCGACGGTCAAGAAAATCAAAGTCGAAACCCCGGTGCAACCGGTGCTCAAGAAGGCCGAACCGGAAAAATCGCTCGATACCCCCGAAGATGCCGGCGAAGCCGATGGCGTCGAGGGCGGCGTTGAAGGCGGCGTCGCCGGTGGCGTGGTTGGCGGCGTGGTCGGCGGAACCGGCGTGGCGGCGGTCGCACCACCGCCCGTGCCAACCCAACAAACCGTGCCCCCCACCGCGTTTAAGGCGAACCGCATCTCGGGCAACGAACAAATTCAGCCCGACGACATGACCAAGCTCGAGATTTCGCGCTCCGGCAAGAGCCGCCTAATCGCCAGCGTCAAGGTCTGCGTCGATGCCAGCGGCAATGTTTCTTCGGCAACCAAAGTTGGCGGCGGCACCGGGTTTGCCTCCTATGACAGCAAAATCCTCGGCGAAGTGCGAAAGTGGCGGTATCGGGCGTTTTTGGTCAACGGCAAGGCCGTGCCAACGTGCTCGGTGGTGCAGTTTATTTACATGCAAAAGTAGGGCCCTGCGGCCTTGCGGCGGCAACGCGTAACATATTGGACTTGCAGTTTTCTTTACCAGATTTTATATAGCCACTTCTTGAAAGGTTAGCCATGGATTTCAATCTCGTCGAACTAGTCAAACACATGAGTGTGCCGGTGATTCTCACCAACATCTTCATGATCGTGATGGGGCTGTTTGCGCTCTATATTATTTTTGAGCGCTACGCGACCTTCAAAAAAGCGACGACCGAGAACGTTGGCTACGTGCATGCCCTGCGCGCCGCCTTGTCGAGCCGCAACATGGACGCCGCGCTGCAACAGGCGCAGGCGCACACCAAGAGCCCGATTGCGCGGGTCATGGAAGGCGCGCTCAAGGCCGTCAAGTCGGGCCAAGCGGCGCAGGCCAAGTACGGCCCTAACGACGTCGGCGAATTTGACGTCATCGACGCGCTCAACCGCACCCTCGACCGCATCAAGGAACGCGAAACCCTCAACCTGCGCAAGGGCCTGGGCGGTCTCGGCACCGTCGCCACCATTACGCCGTTCGTCGGATTGTTCGGCACCGTGCTCGGTATTATCAACGCCTTCGGTCTGCTCAAGGGCGGCGGCACCATCGACACCGTCGGTCCGGCCATCGCCGAAGCGCTCCTATCGACAGCCGTGGGTCTCCTCGTCGCTATTATCGCGGCGATTTACTTTAACTTGTATACGACCAAGGTCGAAAGCATCGCGGTTGACATGAACGACGTCTCGTCGGAATTTGTCGACTTCGTGCTGCTCGAAGGACGGGCGTAACATGGCCGGGCGTCGGCTGCCAAAAAAGCCAAAGGTCGATGCGGTTCGCAACGACATCAACGTCACGCCGCTGGTCGACGTGGTGCTGGTGTTGCTCATCATCTTTATGGTGATCGCGCCGATGATGGCCCGCGGCCGCGACATTGCCGACCTGCCCAAGACCAAGTTTCACTCACAAGAAAAAGACCAGCAGCAGCCCGTGGTGGCGCTCGATGCCGACGGCAACATCTGGTTTGACAAAGAGATGTTAAGCGACAAGGGCGCGGCGAAAAAGCTGACACCGGCGGTCGAAAAAGACCTCCGCGACCGCATCCAGCGCGCCTGGGACACCTCGCAGGTCGAAGCGGGCAAGGGGCGGGTCTTCGTGAAGGCCTCCAGCTCGCTGCCCTATAACCAAGTCTATCCGCTCATCATTGCGCTCAAAGACATGCCCAACGTGTCGTTTGATATCGCGACCGCCGAAGAGCTCAAGTAGCTAGCACGTAGAAGGAGATACCCATGGGCATGAACACAGGTGGAGGCAGTGGCGGCATACGCACCGAGATTAATGTGACGCCGCTCGTCGACGTCGTGCTCGTGCTCCTCATTATCTTTCTCGTGACCATGCCAATCATGATGAAGCGCATCACCGTCCAGGTGCCGCGCAAGCTCGACGACAACGAGATCCTGGCCACCAACAACAAGCAATTGACCGTGCTGGTGAAGGAAAACTCCGAGGTCATTTTTAACGACGGCGATAGCGAGCGCACCTTTAAGCTTGGCGATTTAGCGACGACCATGAGGCCGATCTTGGATGGCCTTAAGGGAGACAAGGTGGTGTTTGTCGATGCGGATGACAACGTCCCTTGGGGGCAGGTTACCGGTGCCATGGACACCCTGCGCAGCATGGCGAGCGACCCCAACAATCGCGACGAAATTAAGATCGCGATCAAGGTCAAAGAGCCGACTGACGGCACGGCGCCCGCGGCGCCATAGATTTCGGTAGCGCGCGGCCAGGACCGTAGCAAAACGCAACACTTTGCCGTGGTGACCGCTCACTCCAATCCGGAGCGCGGTTCAGCCGAGCAGATCGCTCCCTGGGCGCGCTTCAAAGGTGCTGCCTTAGGTACGCAGCGCGTTAGCAGGGGTTAGGCGTAAATGCTCATGTTTGTGCGCGATTTCGCTAGTGTCGGCTCTGCAACAAGAGGGTGACACAAACTTCCCGAAGGCTTGACTTATCAGGCGGCTGCCAAGTACAAGCCCAGGGTTTACACGGAGCGCAAGAGGAACCAATGAATCAACGAATGCCAAATCTTACGGTGGCGAGTGTTGCACTTGCCATGGCGTGCGGCGCAGCGAGCTGCTCTGACCTGTCGAGCCCAACCGAATTGCGGCCGGAAGGTCCGCCGATGATTCGCCAAGTCTACATCACCGAGGCCGTGCCCGTGGGCAATGCCTTCGTGAACCGTCGCGCGCAGCTCGCGTTTGGCGACCACTTTCTAAAGATTGGCTGCGACTCCGACGAGGACGCGATCGAATGCGACAACCGCACCGGCGAGAACGCCACGGCCGATGCCTCGCAGGCCATTCGCGTCGTGTTCGATGAGCTGCTTATCGGCAACGCGCTCGAAGAAATCGCGTGCGCTGGCATCGTCGACGAAGACAACTACGACAGCGTGCCGCTCGGCGCCACCCCGGACGACATCGCCCGCTGCGCCGGCAAGCCCGACGAGATCAAGGCCACGTGCCAAGGCGAATACGCGGTATGCGTCGGCTCAGACCCCGCCAATCCCGTCGGCATCCTCGACGACAACGACGATTTTGCCGCAGATACGCGTCAGTTCATTACGAGCGCCGTCACGATCACGTGCGATGGCATCGAGGTCCCGCTCGACAGCATCGGCAGCTATTACTATCCGTCCGGCAACCAGCAGCCACCCTCGTTCGGGGCGGACATTACGTCGAGCATTCTCTCGATGGGCCCTGCGCTCGTGCTGCGCCCCTCGCTCGGCTTGCCGACGGATGCAACCTGCACCTTTGCCTTCGACGAAACCGTCACGGATAAGCAGGGCGAGCTGCCATGCGCGGCCGACGTGTTTGAAACCTATGATGAATTCCTCGTCGACGCCGGCGCGGCGCCGAACACCAATGAATGGCTAGAGCAAGACTTTTCGTGTTCAAGCCCAGATAACCTCGGCGAAATCTCGTTTAGCACCGACGTTTGGCGCGTGAGCAACCAGTCGGTGCTCAACAACGCGACCGGTGTGGCGCGCAACATCACGATTTCGCTCACGCTCACCATCGCTCCAGATCCCGACACGCTCGCCGCGGGCGTGACGTTGCGCGAGGTCGGCGGCGCCGATGTCGCGGTGACGATCACCCCCAACGCCACCGAGCCGCGCACGTTCTTGGTCGATCCAAACGCCACGCTCGACGCGACCGAAGAATACGAACTCGTGTTCGACTCCGATCTTAAAAACATTTTTGGCCAGTCGTTCGTTGGCCCGTTCAGCCTCACCTTCACCACGGCCAACTAACAGGAGCAGACCATGACATTTAGAAATATCTTATCTGCTATCTCGCTCGGCGCGGCCACCCTGGCGCTCGCGTCCGCCGTCACGCCGCATGCCGCGTACGCGCAAAGCAGCACGACCGGTGGCCTCATGGGCGTCATCAAAGACGAAACCGGCGCGCCGCTTGACGGCGTCACGGTGACGGCGGTTTCGGGCAGCAACATCACGGAGACCGCGATCACCGAGAACGGCGGTTCCTTCCGCCTGACCGGCCTCGTGCCTGGCACCTACCTGGTCACCTTGTACTTCGGCGAATCCGCCGTGGAAGTGCGCGACGTTAAGATTGGCGTCAATAAGACCACGCCGCTCTATCGCACCATCAACACCAAGGCGAGCGAAGTCATCGTGGTGCAGTCGTCGGGGCAACTGGTTGACGTCACGTCGACCAACCAAGGCATCACCATCGACAAGAACTACTACACTAAGATTCCGGTGCCTGGTCGCGACTTTGAGTCGACGCTTGGGGCCGCCGCTGGCTCGCAGGGCGACGGCGTGGGCGTCTCATTCTCGGGTTCGTCCTCGCTCGAAAACCAATACGTCGTCGACGGCGTCAACACGACCGGCCTGCAATTTGGCACGGTTGGCAGCCCCGTCATCAACGAATTCATCGAAGAAATCGAAGTGATCACAGGTGGCTATAACGCCGAGTATGGCCGCGCCACGGGCGGCGTCGTCAACGTCGTCACCAAGACCGGCACCAACGAGTTCGCGGGCTCGGTGTTTGGTTACATCTCGCCTGGCTTTCTCGTCGCCGACGCCGAGCGCGTGCCGAGCCAGGTCAACTCCATTCAGCCGCGCACCGACCTAAACTTTCAAGGTGATTTCGGCTTTGAAGTGGGCGGCCCCATCATCAAGGACAAAGCATGGTTCTACGTCGGCGTCGTGCCGAGCTACTCGCTCGTCGACGTCAATCGCGCGGTCTATCGCCGTACCGACTGCCGCGCGACCAACGACGACGGCACCCTGTCCGCTTGCGAATTCGACCAGACCACGGGCAAGGCGCTCAACCAAGACGGCGCGTTCGACCGCGATCCGGACACCGGCTTCTTCTTGACCGAGGTCGTTGAAGAGAAGGTCGTGCAGCGCGACTCGCTGTCGTTTAACCTGCTCGGCAAGGTGAACTTTGCGCCCAAGCCAGAGCACCAGGGCCAGATCTCGGTCATCGCGCTGCCAGGCAAGGCCGAGGGCGGCACCGTGCTTGGCAAGGTCGAAGACATGACCGTCGACATCAAGCAGCTGACCATGGATATCGGCGGCAAGTGGACGTCCAAGTTCAACAATGACAAGACCGAGGTCCAAGTTGGCGCGGGGTATCACTTTGCGTCGACCAACGTCTCGGCGCGCGATAAGACGCTCAATTTGCAGCCCCAGCAGATTCTCCGCGAAGGTACCCTCGGCAACTGGATCGAGCTGGGCAACGAATCAGGTTTGGTCAAGGCTGGCTGTGAAGATGGCACCGCCGATGACCCATACGAACTTATCGCCAACTGCCCGGTTACCGAGCGGGCGTTTTATGCCTTTGGTGGCCCAGGCACCTACGGCACCGAGTCCGAGTCGCGCCTAGCCATCAAGGGCGACGTCACGCACCGGCTCAATTTCAAGGGCAACCATGAAATCAAGCTCGGCGGCGACTACGAAGACAATACGCTGACCAGCCTGCGCCTGTTCTCGGGCGGCGCGTACTTGGAAAACGTCGTGGGCAGTTACGTCATCGTCAATCGTTGGGTGCAGCTCAAGCCGGAAAACTCAACCGACACGCGCTTTGATAATACTTGCGTTGATTCCGGCCGCGTCGACATCTTTGGCAACCCGGTCTCGTTTGAGTGCGACTTCCTCAGCGGCGTTGCGGGCTCGAAGGGCACCACGGTCGAGAGCCGCACGGTCAACTACTCGGGCTATCTGCGTGACTCGTGGCAAATCAAGCCAAACCTCACGCTCAACGTCGGCATGCGCTATGAGTCGCAGGCGCTGCGCTACGCGGATGAATTGCAAGGCACTATTGACGCGTTTACCAAGCGTCAGCTCGGCAAGAACGCCATGGAGCTCAACAACCTGTGGGCGCCACGCGTTGGCCTCATCTGGGACTGGACCAAGGAAGGCAAGTCCAAGCTGTTTGCCAACTGGGGCCGTTTTTACGAGGCGATTCCGCTGCGTATCAACTTCCGCTCGTTCGGCGGTGAGTCTTCGTATCGGCAAATCTTTGGGGTGACCGGCGGCGGCAATTCGTGCGGCGCGACCGACCCACTAATTGGTGGCCCCAACGGCACGGGCTGCTTAGTGGATGAAAATGCCACGGCGGATCAGGCACAGCTCATTGGCGCCGCCGGCGTCTATGTGGCACCTGGCATCAAGCCGCAGTACCTCGACGAACTCGTCTTGGGCGTTGAATACGAACTCGTCGACGACCTCAAGGTCGGCGTGACGCTGCAAAATCGCCGCCTCGGTCGCGTCATCGAAGACGTCTCGACGGACGGCGCGGATACGTACATCATCGCCAACCCGGGCGAGTGGAGCCAGGCCGAGGAAGATAAGGTCCTCGCGCAGCTCGCGGCCGCCGGCACGCCCGAAGAAGTCGAGCGCCTCGAGAAGGAGCTTGCCCTCTATCGCGGCATCCGCCTGTTCGATAAGCCGACCCGCGACTACAACGCGCTGCAATTTACCGTGACGCGTCGCTTTTCCAAGGCGTTCTACATGCAGGGCAGCTACACGTACGCGCAGCACCGCGGCAACTTCCCTGGCCTCATCTCCTACGACAACGGCCAGGTCGACCCCAACATCTCGTCGCAGTACGATCTCATTGAGCTGCTCGGCAACCGCGTTGGCGCCTTGCCGCTCGATCGGCCGCACTACATCAAGATCGACGGCTACTACACCCACGACATGAAGAAAGCCGGCGAACTAACCTTTGGCGTGCGGGCGCGCGCGCTTTCGGGCGTGCCGGTCGAGGCGATTGGTGGTCACCACCTTTATGGCCCGGCCGAATCGTTCTTGCTCCCGCGGGGCGCCATGGGGCGAACGTCGTTTGTTCACGGCGTCGATCTCAAGCTTGCCTATGGGCGCAGCCTGTCGCGCGGCATGAAGCTCGAGGTGTTTGGCGACGTGTTCAACGTCTACAATCGCCAAGAGCAGGGTTCGGTTGACGAGATCTATACGGACGGGTCGGAGCGCAACAACTTTGCCAATCCGATCATCGGCGGCAGCTATGAAGATTTGATCTGGCTCAAGGCGCTCGACGACAACGGCAAGGAGCCTGGCAGTCCAGTGCCGGTAATTCGCAACAAGAACTTCGGTCGCACTACCAGCCGCGGCGCGCCGTTGTCGGTGCGGTTTGGCGTCCGCCTTTCCTTTTAGTATACCGAACGCTACTTTAGCCTACACAGAACGCACTTGGCTGGAGTAGATTTCGGTGCACGCCTGCAGCGAGGGAGGGCGCATACGCTTTGGTATGTAACCGACCAAGCGAAGCCGTACACCGAAAGATGCCCAGCCAATGCGTTCCTGTTTAAACCCTGAGCAAGACGCGGCGGTCCATCATGTCGACGGTCCGCTGCTCGTGCTCGCGGGCGCTGGTACCGGCAAGACGCGGGTGCTGGTGTCGCGCGTGGCACACTTGGTCGATACGGGGGTGCCACCCTCGGAAATCTTGGCGGTGACGTTTACCAACAAGGCAGCGCGCGAGATGAAGGAGCGCCTGTCGCGGCAGCTGGGCGCGCGCGCGGGGCGGATTTGGATTGGAACGTTTCACGCCATTTGCGCGCGGCTGTTGCGCGAGCTGGCGCCGCTGGTGGGGCTCACTCAGACGTTCACCATTTTTGATGTCGATGACCAGACCAAGCTGCTCGGGCGCTTGCTCAAGGAGCTCGGCCTCGCCGAGACCCACACCACCAAGAGCGTGCTATGGGCGATGGATCGCATCCAGAGCACGGGCGGTGACCCAGCGACGTTGGTCACCGGCGAGCCCATGGATGAGGCGCTGCATCTTGCCTGTCCGGCGTATCAGGCCGCCCTGTTGCGGGAGAACGCGACGGATTTTCATGGCCTCTTGGCGCACGTGCTGCGGCTGCTAGACTCCCCCGCTGGGGAATCCTTGCGGACGCGGTTTCGCTACGTCTTGGTCGACGAGTTCCAGGACACCAATCGGGTGCAGTTTGGGCTCGTCGCCGGCTTTGCGGCCGCGACGCGAAATTTGATGGTGGTGGGTGACGACGACCAGTCGATTTATGCGTGGCGCGGCGCAGACCCACGCAATATTTTGGACTTTGATCGCGCATACCACGGCGCGACGGTGATTCGCCTCGAACAAAACTATCGCTCGACCAGCGTGGTGCTGCAGGCGGCCAACGCGGTGATCGAAAAGAATGTTGATCGCCACGGCAAGCGGCTGTGGACGGCGCATGAGGGCGGCGAGCCGCTCGAGGTGGTCGAGGCCGGCGATGAGCGCACCGAGGCCCGGCTGATCGCGACGGAGATCGCGCGCATTGTGCAGGCTGGCCGATCGCTGGCGGATATCGCGATCTTATATCGCACCAATGCGCAGTCGCGCGTGCTCGAGGAGCAGCTGCGTGAGCGTCGGATTGCGGCGGTGGTGGTCGGTGGCATGTCTTTTTTTGAGCGCAAGGAGGTCAAGGACGCGATGGCCTATGTGCGCATGCTGACCAATCCGAGCACCGACCTGTGCTGCGAGCGCATCATTAATGTGCCGGCGCGCGGCATTGGCGACACCACCATCGAGCGGGTGCGGGCGTTTGCGCGCGCGGAAGGCACGAGCCTGCTTGAGGCGGCGCGGCGGATTGCGCAGGGGCTCGGCGCAGGACTAACGCCGGCGACGCGGCGCAAGGTGGCGGCCTTTGTCGCGACCATCGACGAGCTGGCGGCGGCGGCGCAGCCAGGTGCGTCGGTGGCCGAGGTGATGATTCAGGTGATCGAGCGCTCGGGGCTGCGCGCGGCGCTAGAGGCCACGGGCGAGGAGGGCATCGATCGCGTGCGCAACCTCGCCGAACTGGTGACCATGGCGTCGGATTTTGATGAAGACACCGGCGGTGAAGGCACGCTTTCGGAGTTTGACGAGCGCTGTTCGCTCTATGCGCCGGCCGACAAGGAGGGCGCCGAGGACGAAGACGCGGTTACGTTGATGACCATCCACGCCGCCAAGGGCCTCGAGTTTGCGGTGGTGTTTATGTCGGGCATGGAGGATGGGCTGTTTCCAAGCCTGCGCGGGCGTGAGGGTGTCTCGGACGTGCTGGAACTCGAAGAGGAGCGACGGCTGGCGTATGTCGCGATCACGCGCGCCAAGGAGCGCTTGGTGATGACGCATGCGCGGACGCGGCGGGTGTGGGGCAGCATCATGTTTCAAGAGCGCTCGCGCTTTATCGACGACATTCCCGACGCGTGCTTTGGCGAGGGCGGCAGGCGCGCGCGCAAGGGCACGATGATCGACGGTGGTCAGCGGCTCGCGCCGGTGATGGCGCGTGGCCTCGGCATGCCGCGCCAGGGTGGCGGCGCGGCGCGCACGCGCACCTACGACGAATACGATCAACGCGACGTCTTCGAAGAGCCGGTGTTTAACGCGGCCGGCGGGACGTCGCGACCCGGCGGGCAGGGCGAGGGCGGGGCCTTTGTGGTGGGCGGGCTGGTCGAGCACCAGATGTTTGGCCAGGGGCGCGTGCTGTCGGTGGAAGGCAAAGGCGACAAGCAAAAGATCTTGGTGCAGTTCGCGCGCATTGGCACCAAGCACGTGCTGTCGCGGTTTTTGCAGGCCAGCAAATAGGCGGATCAGCCCCGAGAGACGAAGAGGTAGTCGTCGGGCGGCGTGAAGGTGTAGCCGGTTTCGTCGCCGCGCAGCCATTTGGGGCCCGTCTCGCCGAGCAGCTTGCGCAGCCGCATGATGTTGGTGAAGATGGCGGCGTCGTGGCGCAGCGGGTGATAGTCGACCTCCCACACGAAGCGGACGATCTCTTCTTTTGAGATTGGCGTGCCGGGCCGGTCACAAAAGAGGAAGAGCAGCTTTTTCAGCAGGCTGCGCCGACGCAAATCGGCGATGAGTTCGCCACCGATCCACACCTCGTCACGCGTGCCGTCGACGACCAACGCGCGCTCGCGATAGCGCAACATGTCGGGACCGGCGGCCGCGAGATGCGTGCGCTCGCCGCGGGCATTGATCACTTCGACGGCGTTTTGCCGCCCAAGGCCGAGCTGGGCCGCAAAGGAGCGCGCCGCCGACAGGGCCTCGGTCGACATGGTGATCGCAAACGTGGTTTCGGGGCTAAGCGCGATCGGGCTGCCCGCGAGCGATTCGTAGGCGGCGTGGCCGACCAAGCGTTCGACGACGAGGCCAACGCTGCCTGCGAGCTCGAAGGCGTCGCGCGCATAGGTCATGGCGGTCTTGGTGTCGCCGGCATCGCGCCGCGTCGAGGCAAGGACAAAGAGGCCATGACATCGCGCCTGCACCACACCGGTGGCGGCGGCATCGCGCACGGCGCGGCTTGCCGCGGCCTCGGCCTGCACCGTGTCGGCGCGTAGAAACAAGATGCGCGCGAGGACCGCGAAGGACTTGGCGCAAAGCGCCTTGGCGCCGCGGCGCTCGGACTCGGTGGCGGCGCGCGTCGCCAGCGCGAACGCTTCGGTGTTGTTGCCCAGCGTCATGAGGTGGTCGGCGCGTGCGATCCAATCAGAAATGTCATCGGCAGGCGAGGCTGAGGTTGGCGTGCCCGCCAGCCTCGCATTGGTATCGGCTAGCCAGCGTTCGGCGCGCCGCCGCATGCCAAAAGGCAAGAGCCGCGTCGCGACGGCGGCCTGCAGCCGAATCTGCGCTTCGGCGAGGCGCCACTCCAGGCGCAACACGCGCCCGATGATCGCGTGCGCCATGGTTTGGCAAACCTGGCCCAGATCGCCCAGTTGGCGCATGCCAAGGCTGCGGCCGAGCTCGACGGCTTGGGTTAACTCGCCGCGCAGCAGGTAGGTATCGGCAAGTTCGCCGTCAGACAACATCGCGCCGAGCTCGTCGCCGTGGCGCCGACGTGCACGGCTGACCTCACGCAATAGGCCCACCGCGGCATCGGTATCGCCGCGGCCGCGCGCCAAGACCGCGCGCAACGTGAGCACGGTCAGGCGGGCATCGGCATAGTGGAGCAGGCGCTGGTCGCCATCGATGCGCGCGGTCTCTTCCGCGGCCTCGAGCAAGAGGCCTTCGCCGAGCAGGCAGCGCGCATACAGACAATCGAGCTCAAAGCCGAGCGCGCCGCCGTCCTCCCCAGGCCCTTGCATGATCGCGAGCGCGCCCCGCGCGCGAGTGACGTGGTGGCGCGCCGCAGAGAAGTCACCAAGGGCCATGGCGTCCTCGGCGTTGGTTGTCTCAAGCAAGGCCGCGACCAGGGGGGCTTGCGACGTTGGGGCGGGCAGGGCGACCGGACTGCCAAGTCGGCTTAGGCGCCGCAGCAGGCGCCAGCTACGGGCGCCTTGCGGTGAATTGCGCCAGCTCTCATCGTGCCAAGCCGCCGCGATGAGGGCATAGGCGGCGGCGAGGTTGCCGCGCGCGATCTCGACCGAGGCGCGCAGTGGCAGCGAAATTTGCGAGGCGTCGCCGAGGAGCTCGAGCATTGCGCCGGCCTCTCCGATGCGGCCCTCGCGCACCGCGATGTCGAGCTTGGTCGCGCGGAGCACGGGCGCCGTGGCCTGGCCGATCGCCGAGATAATTTCATCGAGTTCAACCGAGGCACCCAGCGTCAAGATGGCGCCCGCATGGTGCGTCACGTCCGCAATGGCCTGATCGATCTCGCCTTGGCGCAGGCGTAGCACGGTGCGTTCGCGCAGCCGCTCCACGGCATCAAACGGGGCGCACATGTCGGCGGTATCTTCGGCGGCGAGCTGCGCAACCACGCGCGCGCTGGTGGCATCGAGAAGATCGGC
Source organism: Myxococcales bacterium (assembly GCA_016716835.1). Classification (NCBI taxonomy): domain Bacteria; kingdom Pseudomonadati; phylum Myxococcota; class Myxococcia; order Myxococcales; species Myxococcales bacterium. The sequence goes on along the minus strand of JADJUW010000001.1, from coordinate 1,578,148 downwards.
TGGTAGGTCGGCGAGCAGCATTTCGCCAAAGCGATCAGGGATTGCCACGCTGCCGCGTTCGTCGATGTCGATCCACTGATAGCGATCGAGCGCGCACAAGACATCGAAGGCGCCCAGCGGGGCGACGAGCGCGCCCAAGGTTGCCATCGTCATGGGCTCGCGCCATGTAGCCAACGCGGCGAGCACGGTGCGCTCGGGCCCGGTCAGCGCATGCAGCTGGTGGCGAGGCTTGTCGCACAGCAGCTCGCCCAGGGCGAGCCGTAGGCGCTCGGGCATGCCGAGCGCGGCGGCGTACGCGGTGGCGAACGCCTCGCGGATGGTCGGGGCCGCGGCAGTCTTGTGGCGCTCGAGCCACGCCTGCCACGCGGCCTGCGCCTCCTCGCGGGGCATCGCGCCGAGCTGCATCGAGGCGACGTAGCGCGGCATGTCGGCGCGCGGCGACGCGTCGCGCGCGGCGATGACGACGCGACCCATCCAGGTTGGATCTGGCGCCAGCTGCTCAATGATCGCCTCGAGCGCACCCGCCGGCAAGCGATGCGCCGCCTCGATGACGATGAGCAGCTCCTCGCTCTGCATCTTGGCCGAGAGGCCATAACGTCCGGTGCCGATGTGGCGACACACGCGAGATAGTACGGCGTCGGCGGACTGTCCCGGCGCGACGGCACACACCACATGCGCGATTGGCGAGGCCCGCAGCATCGCCGCGAGCAAGCTCGATTTGCCGATGCCGCTGGCGCCATGTAACAGCGTCAAGGGGCTGGCGGCGATGCAGTCTCGCAACGCAAGCAGCTCTTTTTGTCGACCCACAAATGGTGTGGGGAGCAGCAGGCTAGCCGACTGGGGGGATGCCACGCGTAGTCATATCATGAAGACCTGGCGGGCCGACCAACGATTTTAGCGCTGCCAAAAGATGCGGCAAATTTGAGGGTGGCGGCGGGGTCGACCCGGCGAGTGGCTGTTGCAGAAACGCGTCGATCTGCGGCATGCGGGCGAGCGCCCGGTCGAGCGTTGGGTTTTGCCCCGGCACAATGGCCCCCATGGCGATGAGGTCGCGATGCTCCTCATAGATGGCGAGCAATTGGCGCAGGCTGGCCGCGGCGGCCGCGTGCTCGGGGGTGACGACGCTGGCCATCACGCGCGAAACGCTTTGAATGAGCGAAATGGCGGGGAAATGCCCACGCGTGAAGAGCCGTGGATCGAGCACGATGTGGCCATCTAGGAGCGAACGCACCTCATCGGCGATAGGCTCATCGAAGTCGCCCCCCGCGACCAAGACCGTATAGATGGCGGTGATCGAGCCGACCGCGGCGGGCCCCGCGCGTTCGATGAGGCGAGGCAGCACGGAAAAGACGCTCGGCGGATAGCCGTGTCGAGTCGGGGGCTCGCCGGCCGCAAGGCCTACTTCGCGCTGCGCCCGCGCGACGCGCGTGATCGAATCGACCAGCAGCAGCACGCGCTTACCGCGGTCTCGAAACCATTCGGCGGTCGCGGTTGCGACCTCGGCAGCGCGCACGCGCACCAAGCTCGGGGCGTCGCTGGTGGCGCAGACGACGATGGTGCGGTGGCGCGCGTGGGCGAGGACGCGGTCGGTAAACTCGCGCACCTCGCGTCCGCGTTCGCCGACCAGGCACAGCACGACGACGTCGGCGCCGAGCTCTTGCTCATCGCCGGTGCTCGCCAGTTGCGCTAAGAGCGTCGACTTGCCGTGCCCCGCGCCGGCGAACAGCCCGATGCGTTGCCCTTCGCCCAGCGCGACGCAGCTATCGATGGCGCGGATGCCGGTGGCCAGGCGCTGTGTGATGGGCGCGCGCGCGAGCGCCGGCGGCGCGGCTCGACTCACCGCCCACAAGGGTTCGTCAATAGGGGGGCCGCCGTCGATGGCGTCGCCAAGGCCGTTGATCACGCGACCGAGCAGCGAGGGGCCACAAGGAAATTGCATTGGCGCACCGGTTCGCCACACGGCCGCTCTAGGTGCCAAATGCAACGCATCGCCCAGGGGCATCAAGATCGCTGCGCCGTCGCGAAAGCCGACCACCTCGGCGAGCATCGGGGGACCACCTAGTCGCGCGATCTTGACGATCTCGCCAAGGGCGGCATCAGCGAGCTCGGCGCGAAGGACCAGGCCAACGGCCTCCGACACGGACCCATGCGGCGTAGGCGCGGTTGCGGCTCGCGCGGCATCGCTTCGGCTGGAGGCTGACGCATGCGTGGCAGCCTCGTGTTCAGCGGCGGCGCGCAGCTCCTCGGCCTGACGGCGAGCGGCATCTATGATCTCGGTGGCGGTGAGACTTGCCTGCCGCACGATTTCGGCGGCCTGGCGTTCGGCGGTCCAAACTTGCTCCTCAACCACCCGACCCTGCGTCACGGTAGCAACGGTATCATGGACCGCGGCAAGCGATGGGCGAGTCGCGCGCGTTGTGCCCGTAACATCGGCAAGGGCGCCAGCATGCGTACCGCCACCTCGAGCAGCCGCTTGGGCGACGCGCAGGCATGAAAGGCGCGCAGCGCGCCCCGCCGAGTGGTTGGCCAAGGTAGCGCCGCAGCTGGCTCGCCGCGGCCGAGCCGGTGCCCGGCATGGTGCAGGGTTTGGTGGTCGCGCGCTTCTGCCATTACGTCGGCCATGGCGGGCAGTAAACCCGGGTGTGCCGCCGCCGCATCGGCGAGGTGCCGTGCGGCATCTCGGGCGAGCGCGTCTTGAACCTCGTGCCACGGGCCGTCCGTGTAACGAGCCAGCCAGCCCGCTGTCTCGTCAAGGATCGCGCCAGGCGCAAAGGCCACTGCCGCGGCGCGAATGGCCCACGCCCGCAACGGCTCAGGCGGGGTGGTGGCCTGCTCGTGGCCCAACGCGAGCGCCAGCACGCGCGGCTCGATGAGTTCGCCCAGATGCTCGCGCCACGACGGATCGAGCTGCGCCACATACCGCGCGATCGGCGGGGCGGCAATGTCGGCGAGCAGGCGCGCAAGCAATTGGGCGCGCGCTGGTTTGCCGGCCGGCACCGCCCCCGCAAAAGCCGCGATGGCCGCGCGATACGGTGCCGCGAGGGCGACCGGCGGCGCCTGCCCCGTCATTTGGGCTAGCGCCCACCACAGTCCTGGCGCGCCGGGCGTCGCGTTCATAGCATCACGTCACGGTTGCGTGGTCGCGACCTCACAATGGCGTCAGCGTCTCGACGCGCCGGCGTTTGGTCGATTTCAGTTTGTAACGCAGCAATTTTCCGGTGGCACCACGCGGCAAGGCGTCGACGTATTCGATCCACCGCGGGTATTTGTAAGGCGCGAGATGATGCTTGACGTGCTGGCGCAGCTGCTCGGATAAATCGTCCGAGGCCGCAAACCCGACGTTAAGCACGACGAAGGCGAGCGGCTTGAGCAGGCCGTCGTCGCCGGTGGAGCCGATGACGGCACATTCCCACACCGCGTCGTGAGCGCCCAGCACCCGCTCGATCTCAAACGGGGCGACCCACTTGCCGCCGACCTTGAACCAATCGTCGACGCGACCACAGTAGTGGTAGTTGCCGAGGTCGTCGCGAAAGCAACGGTCGGTGGTGGTCAGCCATTCATTGCCGCTTACCGCGTGGAGCTTGTGCTGACGCCAGTAGCCCGGCGCCATCGACATGCTTTGCACCTCGAGCGTGCCGATCTCGTTGGTGCCGACCGGGCGATCGAGTTCGTTGACGATTTGCGTTTGGACGCCTTCGGCGGGTTTGCCGCTGACGCCAGCCTGATCGCGATCGCACGACGCGTCCGCGATGAGCAAGGGGTGAAACATCTCGCTGATGCTAAAGCTAACCAGCAACGGCGTGCCGAGCTGCGCCCTCACCGCCGACGCAAGCCGATCGGGCATGGCCTCGCCCGTGGCGACCGCGAGCCGTACGCCGCTGAGAAAGGCCTCCCACCCATTGGCAATGGCATCGCGCACCAGCTGGCTAAACAGGGATGGCGTCGACCAGATCACGGTGGGCGCATCGCGCTGCACCAGCAGACGAATCGTATCGCTCTTGGCTTGCTCCGTGATGAGACGCAGGTGCGCGCCGACCGACAACGGCACGAGCATGCCCGCCCATTGACCGACGGCGGTGCAAAGCCGAAATGTCGACAGCAACGTATCGCTTGCGAGCGGGGCCAACGGGCCGCGCCGCGCGAGCTCACAGCCGGAAATGATGGATTGATGGCTGTGAGCCACCGCGCGTTGGTCCGGATCGTCGTGACGGCCGTAGATAAGCAGGCACAGCGCATCGGGGCTGCTTTCATGCGCGTGCAGCCGTGGGGTGGCGCCGGCGAGCAAGGCCGTGAGCTGCTCATCGTCAACGCCGGTGCGGCCGAGGCTAAGCACGTGCCGCAGCTTGGGCAGCTGGGCGCGAATTTGTTCGATCGTTTGTTCGGTCGCGACGTCGACGAAGATCGCCACCGCGCCGGCGTTTTGCAAATCAGCCGTCGCGTCGTGCGCACGCGCGAGCTCGGAGATGGGGACAGCCACCGCGCCCGCGTGCCAAATGCCAAGCAGCGTCGCGACCGTCGCATGGGTGTCGCGCATCATCAGGCCGACGCGATCGCCGGGCACGACCCCCAACGAGGCGAGCACCGCCGAGGTGCGTTGCACCTGGTCGACCAACCCCTCGCGGCTGATGCTCGAGACATCGTCGGTGATGGCGGGCCGGGCATCGCCGGGAAGTGGCTTGGCCTGCAGGTGGGCCAAGAGCCAGCCAGCGACGTTCATGGGGCGTGTCGACATCTCCGACATACTAGGAAGAATATGGTAGGCATGCAACATGCGCATTGTCGCCGGCATCTGGGGTGGGCGCCCCATTCGGGCGCCTGGCGGCGGGCAAACGCGCCCCACCTCGGAAAAAGTGCGCGAGGCGATTTTCGCGATTCTCGGGCCACCAGGCCCCCAAACGAGGGTTTTAGACTTGTATTGTGGCTCGGGCGCCCTTGGGCTAGAGGCGTTGTCTCGCGGTGCTGGCGCGGCAACCCTGGTAGATCGCGCGCCCGCCGCGATTAGCGTGGCGCGCGCCAACGCGGCGCTCCTGGGTGCGAGGCCTGAGGTGGTCATCGCCGACGTGGCGTCGTTTTTGCTCAAATCCCAGGCTTGCTGGGAGTGGATTTTTCTCGATCCGCCCTATCGCACCGACGATGTGGCGCGGGCGTTTGCCGCGCTGCGCCCGGGGCACCTTGCGCCGGCGGGCGTCGTCATCGTCGAGCACGAATCGCGTCAGCAATTGCCCGAAGGCAACGCGTTTTTGGTAAAAAAAGATACGCGGCGTTACGGCGACACCGCCATTTCGTTTTTTCGACCACATGCAATGGGGGCACCATGACACCAAGACCAAATGCCGTGTACCCCGGGACCTTTGACCCGATGACCAATGGCCACGTCGACATCCTGCGACGCGCGCTCGACGTGTTTGAACGCATCACGGTCGCCATCGCCACCAATCCGCGCAAGGAGCCGATGTTCTCGTTGCAGGAGCGCATCGATTTCATCCGCGCGGCATCGCCGGCGTTCGCCGGACGCCTCGAATTCGCCACGGTTGATGGCTTGTTGGTCCATTTTTGTCAGCAGCAGGGCGCGAACGTCATCGTCCGCGGCCTGCGCGCGATGGCCGACTTCGAGTATGAATTTCAGCTCGCGCACATGAATCGGCGGTTGGCCCCCGGCATCGATACCGTGTTTTTCATGACCGACGAACGCAATCACTACGTGAGCTCATCGTTGGTCAAAGAGGTCGCGAGTTTCGGTGGCGACGTGTCGGGGCTGGTGCCGCCTGCGGTCGCCGCGGCCTTGGCCGCACGGCTCGGCGCGCCGGCACATAAGGCACCGTAAGCGCCCGGCCAGAAAGTAAGCATGCAACCAAATCTAAAAACGTCTTCGCGCCTCGATCCCATCAAGCCTTCCATTACCTTGGCCGTCACGGCCAAAGCTGCCAAGCTCAAGGCGGCGGGCGTCGACGTCATTAGCTTTGGCGCCGGCGAGCCAGACTTCGATACGCCCGAGCATATTAAGCAGGCGGCGAGGGTGGGCCTCGACAAGGGTGTGGGCAAGTACACCGATGTCGCGGGGCTGGTGGCGCTGCGCGAAGCCGTCGCCAAGGAGCTTAGTTCGGTGCACGGCGTCGAGCTGACGGCGGCCAATATCGAGGTCTCAACCGGCGCCAAGCACAGCCTCTACAACGTGTTTATGGCGCTGCTCGACCCCGGCGATGAGGTGCTCATCCCCGCGCCGTATTGGGTGTCGTATCCCGACATGGTGACGCTAGCTGGCGGCGTGCCGGTCATCGTGCCATCGACCGCGGCTGACGATTTTGTGGTCAGCGCCGCGGCGATCGAAAAGGCGATCACACCGCGCACGCGCATGCTGGTGATCAATACGCCCAACAATCCAAGCGGCGCGGTGATTGGCGCGGCGCAGATGGCGGCCATTGCCGAGGTGGTGGTGCGGCACAACCTGTTGGTTGTCTCCGACGACATCTATCGCTCGCTCGTCTACGGCGATGCCCAGTATGTGTCGATCGCGCGGCAATCGCCCGAGGCCGCGGCGCGAACGATTTTAGTCGATGGCCTGTCGAAGGCCTATGCGATGACCGGTTGGCGCATAGGCTACACGGCGGCGCCAGTGTCGGTGATTGCGGCGATGAACAAGCTGCAAGGCCAGTCGACGTCGAACCCAACCCATATCGCGCAAGTTGCGGCGATTGCCGCGCTGACGGGGCCGCAGGCCTGCGTGGAGACCATGCGGCGCGCGTTTGACGAGCGGCGCCTTGAAATGGTGAAGCTGCTGCGCGCCATTCCTGAGGTCGCTTGCCGCGAGCCCAAGGGCGCCTTCTATGCGTTTCCTGACGTTTCGGCGTATCTCGGGCGCAAGACGCCAGAGGGGCGCGTGCTCGCCGATGACGTCGCGCTGTGCGATTGGTTGGTTGAGACCGGCCACGTCGCCATCGTTCCGGGCTCGGGGTTTGGCGCGCCGGGCCACGTACGCTTGTCGTATGCGTGTTCGATCGAACAAATTCGCGCCGGCATCGCGCGCCTGGCGTCGCATCTGGCCACGTTGACGAAGGTCGCATGAGCGCATCGCTGGTCGCGCTTGGCATGGCCATTGGCGTTTCGCATGCATTTGAGCCCGATCACCTGGCGGCGGTCTCGACCATGGTCACCAATGAAAAACGGCCGTGGCGCGCGCTTGGCCTTGGCATGAGCTGGGGGCTCGGACATGCGGCCGCGCTCTTTGCGGTGATGGTGGCGATTTGGGTCTTTGGTTGGCACGCGCCCGCCGCTCTCGAAGGGTGGCTCGAAGGCGCCGTCGGCGTGATGTTGATCGCGCTTGGCGTTGGGAACGTATTGCGTGCGCGTCGCGCTATGGCGGCAGGGCCGCGATTTGAACACGCGCACGGTAGGCGAAGGCACGCGCACACGGGCGAGCAGGGTCACGTCCACGTCGGCGCGATGGCCTTGGCGTCGCGCTCGCTGATGATTGGCATGTTGCACGGCCTCGCGGGTTCCGGCGGGCTTGCCGTGCTAGTTGCGACCAAGGCCTCGACGCCTGGCGGCGCACTTGCTTATGCCTCGGCCTTTGGCGTGGGCGCTATGGTGAGCATGGGCGTCGCTACCATGTTGGTGTGCTTCGGGCTCGATCGTCTCGCCGCCTGGCGGGCGCCCCTTGGACGCGCGACGATCGCGCTATCGGGGGCCATCGCCATCGCCATCGGCAGCTGGTGGACGTATCGCGCGGTGATGTGACGTCGGCGGCCAAACCGGCTATCATGCCGGGCATGACAGCTGCTTCCGACATGGGTCCCGTCGATTTTTCGATGCACATCGTCTCGCTTGGCTCGTCGGCGATGGTTTCCATGGGCAAGGTCCCAGCGCCCGCGGGCGAGGAAATCGCCAAGGATTTACACACGGCGCGTTTTCTCATCGACGTGCTGGCGATGCTTCAGACCAAGACCAAGGGCAACCTGACCGAAAATGAAGACGCGCTATTGCAGCGGCTGCTCCACGACCTGCGGGTCGCGTTCCTCGACGCTGCCAAGTAGCGCGTCGTCGGCGCGCTCCTGCGCGGCCCACGTCGCCAACACCCGCGCGGCATGGCGTCGTTTGCGCCACCAGGCCAAGACCAAGAGCAGGCACACGAGGACCCAAAACAGGCTCGACAGTAGCGCCACGGGCAGCAAAAAATAGCGCGTCGATAAAGACGCCTGCCATTGTTCAAACAGCGTCGAGAGCGGCGCGCCAAAGTTGGCGACGGCGGCCTCGTCGCCGGTTTTGCCGGCAGCCAGGGCGGCGACAAAGCGACGGAACGGCCACGGGTCGCCGTCGTCGTCCTGGTCTTCGTAGCGGCCGCGCTCAGCTAGATACGTGACAAAATCGTAGCTCTGCGCATAAGCGCGCCCCGCGGTGACGTGATGCGCGCGAAAGGTGGCGTCGAGTTGGTGCAGCGGCGTCGCATTGTCAAACCAGGCGATGCCGGCAAGCGTGGTCATGTGCGCCCAATTATCGCTGGTCGAATAGAGCGCGGCGAAGCCCTCGTGTAGCCAGCGTGGCGCGCGTTCGCGTAAGGCGCTATCGAGCGCGGCATGGGCAACCTCGTGGGCGACCGTGTCTAAGTAGGGCAGGGCTGCCCCGTTGCGGGTCAGCGCGACGGCCACAATATTAGTTCCGGAAAATGAAACACCGGAGGCCCACTCGGGCACGCGCCAACCTGGGGGGGCCGCCGCGGCCAAATCGGAAGCGTCCACGACCAGCCTTAGCTCAAGGGTTGCCGGGGGGGCGAGCGTTGGTTGGTCGGCGGCGATGCGCGCGAGCGTAGTCTGCGCGACCTTGGCGATCTGCGCCCGCTCGCGCCACCGGTCTGCCGGTGCGTTGATGACGACCGCAGTTGGTGAGGCCAAGGCGGCGGGCGCGCCCACGGCCCATAGCGAGATCGCGAGCAAGAGACGCAGCACCTGGCGAATGTAACCACGATTGGTGGCGAGGTAAGTGATGCTTGCCTGCCCAATCGCCCAGGCCCGGTCACGGCAGCGTCGGTCAACCACAGGCTACGTCGTTGCCGCGTCGGGTGGAAGCAGCGCGAGATACTTGCCCAGCGCAAAGGCCTCCTTTGCGCGCAGGCCGTCGAACTGCACGCCGACGCCATTCTCGGCCGTCCAACGCACGGTGACCGTGGTCGCGATGCCAATGGGTTCGGGAGCCGGCACCAAAAAAGTCAGCTCGAAGCGCAGCCCCATCCCGAGTCGATTGGAAGGTGGCGCCGTCCATACCAACAACGCACCTCCAACCGACAGGTTTTGCAGCCGGCCCGCGATGGCCGCGCCGTCGATCGTCGCGGTCGCCGCGAGCTCTAAGCTAAAGCGCTGATGGGAACGCGGCTGATGTGACACACCATCATGGTACGTGGGGTTTGCGCCTGCGTCCAGGCGATGAGTGGGTAGGGCGGCCTACTTTATGTCGATGTAGGCGTCGCGACGCAGCTCTTCAATCCATTCGCTGGTCTTCTTTTCTACCTCGCGCCGCCACATGTCATTCTTGATCGAGACCTTGACTTGGTCATAGTCGCCGGCGGCCGACGTCTTCTTGTCGTTTACCCGCAGGAGATGAAATCCTTGCGGGCCCGCGACTGGGTCGCTGGTTTCGCCAACCTTCATCTCAAAGACGATCGAGTCCCACGCCAGGGTGCCGCGTTCAAACCAGCCTAGCTCGCCGCCGGACGCCTTGGTGGCGGCATCGTCGGAGGTCTCGGCGGCCACGGTTTTGAAGGGCTCACCCGCGTCGAGCCGTTTCTTGATCGCAACGGCCTTGGCCTTGGCAACCTCGCGTTCGCTCACGGTGGCATTTTCGGCGACCGCGACCAGAATGTGGGCGACGAATACGGCGGCCACTGAATCGGCGCGCCGTGCCATCTGGTCGTAGCGCGCGCGGACGTCCGCCTCCGTGATATCAATTTTTGGTTTTACCTGTTGGTTGATGGCGCGATAGCGCAGCAGCTGTTTACGTGTGTCGTTGCGAAAGCCCGCCATGGACTGGCCTTGCTTGCGCAGCTCGTCTTCGAGCGCGGCGTCATCGAGCTCGTATTGGGTTTTGATGTCGGCGATGTGCGCGTCGATTTCGGCGGGGTCGACATCGAGTTCGGCCTTATCGGCGGCCTGCAAAATGAGCTCTTCATTGACCATGTCGTCGAGCACCCGCGCGCGCATGGCCTCCGAGCGCCTCGTGTCTTCGCTGGCGGCCTCCTCGCCGCTCGCAAGGAGAGAGGCGCGTCTGCAGATCGCTCTGCAGGATGATGCTGTTGTTGACGACCGCGACGATGCGATCGAGCAGGATGCGCTTGCTGGCAGCCTTGGCCTTGGGTGGTGGCTGCGCCGCGGCGGTTTGAGGTGGTGCCTGCGATACCAGGCTCGCCGCCGCAAAAGCCCCGGCCAACAGCATCGATAACCTCGCGTGATTCATGGCCATGGTGTAGCGCTTTGACCTCCAAACAGCAACCAAGGTTGCCCGTACCGGGTAGCCAAAAGGCGGCTCTCAGCAGGCGATCACGGCGTGGCCAATGGAGGGGTGGCCGGCAGCTTACCCGTCACGGGCGTAGCGGTCGATGGCGGCGAGAGCACGACCTTGCCTAGCGCGGCCTGGTCGATCTCGATTTTGGCGCCAGCACGCAAACCTTCCACGAGCTCCTGCCGCGCGGCCAACCGTTTTTCATCGTAGACGCGGTAGCGCACCTCCTGTTTGACCTCGGTCAGCTCCTTTTGTCGGGCTGGGCGGCGATCGGTCAGGCGCAAGATCCAATACTCGGCGTCACCGGTTTTAATCGGGTCGCTGATTGAACCAACGGCCGGCAGCGCAAAGGCGGCGGCCACCACCGCTGCGGGGAGGTCCGTGTTGGCCTGGGTGAAATATCGCAGGTCGCCGCGGCGTTGCTTGCTTTCCGCGTGCAGCGACATTTCATCGACGAGCTTGGCGAAGGCTTCATTAGTAGCCTGCGCCGGCTCGCGTGCCAGCGTGGTGGCCGCGTCGCCTTGCGCCTTGGTCGCGAGCACCAACGCCGAGGCGCGCACCTCCGGGACCGTAATAAACGCCTCGAGGTGCGCCTGGTAATAGGTGGCTATCTCGTCATCAGTGATCGTCTCAGGCAGGACGACATCGTCAAACTTGCTGCGCACGAGCAACTCGGCCAGCGCCTTCTTCGTTGCAAGGACAACCTGCGGGTCCTTGTCGAGGCCACGGCGCACCGCCTCTTGCGCGAGGATTTCGAACCGGACCATGGCCTCGAGAAATTCTCGCTTTTGCTCGGCCGAGGTATAGCGGGTGCGAATGTACGGCGACTGCGCGGCGAGCTGTTCGTTTAGTTCACCGACTGTGATGACCTCGGAGCCGACGGTCGCCAGCACCTCGTCGTCCCCGGCGGGCGCGGTATTGATGGCCTTGGTGGCGGTGACGGGCCCTGGGGCGTCGTCTTTGCAGCTGCTGCCGACGACCGCGCAGGCCAAGGCAAATCCAGCTAGGCCGGCCAAGCTGGCAAGGCGGTACATGCTCGTTGGGGTCACGCCGGCAATTCTAGCAAGGCTTGCCGCGCCTGCCCAAGCGGATCGTCGCCCGATAATGGCAGGGTGAAGCGGCCATCGGCCGTCCGTTTCCACGGCGGCGGCGGGGTGGGCGGAGGGGAATCGTGCGGGCTGCTCGCTGCCGCATAGGCAATCGCCAGGCGCTTTGCCGAAACATCGACAAGGCCTATGCGCCGGTCTCGTGCGAGCGCGCGCGCTTGCATGAGCTGGCCGAGCGCTACCGCCGGCGCAGGCAAGACGCCGAAGCGATCGACGGTTTCGTCGAGCAACTCTTGCACTTCGGCCCCACTGGCCGCCGTGGCAAGCCTACGATAGAGGTCTAGGCGTTGGCCGACATCGGGCAGATAGTCATCCGGCAAAAAACAGGGAATGTCGGTGGTAACGTCTGGATCGAGCGCCGAGGCCAAGGGCTCGCCGCGCAGCTCGGCGACCGCTTCCTCGAGCAGCCGGACGTACGCATCAAAGCCAACCGCGGCGATCGCACCCGATTGCTTGGGGCCAAACAGCTCGCCGCCACCGCGCTGCTCGAGATCCGCCGCCGCAATGTGAAAGCCCGCGCCCAGATCGGAGTGTCGTTCGAGCGTTTCGAGGCGCTTGCGAGCCTGTTCGGTTAGTTGGCCGGTGGGCGGCACCAGCAGGTAGCATTGGGCTTTTTGATCAGATCGGCCAATGCGCCCACGCAGCTGGTAGAGCTGCGCTAGCCCAAAGCGGTCGGCGCGCGCGACAAACATGGTGTTGGCACGCGGAATGTCGATGCCCGATTCGATGATCGACGTCGCGCACAAGATATCGAACTCACCCTGGATAAAGCCGACCATGGTGCGCTCGAGCGCTTCGCTGGTGAGTTGGCCGTGCGCCACCGCGATGCGCGCCTCGGGCACCAGCACCTGGAGGTAGGCTTGCCACGCCTCGATGCCGCGATCGAAGGGTTCGCCGGCGAGGGTTGGCGCGCCTTTGGGGCTCGGCTTCGCGGCCGCACTCGCGCCAGCGCTGCTCCTTGCATCGATGTGGGGCGCCACCCAAAACACTTGGCCACCTCGCGCCAGCTCGCGGCGAATGGCATCGCGAATGAGCGCCGGGTCGGGCTGTGCGATATAGGTGCGAATGGCCTGCCGCGTCTCCGGCGGCGTCGCGATGATCGACATATCGCGCAAACCGGCCAAGGCGACGTGCAAGGTGCGCGGGATGGGCGTCGCCGTTAGGGTCAACACGTCGACATAGGTGCGCAAGCGCTTGAGCTTTTCCTTGTGCTCGACGCCAAAGCGCTGTTCCTCGTCGATGACGACCAGGCCGAGGCGCGGAAATCGCACGTCGGCCGACAACATGCGATGCGTGCCGACGACGATGTCGATGGCGCCGGTGGCGATGCCGGCGACGACCTCATCTTGTTGGCGCTTGGACTGAAACCGCGACAGCTTCGCGATGGTGACCGGCACGGCTGCGAAGCGCTCGGTGATCGTGCGCATGTGTTGCTCGACCAGGACCGTGGTTGGCGCGAGCAGGGCGACTTGTTTGCCATCGGTCGCGGCGCGGCAAATGGCGCGCAGCGCGACCTCCGTTTTGCCGTAGCCGACGTCGCCGTAGATCAAGCGGTCCATCGGCCGTGGCCGCTCCATGTCGGCCAAGACGGCGTCGATGGCGGTCTGTTGATCGGGCGTTGGTTGATACGGGAAGGCGTCCTCAAAGCTGCGAAATAGATCGTCCGCAGGGCCAAACGCATGCCCCGCCAGCGCCGCCCGCTGCGCGTAAAGCTGCAGCAGCTCTTCGGCCAGTGCGCGAACTTGCAGCGACGCCTTGTGCCTCGACTTGGCCCAAGTTTCGCCGCCGAGTTTGTCGAGCTTGGGCGGTGAGGCGTCGGCGCCGACGTAGCGTTCGACCTCAGAAATGCGATACACGGGCAGGTAGACGCTGCCGTTGGCATAGACGAGGTGGAGAAAATCGGTCGGTGGCGCGCCATCACCCAGCGGCAAGTTGACCAGGCCCTGGTAACGCCCCACGCCGTGCACGCGGTGCACGAGGTAGCTGCCGGCGGCCAGCCCAAGAAAGGAATCGATGCGACCGCGCAAGGCGCGCGCCGCCGCCCCTCCGTCGCGCCGCGCGCGCGTCGGTCGCTTGTCGCCCAGCGCATCTTGCGCGGTGACGACGACGAGGCCATCGCGCGGCGAGCTAAACCCCTCTTCGATCGGGCCAACGTGCGCCGCGGCGATGCCCGTGGGTGCCGAACCGGCCGTCGCGTCGGCCACCAGCCCACGCAAGCGCTCGAGCCGACTGGTGCTTTCGCCGACCAGCATGACCTCCGCGCCCAACGTCCGCCACGTTTGCGCCTGCGCCTGCCACGTTGCCGCCAGCGACCCCTGCGTGCGCGCGCCAATCATCGCGCGGCGAAACGCCGATAGGTCGTCGACCGCGGCCGCCAGCACCGGACGTTTGTCGCCCACCAGCATAAAGGGTTCGATCGCCACGCCCGCGCGAGCGCGCCACGCCTGCCACCACGCCTCGTCGGCGACGTGCGCGAGCGGTGGAAAGGCCAGATGCCCGGAGGCGACACGCTCCTGGTGCTCTGCATGCAGGTTCGCTAGCCTGCGCTCAATGGCCGCGGCGCAGGCCTGTTCGTCGACGATGGCCAAGCGCGCGCGCGGGGGCAGATGTGAGGCGACCTCGGTGAGGCTGGCGTGGTACGCGGGCAGCAGGGCGTGGTTGCCAACGAACCCTGGATCTTCCTCGATGAGCCTCACGAGCTCGCGCGTCTTGCGGGATGGAAACACCATCGCATCCGCCAATTCATAGAGGCGCGCCTTCACGCCGTCCGCGTCGGTAACGATCGCCTCGCGCGCCGGGCTTAGCGTGGCCTGGGTTAGCGTCGCAACGGTGCGTTGCGTGAGCGGATCAAAGGTGCGCAGCGACTCGACCTCGTCGCCGAAAAACTCAACCCGCAGCGGCCGCGTAGAGGTTGGCGCAAAGATATCGACGATGCCGCCGCGCACGGCAAACGTGCCGACATCGTCAACGACGGCGGCGCGCTGGTAGCCGCCGCTCGCGAGTCGCGCAATTAATTGATCGCGGCTAAGCGTCTCGCCAACCGCCAGCGTGGCGCATTGCGCGGCCAGCGCGGCCGGGGTAAGCGTCTTGTGCACCAGCGTCGTCGTATCGAGCACGACAATGTCGCCAGCCACCGCTTTGCCAGCGGCTGCTAGGGCGGCCATGAAGGCCGCATCATCACCGGGATGGGGTGCCATCTCCAGGTAGGGCGAGCCGCTGGGGGCACATAGCGCAATCACCGCGCCGGGTGCCGACGCCGCCTTTGCGACGCCCTGCCACCACTCAATATGCGCCGCCAAGCGCAGCGCCTCATCACGCGTCGCGCACACGATGACGATCGGTGTCTCGGCCGCGCTCGCGAGCTGGGCGCAAATGAACGGCACGTACGAGGCGATGGCCCCGGTGATGACGCTAGGCACCGGCGGCCACTGCCATCTCGTAGGGCGAGGCGTTGTCATAGACCTAAGCCGCGACGAGTTGCGCCGCCACGTCGGCGAGCGCGGCGACGTCGTGGATGTCGCGCGCGGCGGCGGGCACCTGTCGCATCGGCACGCCAAGCTCGCGCTCGACCGCCGCGAGCGCCTGCTGATCAGCCAGCGCCAGGGCCTCCATGTTGGTATACGCCTGCCACAACGAGCTGGTCGCGCGCGTCGCCGCGTCGACGCTATAGCCTGCCTGCATCGCGACGTCGTGGATGGCGGCCTTCACCGCGTCGGGCGCCCCCGAGAGCGCCTGCGGCTGATGCACGCGATTGGCGATCATTCCGATGATGGTCACCTGGTGGGCGACCAGGCGCGCCGCCAATTGCCGGCTCTCGGCGAGCGCGTACGGCTCGGGGCTGGAAACCACGATGACCCCGACGTCGGGGCGTCGCAGCAGCGCATACGTCGACGTCGCTTTTTCGCGAAAGCCGCCGAGCACGTCGTGAAATTCGGTGATGAACACCGCGAGGTCTTCGAGAAAGCGGTTGCCGACAAAGCGCGCCAGGCGCGACAAGACAAACGCGCCCGAGCGCCCGAGGACCGAAAACCCACTGCCACTTCCTGGGCGCAGCTTGCGAAACCACTCGATCGCCGGTGAGTCGATAAATTCGCCGAGCTTGGCAGGTGCGTCGAGAAAATCCACCGCGTGGCGGCTCGGCGGCGTGTCGACGATGATGAGGTCGTATTGGCGCTTTTCCGCCAACTCTTGCAAGGTCGACATTGCCGCATACTCGTGCGCACCAGCCAGGCTTTGCGAGAGCTGGGCATAGATGGGATTGGCAAAAATTCGCGTCACGGCCTCGGGATTCTTGGCAAAGCGCCGCACGACGTCGTCAAACGCTTTTTCTGGTCGAGCATCATCGCCCACAATTCACCACCGGGCGCCGGCGCGATGAGCGCGGGATCGACCAGCCGGGGCTCGTGACCGAGCGCCTCGAGCCCAAGCGAATCGGCTAGGCGTTTGGCGGGATCAATCGTGACGACCAAGACGCGGCGGCCAGCGCGCGCCGCAGCGAGGCCGAGCGCCGCCGAGGACGTGGTCTTGCCAACGCCGCCCGGGCCAACGCACAGCAAGATCGCGCGTGATGTCACCGCCTCGGCAAGAAAAGACGCCACCCCAGCTGGCTACCATGCGCCATGTGGCTGGGGTAGGATGCGGCCATGAAAAAGGAGCTCACGGCGGTCATCGGCGACGTCGAGGTACCCGTGAGTGTGACGCCCGTTGCGGGCGATTTGTTGCGGGTTGCGGTGGCCGATCGCACGTATGACGTCGACGCCGTGATGATTCGTCCCGGGCAATGGTCGTTGCGACTTGGCGATCGCGCGTTCGTGGTTGACCTTGAGGCGCGCCGTGGCAGCACGTTGGTCGTCAGCGGCCTTGTCCATGCGCTGGTAAGCATGGAAGGCACGCATCAACGCCGGCTGGCGGCGAAGTCAGCAGGCGGGCAGGCCGCCAAGGGCGAGCGCGTGCTGGCGCCAATTGCCGGCAAGGTCGTGAAGATCTTGCACGAGGTGGGCACCGTCGTTGCCCCTGGCGCCGGCGTCATTGTGCTGGAGGCCATGAAAATGGAAAACGAGATCGCCAGCGAGCGGGGCGGCACCATCGCCGCGATTCGCGTTGCCGCCGGCCAATCGGTTGAAACCGGTGAGCTGCTCCTCGAGTTGACCTGACAATTGATACAAAAAAACCGCCATGTGGCGGTTGTGGGGTCGTCGCCCCGCTAAGGCTTGCAGGCGCTAGAGTGGAAGCGGCTCGTCACCGCCACCACCGCCATCATCGCCGCCCATGCCGCCGCCGCCATAGCAGTAGCCCGATTCATCGTAC